>DAIRES010000078.1:0-11607 GCA_036795465.1 Hyphomonadaceae bacterium
GGCTTGTCATCCCGGAAGCGCGAAGCGCTATCCGGGACCCATTCATCCGGCGGGACCCACCTCGCAATGGTTCCCGGCTCTCCGCTACGCTGCGGCCGGGATGACAATCATTGCTCCGTTCGAAGCTGCGCAACCCGCGCGCTCCAACAATCCCGCACCACCCTCACTCCGCTCATCCCGACGAAAGTCGGGACCCAGAGCGCCAAGGGTGATGCGCATTGAATCAGGCCTCCACCAGCAGCCCTGGATCCCGGCTTGCGCAGGGATGAGCGGATTTTTGAGTCCGCCAAACAAAAACGCGGCCGCCTAAGCGACCGCGCTCAAAATCAAAATCCTGAACCCGCCTCCCCAGCGGGAACGCGAACACGCGTCAGTTCACCGGCGCCAGCGGCGTCTTCGCCACCGCAGTCTTCGCAACGAAAGCCGCAACCTGATCCGCCACCTTCTGCGAAGCAACGGCAAGTGCCGCAGCCCGCGCGCGGGGCGAGGCATCCGGGGGCGAACCCTCGGCAGTGAATGTCTGCTGCGCAATCATCCGGCGCGTTCCCGAATCCATCAGGCTCGCCTGAGCTTCGATCCGAACCGGCGCTGCGCCCTTGCCCGTCGACAGGTCGATCAGGATCCAGCGCAGGTCATAGTCGGTCCGCGCACCAAGCTGTCCCGGCGCCGCCTTGCCCGGCCCGCCCGTTTTCGAAAGTGAGCTCACCACAGCACCCTGCAACAAAGCAGGCGCAGCATCGGCCCAGCGCACGTCGGAAAGATAGATCAGCTCCTGCCCGTCCCGCACGGCGATATCGGCGCCGGCAAAAGCACGCGAGGATTCCGGCATGAACACAGCGACATCCGCTTGCAGCGGATCGCTCGGCGCAACCGCCCGGTCAGCCGGCAACGAGATCAGCGCGGACGGAATGATCGGCGTCGGCAGAACCGAAACGCAGCCACCCAGAAGAGCGGAAGCAACAACCAGTGCAACGACATGCGTTCTCATGACGAACCTCTATCGCTCAACTGGCGGCGGCTGCTGATAGACAAACCGGCTCGGGTCCTGCTCGATCTGCGCGAGCAGTCCTTGCAGGCGGATCATCATCGACTGGATGTCCGACGCCGCGTGACCAATCTGCTGGATCGCGCCGGTCGCGGCGGGCGTAAGGCTGGTGTTGATCTGCGCAACAGCGCCGTTGACGTTGCCCATCGCTGTACGCGCATCCTTCAGCACAGGCTCAAGTTCAGCGAGCGCTGTCGAAGCATCCTTGGCGACGGAGCCGACGTCGGCGCTGATCGAATTCACAGCCGTGTCGACAGACTTGGCGGCGCCTTCGAGCGCAGCTGCAGCCGTGTTGATGGTCTTCAGCGCATTCGTCGCCGAATCCACCAGTCCATCATCTTCCGCGATCTTGGCGGCCACGCGATCGATGCTGGCCAATGTAGCAGTCAGGTGCGCGATGTTCTCTTCCGAGAGCATCTCGTTTATCTTCTTGATCGTATCGCCCGAAACGCCGAGCAAATCCTGTCCGCCCTGGAACAGCTCGTCGACCAGCGTGCGGCTGGTGAAAATCTGCGGCGTCACACCATTGACCGGAGTCAGCAGCGGCTTCTTCGGATCGCCTGCTAGGATCTGGATAAACGTTACGCCCGTGATGCCCATGAAGTTGAGCTGCGCAACCGAGTCCGTGCGAACCGGGGTCTGCGCATCGATGCGGATGTGCGCGACGACCTTGTTCGGGTCTTCCCGATCAAGCCGCAGCGTCTGCACTTCGCCGACCTTGATGCCGTTGAAACGAACCTCGCCGCCCTCGGTCAGACCGTTAACCGGGCCCTCGAAAATGACGTCATAGTCCGCATACGCACGGTTCAGCGGATTGCCCGCGATCCAGAGCGTGAACAGGGCCAACGCTCCGGCTGCAAGCAGCACGAAGGCGCCGATCAGAACGTAATTGGCCTTGGTTTCCATGGCCTATCTCACTGCCGCCCGGCCACGTGGGCCGGAAAAGTAATCCTGAATCCATGGGTGAGGGTTTTTACGCACCTCATCCAGTGGACCAATTGCAAGCACCTTGCCGTCACTCAACACCGCAATGCGGTCGCAGGTTGCAGCCAGCGTGTCGAGGTCATGGGTTACAAGGAATACGGTTAATCCCAGCGCGTTGCTCAGTGAACGCACTAATTCGTCAAACTTGGCCGCGCCGATCGGATCCAGACCCGCCGTGGGCTCGTCCAGAAAAACCAGCTCGGGGTCGAGTGAAAGGGCCCGCGCGAGGGCTGCCCGCTTGCGCATGCCGCCCGAAAGGTCAGCCGGCCGCTTGGGAGCCGCCTCCAGTTCGAGCCCCGCGAGCCGCAGCTTCAGATCAGCCAGCTCGCTCATCAGCGCCGGCGGAATCTTCGTGTGTTCCACCATGGGCGCCATCACGTTCTCGCGTACCGTCATGGTCGAGAAAAGGGCGCCATCCTGAAACATCACACCCCAACGACGCTCGACCTTTATTCGCTCGTCGCGCGAAAGCTTGCCCAAGCGCTGGCCGAAAACTTCGACCTCGCCGGCATTCGGCGTGTGCAGCCCGACAATCGAGCGCATCAGCACGGACTTGCCCGTGCCCGATCCACCGATGACTCCCAGCACCTCGCCCTTCATCACATCCAGGTCGAGGTCTTCATGGACGGTCTTGGAACCGAAGCGATTGGTCAGTCCGCGCACGCGAATGATGACTTCGCCCTCGCCGGCGGGGGCGGCCTTGCCGTGTGCCGTGGTGGTGTCAAAGCTCATACGTTCAACATGTAGTAGAGGACGGCAAACAGCGCATCGAGCGCGATCACCAGGAAGATTGCCTGCACAACGGCGGATGTGGTGCGGCGTCCAAGCGAAACCACATCGCCTTCCACCAGCAGGCCCTGCCGGCAGCCAACCATCGCAACCACGAGCGCGAACACCGGCGCCTTGGCGATACCGACCCAGAAATGCTGCGGCGGCACGACTTCCTGGAAGCGCGAGATGAACATCTGCGGCGAGATATCCATCGCAGTCCACGCAGCAACCAGACCACCGCCAATGCCCGCGATCGTCGCGGCGAACGTCAGCAGCGGCGTCATCAGGAGCAGAGCAAGTAGCCGCGGCGCAACCAGCGCCTCCATCGGGTCAAGCCCGATGGTGCGCATCGCATCGATCTCCTGACGCATCTTCATCGCGCCGATCTGGGCGGTGAACGCGCTATCGGTTCGACCCGCCAGCAGGATGGCTGTCAGCACGGCCCCGAATTCACGCAGCATGCCGATGCCGACGAGTTCAACCGTGAACACCGACGCGTTGAACATCGCCAGAAGGTTTGCGCCGATGAAAGCGATAACCAGGCCGATGAAGAATGAAAGGAAGCAGACGATCGGCAGGGCATCGAGTCCCGCTTCTTCCATGATCGCCACAACCGACTTCCAGCGGATGCGGCTCGGATTCGCGATCAGCCGCCCGACCGTTGCAGCCGTCTCGCCGATAAAGCCAAGCAGGCCGAGGAACTCTTGCCACGCGTTGACCGCACCGTGACCTGCGCGATCAAGCAAGGCGATGAAGCCGGGCGGATGGATGGGGTCTGGCGGCGCGGCAGGGCTGGCCTTGCGAACCTTGCCGAGCAGCCGCTCGATGGTGGGGTGCTCACCCCGGATCGGGATCTTGTCGTCGATGCCTTCAAGCGCACCCAGCGCGCGATCGATCAGATAGGCGCCAGACGTATCGATCTTCTCAAGCTGCGAAACGTCCAGGATCGCATCATAGGCAATTTTGGTGTTCCGGAGCTTTTCTTCGATCTGAGCGACCGTCCAGATGGTCCAATCGCCCGCGACGGAAAGAACCTGCTTTCCGCCTTCGGTCGTATCCACCTGAAATCGTGTTGAAATGCCGGTCATCTTCAAGATTTACAGTACAAACGTGTAGCAAATACCAAACATGACTGCTCGGCGACGAAGTTCGCTTCCCGGTTGCAACATATGATGGGTCAAATCCGGCTTCTGTTCCTCGCGCATTGCCGTCTTTACCTGCTAGAAAGGCGCCGGTTCCACGTGGAGCGGTCATGCGTTCGATCATTGTTGCTGCGGCGCTACTAGGTCTGCTGCTGGTCGCTGCCGGCGCGGCGGGCGCGCATACCGTTCCGGTCGACGCCAATCGCCAATGGCAGAGCGCCCTGCTCTACGGTTTCGTTCACACACTCGCGGCGATAGCGGCGGCGACGCTGCCATTCCGCAGTTGGTTAAAGATCGCGAGCGGATGGGCATTCGTGCTCAGCGTGACGCTGTTCTCTGGCGTGCAGATCGGGAAGATCATGATGGCCGGAATCCCCGGCGCGCCGACGCCGCTGGACAGCCTGACCTTCCTTATTCCGGTCGGCGGCGTGGCGTTCATCGTTGGATGGTTGTTGCTGGGCCTTTCGGCCGCAATGGCGCCGAGGCAGTCGCGCGACGTTGCCGATACGCAGGACTAGCTGGCGGCGACGCCGGCAGTCAGATCCTGAGCGCGCGCAGCCGCCAGCTCATCAGCCGTGCCGCGCGCCTTGCTCAACACGCTATCAAGCGGCGTTAGCTCGAGCATGATCTGATATTCGCGATCCGACCGCTTGTTCACCTGGGCGAGGGCATCCGAATAGGAATCCCGTGCCTGGCGGGCGTGGATCAAGGCACGCTCGAACTCGGAAACGTCAGAGCGCGTGGGCTTGCTCGACGTCATCAGAGACCGCGCCATCGTCTCAAGATCGGAAAGGCCCTTGGCGGACAAGCTCATGTCGGCACGCACGCGCGACACCACCGAAGCTGGCGCGCTGCGATCGGCGCCGATCCGCTTCCAGTACGATCCTTCAGTGGATTCCTTGCCCGTCAGCATGTCGGCCAGCGCCGTCAGGCTCGCCTCGCCGGTCGCCAGACCCTTTTCCCGGGCATCCTTGCAATAGGCGTCGGCCGCCTTGCGCAGGGCCGACTGGTCTTCAGTGAGGGAAATCTCGGCCTCAACGGGCTCATAGACCGAAACGGTCGCACAGCCGGCCAGCGGGCCCAGGGCAATCAACGCAAGAAACACAAGCGGTCGTGACACCGAACCCAATCCCAAAAGTTCGTGGCAAGTCAGTTTGTTATAGGTGCATCGTAGGCAAAAAGCGAGCGTCCGGCTGAATTGGTTTGACGCCAGACTGATGCCCGGTAGATGAAGCAACAATGAACGAAGACCGCCCCCGCCGCACGCTTTACCCGTCGCTCGAGCCCCGGAAGACGGGCCGTCTGGCCGTCAGTTCCCTGCACGAACTCTACTGGGAGGAGAGCGGCCATCCTGACGGATTGCCCGTAGTTGCGTTGCATGGCGGGCCTGGCGGCGGTTCGAGCCCGGAGATGCGCCGCTTCTTCGACCCCCGCCGCTATCGCATCATCCTGTTCGATCAACGCGGCTGCGGACGCTCCTCGCCGCACTCGGAACTCCGCGAGAACACAACCTGGGATCTGGTGCGCGACATTGAGACGCTGCGGTCGCACCTCGGCATCAAAAAGTGGATCGTGTTTGGCGGCTCGTGGGGATCGACGCTCGCGCTCGCTTACACGGCGATGCATCGCAAGCAGGTAATGGGCCTGTTGTTGCGCGGCGTGTTCCTGCTCAAGGAGAGCGAGATCCGCTGGTTCTATCAGGACGGCGCCAGCAACATCTTCCCGGATGCGTTCGACCGTTACATCGCCCCCATCCCCGAGAACGAGCGCAGCGATCTGCTGAAGGCATTCTACAAACGACTGACCGGCAAGAATGCATCAGCGCGCGCCGAGGCGGCCGCCGCGTGGGCGCGCTGGGAAGGCGAGACGCTGTCGATCCAGGGGCCGAAACAACGCCCTGCCCGTTTCGACGAAGCTGACTTCCTCGACGCATTCGCACGGATCGAGTGCCACTATTTCTACAACAAGGGCTTCTTCGATTCCGATGGCTGGCTGCTCGACCAGGCCGAGAAGTTCGGCGACCTGCCGGGCGTGATCGTGCACGGTCGCTATGACGTCGTGACCCCATTGTCGTCGGCGTGGGCGCTTCACAAGGCATGGCCGAAATCACAACTGAAGATCGTTCCGGACGCGGGCCATTCGTCGCTCGAACCTGGAATAGTCAGTGAGCTGATCAAGGCGAGCGACATGCTCGCCGAGAAGCTGGGCTAGTTGCGTAACAACGCCTAGTCCGTGGTCGTCAGCGCGCCTTCGACCATCTCGCCAAAGCCGGCCTCACTCATTTTCTCGCGCACGCCCAGCACGAGGATGACGCCGATCGCTATGGGGATGACCCAGCGAACCAGCGGCTGCCAGACGCGGAAGAAAGGCATCCCGAACTCGGCCTGCATCATCTTCTTCTCGATGATCCAGCCAGAGAAGATGGCGATCAGGAAGCCGCCCAGCGGCATCAGCAATGACGACGCCACGAAATCGACAAAGCCAATGTACTCGCGCGAGTAAACATAACCGGCTCCGATCACGAACACGGTGAAGCCGACGCCAAGCGCCGCGCCCCAACGGGTCACGCCTGTGCGTTCGTCTAGCCATGACACGGCGACTTCCATCAGCGAGATCGATGACGCCAGCGCCGCGAACAGTGCAAGCAGGAAGAATGCGCCGCCGATGACTGCGCCGAAAGGCATCTGCGCTAGACCGATCGGCAGGTTCACGAACAGCAGGCTGAATCCCGCATTGGGCTCGCTGCCGACAGCAAAGACGAGCGAGAACACGACGACCGCCGCAACGAGCGCCACGGCAGTGTCGGATAGCGCGACGATGGCCGACGAGCGGGGCACATCGGCGTCGCCCTTCAGGTATGCGCCATAGGTGATCATCACGGCCGCACCTACGCCGGTTGCAAAGAAGGATTGCGCCAGCGCATCAAGCAGCATCGAGAAGCTGAAATCCTCGGCACGCACGCGCGTGAGGAAGGACAGCGCTTCCCCGAACGCCCCGTTCGCAATGCCAAAGCCCAACAGGATCAGCAGCACGATGATGAATATCGGCATCAGCAGCGTGGATGCGCGCTCGATACCACGCTTGACGCCCCGCCCGACCACCGCAACGGCGAGCCCGATGAAGATGGCGAGATAGCCCAGCAGGAGCGGCAGGTTCTGCTTCGACGTCACATCGTCGAAACGCTTCAGTGACTGCTCGATAAGGCCAACGTCATTGGCAAACGTACCGGAGATGGCGAACGGGATGTACGCCATGAACCAGGCCGATACGACGCAATAGAAAGTCAGGATGAAGAACGCCGCCAGCATGCCGAGCCAGGCGACGCCGCCCCACAATTCGCTCTTGCCTGAGGCGCGCGCCAACGCCTGGACGCTCTCCACGGCGGAATGCCCCGAACGCCGGCCAATGGCGTATTCGGCGGCCAGCAACGGGAAAGCGATCAGCGCAAGACATACAAGATAAGCGATGACAAAAGCGCCGCCGCCATTCTCGCCGGTCGTGTAGGTGAAGCGCCAGATGTTACCCAGGCCGACGGATGAACCGACCGCAGCCATGATGAAGCCGAACCGGGAGGACCAGGTTTCGCTCTTGCGGTCGACGCGCCCTGCAATGGTCATGAGGCCCCCTGCTCTGTCCGTACTGACTGCCCGGCTTCCGCCCGGCGGCGAGCCGGAATCAGAACATGCCGCTAAGGGTCATATCGTTCGCGCGGTTGAGGTGTACAGCCATCAACAACCCGAAACCTATCATAACCGTGACAACAACCGTGCCGCCATACGAAATTAGCGGCAAAGGTATGCCCACGACCGGCAGGAGGCCGATAACCATGCCGATATTGATCACGACGTAGAGCAACAGGGTCGATACGAACCCGGCGGCGGCCAGCCCCCCGAAGGTACTTCGCGAATTTCCGGCGATCTGCATGCCCTGGATCAGGGCCACGCCCCACGCAACCAACATCACGACAGCGCCGACGAAACCAAACTCTTCGGCCACGATGGTGAAGATGAAGTCGGTATGCTGCTCGGGGATGTAGTCGAGCTCCTTCTGGGCGCCTTCCATGAAGCCCTTGCCAGCCGCCCCGCCCGAACCGATGGCGATCAGGCCCTGCTGCAGCTGGTAGCCCGCGCCGAGAGGGTCGGCTTCCGGGTTGAACATCGTCTCGATACGCTGGCGCTGGTAATCGTGCAGCGCAAAGAAATAGACGACCGGCACCATGCACGCGACTAGCAACACGATCGCGCCCACGATGCGAAGACTGATGCCGGCGAAGAAGATAACGGCGCAGCCCGTGCCGAGGATCATCAGCGCCGTTCCAAGGTCTGGCTGACGCAGCACAAGCGCAACGGGCACTGCGACCATCAGGAAGGCGATGATGTGAACCCAGATGCCGTTGCGGCCAGCCGAGAACGACTGATGGTAATAACGCGCCAGAGCCAGCGGCACGGCAATCTTCATCAGCTCGGAAGGCTGCAGGCGGAAGCCGGGCAGGATCTGGAGCCAGCGCTCGGCGCCGTTCACAACGACGCCGCCAAAATCGACCATGATGAGCATCACGACGCCGATGGCATAGCCAGGATAAGCGACCGCTGCCCATAGACGGAGCGGAAACAGCGCAACGATGAGCGCGACGCCAAGCATCAGCAGGAAGCGCACGGCGTGCGCGATGGCGTAGGTGGCGTCGATATGCAGCAAGCCCGTCGCGAGGTCGTGAGCGCTGGAGCCCGCTGAAAACAGCACCAGCGTGCCGAAGAAAGCCAGCGCGATGATGGTCAGCAGCAGGAACCAGTGGAGCTGCGTAAGCTTGTAGAGCAGCGAGTCCTTGCGGATCATGTGGGCGTCGCCTCGCTGCCGGCGACTTCTTTCTGCTGCGGCACGAAGGCCTTGCGGGCGCCGGTATCGTATTTCAGCGCGTGGGCAAGGATGTCGCGCGCGAACGGCGCCGCAACACTGGAGCCGGAGCCGCCATGCTCGACCACCACTGCGCAGGCGTAGCGCGGTTTGTCAGTCGGCGCGTAGGCCACGAAGAGCGCGTGGTCACGCAGTTTCCAGGGAAGCTTGTCGTTCGCGATGGCGCGACCGCGCGAGTCGCGCTCCGCCGCGCTGATGACACGGACCTGGGCGGAGCCCGATTTTCCGGCCATGCGAGCGCCGGTGTAGGGCGCGGGCAACTCGTTTTTCTCGTCGAGCGCGCCATAACGGATGGCCGTGCCGCCGCCTTCGGACGTCACCGCGAACATGCCTGAGCGGACAGCTTCAAGCACGCCGGGCTTGAACTGGCCCATCGGCGTGATCGTGTTGTCTGGCACTTTCATGCCGCTGATGATGACATGCGGATCTGGCGTCTTGTCGCCGCCAGCGATGCGCGCGCACATGACGGCGAGCTGGAACGGCGTCGCAGTCACATAGCCCTGCCCGATGCCTGCGCTGATCGTGTCGCCAGCATACCATTGCTCGCCGATGACCTTGCGCTTCCACGCGTCGTTCGGAACCGAGCCCGACTTGCCGCCGGTGAGGCCAAGCTCATAGCGGTGGCCGAGGCCGAAGCGCTTGGCTACGTCAGCGATTGCTTCAATGCCGGTGCGTTCCGCCGCCCGATAGAAGTAGCAGTCGCATGACTTCTGGATGCCGGTGTGCAGGTTGACCGTGCCGTGCCCTTCGGGACGCCAGCAGTTGTAGAAACGGTTATAGTACCAGGCCTTGCCGGGGCACGCGACGGTGTCCTCAGGCTTCATCGCGCCGGACTCCAGCGCAGCAGCGGCGACAACGATCTTGAAGGTTGAGCCCGGCGGGTAAACGCCGTCGTACGACTTGTGATAAAGCGGATTGCGTTCGTCCGACTGCAGCGATTTGAACAAGGTCGAGCCGATGCCGCTGACGAACGCGTTCGGATCGGGCGCTGGCGTCGACATCATGCAGACAACGTCGCCGGTCGCGACATCGATCACCACGGCGCTGCCAGCTTCCTGGCCGAAGCGCGAGATGGCGTAGTTCTGGAGTTCCGCGTCAATCGAGAGCACGACTTCGGCGCCCGGCTTGCCCGCGAGGTCATCGCTGGGCAGACGATCGATCACGCGGCCGCCGGCATTCTGGAGCATCCGGATCTTGCCGGGATCACCCTTCAGCTCGAGCTCGCCATAGGCCTCGATGCCCGACTTGCCGACGCGCATGGCGGGGTGGCGATAAAGCCTGCGAACAGCGGCAGCGCGCGCCTTGCCCGCCGGGGAGTCGAGGCTTTCGTTCGCGCTCTTGAGTTCGATTTCCGTCATCCGCGTGATGTCGGCTTCGTTGGCTTTCTGCACGTAGCCAATCGTGTGGTAGAAGGCCGCCTGCAGCGGATAGGAACGCAGCTCGCCAACTTCGGCGCTGACGCCGCTCAACTCTGGCGACATCACGTTGACCTGCGCAAACTCTTCCCAAGTCAGGTCGTCAGCCACGAGCAGGTCGCGGAAACGCGGGCCGGTGGTGGCTTCCTGGGTGACGGAGCGCTTGCGGCTTTCGCTGAGCGGGACGATGCGCGACAGGCGTTCGATGACGTCGATGATCTGAGCGCGGTCGCCCGCAAGCTCAGGGCGCAGCGTGACGTAGAAGTTCCGCTTCGACCCCGCGAGCACGCGGCCGGTCCGGTCATAGATAGTTCCACGGTGCGGCGGCGCCGGCTCGAGCCGGATGCGGGTCTCGCGCGCCTTGGTTTCGAATTCGGCCTGACGGAAAAGCTGCAACTCGGCGAGCCGGGCGGTAAGGCCCAGGAAGACGACGCCGCCGCCGACCAGAAACATGTTCCGGCGCGATGGAAACTGATTTCTCCAGTCCCTGCTCATCGTCTGGACACCCTGATGCTCGCGGGCACGATAACAAAACGGACCAGCGGATAGAGCATGGCCGTCATCAGGAAATCAGCCATCAAAGGTCCGCGCGCAAAGCCCGGATGGCCGGCAACGCTTCCCGCAATACCCAGCGCCACGCTTGCGGCGATGAATCCCCCGACGAGGGCGATGATCTCTGCGCCGATAACCGGGATCGGCGGTTGCCGGTCCCACGCGACCAGCGCGACGCCATACGCAGCCAGCAGCGCCAGCGGCCACGCGCCGATCGGCGCTTCGCCCATGAAGTCCATCGCGACGCCAAGCAAGATCAGGCAACCCGCGACCCAAACGGAAAGACCGAACGAGGCGAGCCCCGCCGCAAGCCACAGACCCGCGATTGGCCACCACGCGCCAGCCATGCCGACCTGCATTCCGAATGCCGAGGTGAGCCCGGCCAGAACGGAGAGCAGGAGAACCCAGAGGCGCCAGGGCAGCGTCACTGACCGCCCCCCTGACCGCCCGGCTGGGCGGGCTGAGCGGGTTGGGTTTGTGCCGGCTGAGCCGGTTGAGTGGCGGCGGGACGGGTCGTGCCCGTCTGCGGACGCAGCGCCGGAGTAGCTGGCGTTGTCGTGCTCGTTGTCGTTGCCGCGAGCGGGGCCGAAACGGTCTTCAACGACTCATCCGTGTTGCGCTCGACGCCGCCGAGTGCGGGGGCGGTTTCCGGCGAGGCAAAGTCTGGCGGCGGAACCAGGCGGACGAAATCGACAGGTGCGCTTTCCATGGCGAGGTCGATGCGCCAGTTCGCACCGTCCTTGCGGGCCGTGCCGACGCGAACGCCGAGCGGAAGCTTTCCATCGTC
>DAIRES010000078.1:11707-14880 GCA_036795465.1 Hyphomonadaceae bacterium
GCGCGTGCGCCTACGCGCGGCTCTCCCGATCGTCTTCGACCATACCAGGCCATCGTCGCTCCTTGCCGACAATTCCGCCGGGCGCGTCAGACGCGGAAGCCTAGACCTCCGGCGCGAGCACGCCCTTCATCTTTTCGAGGTTCTCGAGCACCTTGCCCGACCCGAGCACGACGCACTTAAGCGGATCCTCCGCAACCGTCACCGGCAAACCGGTACGCTCGCGCAGCACGACGTCAAGATTGCGCAGCAGCGCGCCGCCGCCCGTGAGAACGATACCCTTGTCGACGATATCGGCCGCCAGCTCGGGAGGCATGGCTTCCAGCGCCGTTTTGACCGAATCCACGATCTGCGTGACCGGCTCGGCAAGAGCGCGCGAAACCATCGCTTCCGTGATTTCGATTTCCTTGGGAACGCCGTTCATCAAGTCGCGGCCGCGAATGTCGAGCGACATGCCCTTGCCGTTTTCCGGGGCTTTCGCGGTGCCGATCTCTTTCTTGATGCGCTCGGCCGAAGCTTCGCCGATCAGCAGGTTCTCTTCCCGGCGCAGGTAATTGACGATGGCGTCGTCCATCTTGTCGCCGCCGACGCGGACCGAACGCGAATAGACCAGACCGCCGAGAGAGAGCACGGCGACCTCGGTCGTTCCGCCACCGATATCAACGACCATCGAGCCCGACGGTTCGTCGATCGGCAGGCCGGCGCCAATGGCGGCGGCCATGGGTTCGTAGATCAGGTGGACAGCGCGGGCGCCGGCCATCTGGGCCGACTGGTGAATGGCGCGGCGTTCGACCGGGGTGGCGCCGGCGGGCACGCAAATGATGATGACCGGCGCGATGAAGGAGCGGCGGACCTGCACCTTCTGGATGAAGCGCTTGATCATTTCCTCGGCGACTTCGAAGTCGGCGATGACGCCATCGCGCATCGGGCGGACGGCTTCCATGTAGATCGGGGTCTTGCCAAGCATCATCTTGGCTTCCTTGCCGACCGCGTGAACGACCTTGCGGCCGTTCTGGTTCACATAGGCAACGACTGATGGCTCATCGAGCTGGACCCCGTGACCCTTCACATAGACGAGCGTGTTCGCCGTCCCGAGGTCGATCGCCATGTCGGTGGACATGAGGCTGAACAGTTTGCCGAACATGGGCACGGGGCTCCAGATCGCGCGACTCAGCACGCGCAGATTCAATCGCTCCCCGTACCCTGTCTCGCGTTTCGAATTCGCTAACGCAATAGCCCGCTGCCAATAATAGGCACTCCAGATGGAACGGAGCGTTTCGCACGGTTTCGCGGCAGCCCAGGGTCTTCATATGAGGCGATACGAAGCTCCATCCGGCCTCCAGACGCCGGATTTGACGGCGCTCCAAATGGGACGGTCCGTACACCCAATGAATTTGATGATCTTTCGGGCGCCCCCTTGCCATACCAGTCCCGGCCCTGCCTATGAGCGCCAAGAACCATGATTACGTCCCCGCCCCTCCCCGTCCGGCAATGACAGACACCCCTGCGGAAAGCTCCCCAGACGAGCCAGAGGTCGGCAGGTTTGCCGCCTTCCGGCATGGCTCGTTCGTGCTCTACTTCCTGGCGCGGGTCTTCACGACCTTCGGCGCGCAAGTGCTGTCTGTCGCCGTCATCTGGCACATCTACGCGCTCACCAAATCTGCGCTCTATACCGGCCTGGTAGGTTTGGTTCAGTTCCTGCCTCTGGCCCTGCTGGTGCTCGTTACCGGTACGGCGGCGGATCAGTTCGGCCGCAGAATGATTATGGGCCTCTCTATTGTGCTGGCTGCGGCCTGCGCTGCGGCGATGGCGATCTTTACCGGCCTCGGAATGATCTCAGCGGTCCTGATGCTGAGCATCCTTGTCGTGTTCGGCGTCGCGCGCGCCTTCCTCGGCCCGGCGTCTTCCTCGCTGGTCGTTTCGCTGGTTCCGGGCAAGGATTTCGCCAACGCCGTGACGTGGAACTCCTCCGCATGGCAGGCGGCAACGATTGTCGGCCCCGCGGCGGGCGGACTACTGCTCGGCCTCGGCGAGCGGCCGTTCACGAACTGGCTGGCCAGAGCGGGACAGCCGCAGGTCGCGGGCTTTCTCGACGGCCACGGGCCGGAAATCGCCTATACGACCGCCCTGGTTTTCATGCTGCTTGGCGCGCTGCTGGTTTTCGCGATCCCGAAACCACCCAAGGCGCCGCCGAAGGAACGCCCCACCCTGTCCAACATGCTTGAAGGTTTCCGCTTCATCTGGAAGCAGAAGATCATCCTCGGCGCGATTTCGCTCGACCTGTTCGCCGTCCTTATGGGCGGGGTCGTGGCGCTTCTCCCGATCTACGCGGAAGACATTTTGAAGCTGGGGCCTGAAGGCCTTGGCTGGCTGCGTGCCGCGCCGGCGATTGGCGCGATCGCGATGGCGGGTGTGATCGCGGCTTTCCCGATCAAGGATCATGCCGGCCGGATCATGTTCGTCTGCGTCGCGCTGTTCGGTATTTTTACTGTGGTGTTCGGGCTTTCGACCACGGCATGGCTATCGATTACAGCCCTGATCTGTCTCGGCGCGGCCGACATGGTGAGCGTCGTCGTGCGCGAGACATTGTTGCAGCTTTGGACGCCGGATGAAGTGCGCGGCCGGGTCAACGCCGTGAACTCGGTTTTCGTTTCCGCCTCCAACGAGCTGGGCGAGTTCCGAGCCGGCACCATGGCCCACGCTATCGGCCCCGCGGCGATCGGCGCGGTTCCTGCCGTGGTGATCGGCGGCGTCGGCGCGATTGCGGTCGCCGGTATCTGGGCGTTGATGTTCCCGACGCTGCGCAATGCGCGCAGGCTCGATGGGAAAGACGTCCAGCACTAGCTGGACGCCTCTAGCCCTGCCTTTCGCATGCGTTATGACTCCGCTGCGAGCTGGGAGATGTACATGGCCTATTGGCTGGTGAAGTCGGAGCCGGATGTCTTTTCGTGGGGCGATCTGGTCAAGGCCGGGAAGAAGGGCACGCCATGGACAGGCGTGCGCAATCATGGCGCGAAGCTGCACCTGATGGCGATGAAGCCGGGGGAACGCGTGTTCTATTATCACTCCAACGCCGACAAGGCCGTGGTCGGCATCGGCGAAGTGGTGAAGACAGCCTATCCCGATCCGACAGCGGAAAGCGGCCCCTGGGTGTCGCCGGACATCCGCGCGCTTGA
>DAIRES010000305.1:0-2965 GCA_036795465.1 Hyphomonadaceae bacterium
TCGCTCAAACCCGCAGTCATCGACAACGATGACAGCCTCATCGCTGCGACGGGCGGGGTAAACCTCAAGAACGAGTCGATGAGCATTGAGGTCTTCGCGCGCCCGCACGACGTATCGATCGGTACGATATCGGGCGACATCCGCGTCGGCGGCACCCTGCGCAATCCAACGTTTCAGGCGCTCAACGAGGAAACTGCTCTGCAAGCCGGCTTGTCGGCCCTGCTCTCCTCGATTGCCGGCCCTCTTGGCCTGCTGCCCTTCATCCAGACCGGAGGCGAGCCTGATGCGCCCTGCGCCACGCTCCTCGCCGACGCGAAGGAGACAGGCACGAAGAACAATCCCGCGCAGAACATCACACCGAAGAAGGGCTGAGCTAGAAGCGGTAGGACCCGCTCATCAGCTTGCTGAACATCGGCCCGTCGATCGGCACATAGGCGCCCTTGTCGGAATCGAGCACGAACAGCGGATCGCTCGTCCTGGACGGATCAAACCCTTCGGTCACAAGATCGACCTTGCGATATTTCAGCGTTCCCGTCGTCTCTACCTCGCCCTGCAACCGCAGGAAGATCGGCCTGGCGTAGCCGGGAAGCTGCGCTGAGAGATGCTTGTAGAGCCCATCCAGATCGATGCCGTCCCGCGGCGTCATTGCTGCCATTCCCGCACGGCCGTCGTGCCCGGGCACGGCAACACCATAAACGATCGCGTGCTTGACGCCCGACATAGACGACGCAGCGATCTCCACTTCACTGGTCGACACGTTCTCGCCCTTCCAGCGGAACGTATCCCCGACACGATCAACGAAGTAGATGTAGCCGTCCTTGTCCATCTTCATCAGGTCGCCCGTGCGGAACCACAGGTCGCCCTTCGCAAAGACGTCGCGAAGCAGTTTCTTCTTTGACTGCGCCTCGTCGTTGTAACCATCGAACCGCTGCCGGGGTTCATGCGTGATTGGCCCAACCGCCTCACCCGGCTCATCGGGCCCGGCCTCGATGCACAATCCATCCGGTCCGCGCACCGGCTGCTCTGTTTCGACATCGAACTTCAGGATACGCGCCGGCAACCGCGAGCGAAGCAACCGTGGAATTCGGCCCACCGCTCCGATTTTTCCATCAAGGTTGAAGAAGTTCACATTGCCCTCTGTCGAGCCATAGAACTCGACCAGATGGCTGATCCCCGTCCGCTCGACAAACTGCGCCCACACATCGGCGCGCAGGCCATTGCCGAAGCCCTTCCTTATCCCGTGCTTCCGCTCCAGCGCGCTCGCGGGCTGGTTCATGAGATAGCGGCCAAGCTCGCCGATATAGACCAGCATCGTCGCATTGTTGTCGATGGCTTCCTGCCAGAAGTGCGACGCAGAAAACTTTCGCCGCAGGATGATGCAGGCGCCGGCGTTCAGCGCCGTCCCCACACCGCACATACCGCCCGTCGCGTGATAGAGCGGCAGCGTCAGTAGAATGCGATCATTGGCGTGCGCCTCAGTGGCGTCCTTGAAAACACGCATCAGGCCCCGCGCCCGCACATGCGAAATCTTCGCCGCCTTCGGCAGTCCCGTGGTGCCGGACGTGTAGATGTAGAGCGCGACTTCGCCGCCCTTCACACCGGCCCGCACCGACTTGTTGGGTCGCTCTGTCCAGGCTTTGTCAACGTCGGCGTCAATCTGGGTAAGGCCGGCGACAGGCCCCCCAAGCACGAACGCGCCAAGCTCCAGCGGCGTCTGTTCGCGCGCGCTTTCGAATTGCGGCGCGAGCTCCGGGTTCATCACGACCCCACGTGCGCTGGTGATCTTGATGCAGTGCGACAGGCCAGCGCCCGTCAAATTGTAGTTGATCAGCGCAACCTTGACGCCGATCTTGGCCATGCCGGCCCAGAACGCGATGTAGTCAGGCCGGTTCTCCATGAACAGCGCAATGCAATCGCCCTTCCGCAGACCGGCTGCCTGCCCCCAGTGCGCAAACTGGTTCGCGCGCCGGTCGAACTCGGCATAGCTGATCTCCCGTCCCTCGAACGAGATGAAGAGCCGGTCGTCATGATCATCGACCGCATCCTCGATCGCGTCAGCGAGCGTGTACTCTGCTTCGGGGTCGAACTTGCCGATAGCGCCAATGATGCGCCGGAATCCGGTGATGTAGATCCAGTCACTCTTGATGCCGTCGAGCAGGTTCATGTGACTGGGCCAGACCGGAGTGAAGGGACTTAAAGTTTACAGCCACGCGATTAAGGTCGCGTTGACATCGATATCCTGAAAAATGGGTGATAATGAGACGAATTCAACGCGCGCCCTCCCAGACGCCAGGCAACATGTTTGGGATGGAAAGCCGCCCGCACTCCCGCTAGAAAACAGAAACAGAAGTCCGATCGGACCGTAAAAACCGGGGAAACAATCAATGATCGACCGTCGTGGAATTCTTGTAGGCGCCGGCGCGTTGCTCGCTTCCGCCTCTTTCATGAACGCAAGCGCCGACGAGGCCAGCCTCTTTCCGATTGTTGAAACGGCGGATGGCAAGGTGCGCGGCATCGTCTCCGGCGGCATCTCCGTCTTCAAGGGGCTGCGCTATGGCGCCGACACAAGCGGCCGCAATCGCTTCATGCCGCCCCAGCCCGTGAAGAAATGGAGCGGCGTGCGCGACCATTTCGATTATGGAAACATCGCGCCACAAATCCCGGCGGATCGTCGCCGCGCTTACGCCGACCTTATCCTCAACGACCTGCAACCCGGCGGCATGGGCGAGGACTGCCTCGTCCTCAATCTCTGGACGCCCGAGCCCAAGACCAGCTCCAGACGCCCGGTCCTGATCCGCTTCCATGGCGGCGGCTTCTACGGCGGCTCCAGCAACTCGCCGGGCAGCGATGGCGAAATGCTTGCGCGCTTCGGCGATTGCGTGGTCGTCACCGTGAACCATCGCCTCAGCGCACTTGGCTATCTCTGGCTTGGCGATGATGGCGCCTTCGCGGACTCCGGCGCCGC
>DAIRES010000306.1:0-2954 GCA_036795465.1 Hyphomonadaceae bacterium
CGCATCGCGATCTTCTGGTTCGGATCGAGGCCGTCGGTGGGTTCGTCGAGGATCAGCACTGGCGGATCATGGACGATCGAACCGGCGAGAGCGACGCGGCGGCGATAGCCCTTCGAGAGCGTCTCGATACGGCGCGAGATCACGTCGGTGATCGCGGCGTCTTCCGCGACGCGGGCGATAGCGGTTCTTGCGGCGGCGCTGTTGAGGCCGTGGGTTCGCGCGAGGAAGCCGAGGAAGTCGCGGACCGACAGGTCGAAATAAAGCGGCGCGCCTTCGGCGAGATAGCCGAGAGCGAGCTGAGCTTTCGTCCTGTCCGACAAGATCGAGACGCCGTTGATGAGGGCGTCACCGGAGTCGGGTTCGAGGAAGCCCGCGATCATGCGCAGGGTCGTCGACTTGCCGGCGCCGTTGGGCCCGAGGAAGGCGACGGTTTCGCCGGTGGCGACTGAAAAGCTGACGTTCCGGACCGCTTGTCTTGGCCCGAACGACTTGCTCAGGGCATCGACCTTCAGCGCTTGCATGGGGATCCAATGACCAACTGCTGGGACCAATTGCCGGGTGGCTTAGCTACGCCTGGGAATTCAGCGAAGGAAGCAGACTGGCGATGAAAATTCGCCCAATACGAATCATTAAAACGCGCTGGAATCAGTTAATCCGGCTCGCGCCGAAGGCCAGAGCGCAAAGCTTCGCCCCGAAGGGAAATCTATTTGATTTTCAGGAGATTAGGTGTCGGACGGACCGTCAGTCGCAACCCTGGGGGGCTGGGGGGCTGTTGGGTCCAAGGTCGGCGTCTTAACCATCCGCCCGACGTTGTTAACTTCGCCTGAGTTGGTGGCGTTGGCTAGTCCTAAATGCGGTCTTATTGCGAAATCTCTGTAATGATCCCAGCTTGGGTCTGAAGGCGTTCAACTACCGGATAGGAGCGTTCATGGCGGACCAGCCTCAGGTTGGAAGGTTTTCTTCTTCGTCCGCGCCTGCAACCGCGCAGAAGCGCGTGTGGTTTGACCGGAAAGAGCTCGATCTGATCCTTCGCGCGTATGGCCGGATGGTCGCCGAAGGTGAGTGCCGGGATTACGCGATTGGCGCTTTTGGCGACCACGCCCTCTTCCACATGTTTCGCCGGGCGTCGGAAGCGCCAACCTGGATTGTGGAAAAGAGGCCTGAGCTTGCGCGCAGGCAGGGCGCTTTCTCGGTGAGCAATGGCACGGGACAGATCCTGAAGCGCGGCCATGAGCTGGAACAGGTGCTTCGCGTGTTCGACAAGAAGCGCTTCAACGTCGTCGACTAGTTATCCACCATCCATCCACAGCACGGCATCCACATCTGTTGGGAAGCCGAAATGAAAAGCCCCGACCTTTCGGCCGGGGCTTTCCGTTTTCGTTGTCTCGCAGCGCTTAGTCGCGCGAGGAGAGGAACATCAGCACGATGCGGAACATGTTGATGAACGAGATGAAGAAGTTCAGCGCACCCCAGTTCGTCATGACCGCAAGCGAGCGGGCGTCGCCGTCGAGGGCGTAGTAGCCATTCTTCAGCTGCTGCGTTTCAACGGCGATCAGGACCGCCGAGAGCGCGAACACGGCGCCCATGATGATCCATTCCATCATAGACGAGGCCGGCAGGATGAAGTTCAGGAGCGACAGGGCGACAACGCCCCACAGCGCCATGATGGCGAACGAGCCGATGCCCGACATGTCGCGCTTCGTGGTGTAGCCATACAGCGACAGAGCGCCGAACGCCGAAGCGGTGATGAGGAAGGCTTTGGCGATGGTGACGTAGGTCAGCGAGAGACCGATGCCGCCGCGCGTCATCGATTCAGCGCCGCTTTCCGCCATCAGAACCCAGACGCCCAAGCCCAGACCCATCAGCGTGACGATGGTCCAGTACATGATGCCCGTGCCGAGCGGCGACGGGTTCTTCATGAAGAACATCGAGCCAAGCAGAAGGACCACCGGGCCCCACTGGACGACGTAGAGGAGCGGCGAGCCGAAGACGAGCGCGGTGACCGGCTCAACGGTACCGGCGACGAAAGCCAGAACGCCGGCGAGAAGGATGCCGAGCCCTAGCTTGTTATAGACGCCCAGCATGAATTTGCGGAGGCCGGCGTCCGTGGCCATATCGCCCGTGCCAGCGCGTGGCGAGGCGTACTGGAAGTCAGCCATGGTGTCTGTCTCTACCTCTTGTCGACGCCGCGTTGAAAACGCAGCTGATTACCTCAAATAATGGGCGTTGGGGCCCAGCAATGCAAGCAAATCCGGGGTTTAAACCTGCGTGTTGGCGCGTCTGTGATCGCGGTAAACATCACGCTAACCTTGATTCCACTGCGACTCCTGCCGCGCGGGGAAGCGTAAGCTGCATTACGCGCGAACTGTACATTTTCGCAGCCGCGTCGGTCGGGTAATCGAGGTGTCATGAGCCTTCGCCTGTTCATCGCCATCCCGGTCCCGGACGAGATCGCGCAAAGGCTTCTGACGCTGGAGAGCGATGTGCCCGGCGCATCCTGGCGCCTGCCGGAGCACTTCCACCTGACGCTGCGCTTCCTTGGCGAGATCGATGAAGCGATGGCGCGCGATGTCGATCATGAGCTTGGGCGGATCATGGCGGCGCCATTCGAGATCGCACTGGCGGGCGCGGGAAGCTTTGGCGGCAAGCAGCCGACGGCGCTGTGGGCGGGCGTCGATGCGCCCGCTGATCTGGCGCGGCTGGCGGCGAACTGCGAGAGCGCCGTGCGGCGCGCCGGGATCGCGCCCGAACCGCGCAAGTACAAGCCGCATGTCACCCTCGCCTACTGTTACGGCACGAGCGATTTCGACGCCGCGAATTTCCTTCAGGACGCAGCGGAGTTCAGGACCGAGAGGTTCTGGGTCGATCATTTCTGCATGTACTCGTCGCGCGCGACCAAGGCGGGCAGCCGGTACGAGGAGGAAGCGGTTTATCCGCTGACGGGGGTGAGTTGA
>DAIRES010000307.1:0-2954 GCA_036795465.1 Hyphomonadaceae bacterium
TCATCACGGACTGGCGCGGCAACCCGGCCCAGCTGGGCGGGCAGATCGTGGCCGCAGCGAACCGCAAGATTCTAGATGAGGCGCTGGTCTCCCTCCGGCGCTCGGCGCTGTGAACTGGCAATCAGTGGAAATCGGGTCTGTGGCTCCGCTTCCGGCGGCTCCCGCAGGCTGGTTTGACTATCATTCTACCGTCCTCGCGGATGGCCGCATCGCGCTGATCCGCGCTTCGGTAGACTTGCGCTCGATGGAGCGCAGATGGCGCGATGCAATTCTGAAGGGCGAAAGCCAGACACGTCCCCCGGCACCAACCGGAATAGCCGGTCGTTTTTCCGTTTTTGATGGAGAGCGAGAAACAGACACGATGGAAACCTCGCTTGGCTCGTCCCCACATGTGAGTCGCTGGCCAGACGGACGCTGGTTGGTGACGGCAGCGCGAGCGCGACATCACGACAAAAACGGTCGAATTTTAGACGCGGACGGATCTCTTGTCGGCGCACTGCATCTTAGCGATGGGATTTCGCATACCTTGTGTGCGCCGGACGGAACGATCTGGCTCGGGTATTTTGATGAAGGCGTATTTGGCGGCGCGCGTTCGGATACGGAATGGCCTCTTTCGTGCTCCGGCATCGCGAATGTTTCTTCAGCAGGCGATGTGCTGTTCCGCGCGAACGACACAGCGGCGGTACAGATCGACGACTGCTATGCTCTTACGCGTGCAGACAATGCCATTTGGGCTTGCGTCTATTCAGGCTTCCCCATCATTCGGCTGGCTCAAAACACGATTAGAAGCTGGACCAACGATGTGAGCGGCGCATCCGCATTGGCGGTGGATGGCGACTTCGTGCTCCTGTTCGGAGGCTATGGCGAAGACAAGGCGCGCCTAGCACTTGTCCGTCTCGGCGAGACTTCGACCAGCTTGGTCGGAGCAGTCAATCTTGCTGAGTTTTCGAAAGATGCACCCATGGCGGTTCAAGGCTGTGAGGATACAGTCCATATCGTTGATGCACACGCTTGGCGCCGCATCCGGGTGTCGGAGGTGGCAAGGTACTTTCAGGAGCGACACGCATGACCCCTGTTCTTCTCAACTCCGCCCGCGCCTTTGCGATGGTGTCGTTCTCCGATGGTAATCTCGCCCCGGCCGAGGCCCAGCGGTTTGCCAAGTTCGTGAATGGCGAACCGGCGTTGAACCATTCCGGGCACGCCGAAATTGCCGACGCATGGGAGCAGGCGTCGCGCGAGGTTCACGCAGCCCAAAGCTTTGGCACGGCGCTTCTGGCGATCCGTACAGAGATCACCGGCGCGGGTGACAAGGCGCTGTTGATGCGGGTCGCACAGGCTGCGTTGGTTGCCGACGGGAAGCTTGAGCCGCAGGAGAACAAGGCCATCAGCTCCCTGGCCGAGGCGCTGGAGCTGGATCCGGAAAACTACTAGCAAAAACTATTGCGGCGGCCCGGGAACGCATTGCCGGTCCGGGGAGTTCTGTCTTCGATTTACCGTCATGAGCACGCGTGAGCCGTGCTTTGTGACCGGGAGGCCGGGGAACGACCATGAGACCGCGCGCAGGAACTTTGCCAGTAACGCTTGAGCCGCAGCACGTGGTTGAGGTGCTGAGCCTTGCCCGGCAGCACGATGAGATGCTGAAGGAAGCGCGGCAGGACCTGTTCCGCGCCGAAACCAAGCTCAAGGTCGAGCGTCGCTGGAAATGGCCGCTTCGCGTCGGGTGCGTCGCGCTTGGCGCTGGTGGGCTGGCCCTGTTCCAGAACGAAGCCGTCATGGCCGCCACCGTCGATTTCCTGCGCTCGGCGGGCGCCAATATCGTCGGAGCCGGAAACACGGCTCTGGTTGGTCTCATCGTGTTCGGCGTGGTGATCTATGCAGCGGTCTGGCTGATACGCCGCGCGATGCGCGGACCCACACCTGAACAGACCGCGCGGAAACTGATGGAGCAGTTTGCCGAGAAGGACGGGGTCGCCGCCTATGTGTTCGCGGGCGAAGAGAACGCGGATGATGAAGCCGCATCGATCGGAGCGCTGACACGCGCGGAAAACAAGACCTTCCGCCAGCGCCGCTTGACCCAATCGAACCGGACGCTGGCCTCGTCATTGACGCGCCTGCTCAACCGCCCCGTGGGTGACACGCAGACCCTGCTGCACTAGCGCGCGGTCAGACGTCCGCCTTGCGGCACATCTCCTCGAACGCTTTCCAGAACTGGTCGCGGCGTTCGTCGGTTTCCATCAGGATCTCGTGCCCGGCGCCCTGCACGGTGATGACTTTCCCGGCCTGGAAATTCCTTGCCAGCTTTCGCTGCGCTGACTTCTTCACGATCGTTTCTTCTGACGCGATGGCGATCAGTATGGGAAGATCGCGCAGGTGATTGAGCGCGTTGGGCGCGAACAGCGTGCGGAAAGCATTCAGCGACGACACCACCCATGCAATCGTCGGCTCGCCGAGAGCCAGCCGCGGATCAGCTTCCATCAGGCGGCGGAAAAGCTGCCAGCGGGGCTCGCAGTGAGTAAGCTGGTTGTTCTCGAACGTCTCATCGGGCTGAGGCGGCCGGGCCTGCATGGCGCCGGCGCCGATTGCGCGCATTGTGCGGCCGTACCAGCGCTGGAAGAACCAGATCGGGATGCCCCACATAGGGGCCGAGAAAGCAGCAGCCGCAACAGTAAGGCGGCGTGCGCGAAGGGCTTCGAGCGCGATTGCGCCACCCATCGAGTGCGAGAGGAGAACCCAGGTCTTCGGCGCGCGCCGTTCGATCCTGGCGAGGCCGCGCATCAGGGCTTCTACATACCAATCAAAATTCTTGATGTGGCCGGCGAGCGGGTTTTTCAGCTGACGCTGTGAAAGGCCCTGCCCGGGCCAGTCGAAGATGACTACGGCGAAGCCGCGCTCCTGCAGATCGCGTGCGACTTCGAAATACTTCTCGATGAATTCGCTGCGCCCCGGACAGACGA
>DAIRES010000308.1:0-2935 GCA_036795465.1 Hyphomonadaceae bacterium
CCAATCTGGACCGCGAAGAGACGGTCATCTGGAACATGGGCGCGATCGCGCAGGAAGGCGGCGATCGCGCACGCGAACTGTTCCGTGACGTGCTGGTCGCATCGTCCAGTGTGCCGGGCGTGTTCCCGCCCGTGATGATCGACGTCGAAAAGAACGGGATGAAGTACCAGGAGATGCATGTCGATGGCGGGGCTTCGACGCCATTCTTCATTGCGCCGGATATCGCGCTGATCCTTGGCGAGCCGCCGGAGAGCCTGCGTGGCGCGCATATCTATGTCATCGTCAACGGGCCTGCCTCATCGCCCGCCCGCACGACGCTCAACAATCCCGTCGACGTGGCGTCGCGCAGCTTCACGGCTGTGATGAACCACATGACCCGCACCGCCCTGGTGCAAACCGACGTGTTCGCCAAGCGTGGCGAGATGACGTTCTCCTTCACCACCATCCCGGCGGCGGTCGCCTATGCCGGCCCGCTGGCGTTCGATCAGGTGAGCATGCGCGATACATTTGACTATGGGATGCGTTGCGCGACGCGAGGCCTTGCCTGGGTCAATACAGAGCAGGCGATCGCGCGGGCGCAGGCAAACAGCGCGGACATCGCGCCGCTGGATACGGCCGCCTGTCCACGCCTTGCCGATCCGCAGTAGATATCTCCGGCTTTCCTGCTTGTCCGCGCCGCGCCTTCAGCCGATATGATGCGCACGCGCCCGGTCATTCCCGGCGGGCAACGCGAGCGGAGGACAGACAATGGCTGACGGCGAAGGTGAACTCGGCCGCATCGCGCTGAAGCGCGCCGACCTGTTCCGCGAGCAATGCTATATCGACGGCAAGTGGACAGGCGATCCGAGCATCGAAGTCCGCAACCCCGCAACGCGCGGCGTGATCGGCCGCATTCCCAATCTCGGAAAGTCAGAGACCGAGCGCGCCGTAGCGGCTGCGCAGGCGGCGCTGCCGAAGTGGCGGAGCCTTACCGCGAAAGACCGCGCGATCATCATGCGCAAATGGAACGACCTGATGGTGCAGCATCAGGAAGACCTTGCGAGACTGATGACAGCGGAACAGGGCAAGCCGCTGGCCGAGGCGCGCGGCGAGGTGGTTTATGCGGGATCGTTCTTCGAATGGTTCGGCGAGGAAGCAAAGCGCGCCTATGGCGACGTGATCCCCGGCCCGGCGGCTGACCGGCGCATCATGGTGCTGAAACAGCCTGTCGGCGTGGTCGGCGCGATCACGCCCTGGAACTTCCCGGCAGCTATGATTACGCGGAAGGTTGGACCGGCGATTGCCGCCGGCTGCACCGTTGTGCTGAAGCCTTCGGAGCTGACGCCCTACTCTGCTTTCGCCATTGCGCTGCTTGGCGAGGAAGCCGGGCTTCCGGCGGGCGTGTTGAATATCGTGACGGGCGATGCCGAACCGATCGGCCGCGTGCTGACGGAAGATCCGCGCATTGCGAAATTCACGTTCACCGGATCGACGCCCGTTGGCAAAAAGCTGGGGGCGCAGTGTGCGAGCACCGTCAAGCGCGTGTCGCTGGAACTGGGCGGGAACGCTCCCTTCCTGGTGTTCGACGACGCGGACCTCGATGCAGCCGTCGCGGGCGCGATCATCTCCAAGTTCCGCAACACGGGGCAGACCTGCGTTTGCGCCAACCGCTTCTTCGTGCAGGACGGCATCTACGAGAAGTTCGCGAAGCTGCTGGCAGAAAAGGCGGCTGATCTCGTCGTAGGAGACGGACTTGCAGGCGTGACCCAGCAGGGCCCGCTGATCAACATCAAGGCGCTTGAGAAAGTCGAAGCGCACGTTGCGGACGCGCTTGGCCATGGCGCGAAGGCGCTGACCGGCGCGGCGAAGGACAAGCATGGCGGCACGTTCTATCAGCCGACCGTGTTGCGTGACGTAGCTCCGGATGCGCTGCTGGCGCGGGAAGAGACGTTCGGTCCGGTGGCGGGCCTTGTTCGTTTCAAGGACGAGGCGGATGCACTTCGCATGGCGAATGACAGCCGTGCCGGACTGGCGGCCTATGCCTACACGCGTGACCTGTCGCGCTCGTGGCGCGTGGCCGAGGGGCTTGAGTACGGCATGGTCGGCATGAACACCGGCCTGATCTCCAGCGAGACCCTGCCCTTCGGCGGCGTCAAGGAATCCGGGATCGGGCGCGAGGGCTCCAAGTACGGGATCGAGGAATTCCTCGAGGTGAAGTCCATCGTTCTCCAGCTTTAGAACGGGTTGCAAAATCCCCGAAGTCGGGTGCTGATGGCCTGACGGGCTCGCGGGGAGATCAGTTTGGAAAACGCCACGACGACGGACGCGACGCCCGGCGCGCCAAAGCTTGAGAAGTCGCTGCGTGCGCGGCACGTGGCGATGATTTCGATCGGCGGGATCATCGGCGGTGGGTTGTTCGTCAACTCGATGGTCGCCATCGCGAACATCGGCCCGGCGGTGGTCGTCAGCTATCTTCTCACCGGCGCAATCGTGTTCTTCGTGATGCGCATGATCGGCGAGATGGCGATGGCCTATCCCGACACGGGCGCGTTCACCGAGTTCTCGCGCATCGGCCTTGGCAACCTCGCAGGCTTCACGTCGGGTTGGCTCTACTGGTATTTCTGGGTCGTCGTCGTTGCCTTCGAGGCCATCGTCGGCGCGCGCATCATGACGCAATGGTTGCCGCCGGAAATCCCGCCCTGGGTCACGGCGACCGTTCTTACCCTGCTGCTCACCGGTTCGAACCTGCTGTCCACGCGCAGCTATGGCGAGTTCGAATTCTGGTTTTCGTCCATCAAGGTCGCGGCGATCATCGCCTTCATCGTGATTGGCCTTGCCTACATCTTCGGCTGGAATCCCACGGGCCAGAGCACGCTGGGCAATCTCGTTAATTACGATGGCTTTGCCCCGATGGGGTGGTCGCCCGTGCTGGTTGGCGTTGTGTCGCTGATCTTCA
>DAIRES010000004.1:0-24406 GCA_036795465.1 Hyphomonadaceae bacterium
ATGGTGGCGTCCGGTCCACGGGATTCACATCAGCCCAAACCGAGCCATGCTTCCCGCAGACGGCACTCCCGGATGGGGGGTTCATGACAAGTATGCCGCTCCTTTCAGAGCCTTCATGAACGCCCCCGCAATGGTCGATATTTTTCCTTCGTTAGCTGATGAGACAAAAGCTGAGCTTGCGTCTATCTCGGCTCACTATGGTTTGTAGCGGCGGGGAAGACTGCGGCTGATTTCAACTAACGAATCCGCCATGCCTGCGACCCATTCAGCGATATCGACGCCTTGCGGAGCTTCTGCGGCGGGGGAGTCGAAGGCTTTCGAGCGGTGGTCGAGCGGCCAGTGGACGAGGAAGTGCAGCAAGGCGTTCTGCACGCCGGCCTCGACTATGTCGGGATAGGTCTTGCGGTACACTTCCGCGTCGAACAACGGGCCGGGGCTGCGCCCCTCGGCGGCGCCTGTGCGCAGGAAATGAACCAGCGGAATCTCGCCGCTTGCGCCAACGTCCGGGTAGCGTTCGATATACCAGCGGCTGTCGAACAGGGGGTGCGGGTCGTGAAGCTCGCGTGCGCCGTTGATGGCGAAATGGAGCAGGGGCGGGGCGCCTGCGTCCAGCGCTTCAGGATGGCGCGCGATGTACCAGGCCGTGTCGAAAAGCCGGTGCGGGTTCAAGCCGAGCCGCCACCCGCCCGATAGATAATGATCGAGCGGCGACTGGTCCGACGGCAAGAGGTTGGGGGTCTGCTCGCGGTAATACGCGATGTCGAAGAGCTGTTCGAGAAGCGGGCGATGGTCTTCGACGCTGACGGCGATTTCGGAGGCGCTTTCCGGCTCGCTCGTGTGGGAGGAGGCTGTGGGCGGACAGCCTGCGTTGATCCAGGCCTCGAGCGGCGTTCCTGGCCCGGTGATGGCGGCAGGGTTAGCGGCGAGGAAACTGGCGCAGTCGAAGTCACGGTTGGGTGAGATGCCTCTGGCGGCGCCGACTTCGATATAGTGCCGCAGCGGATCGTGCCCTGCAGAGTAAGCGTCGAAGGCGTTGTGTAGGTAGTGGTCTGCATCAAAGAACGGATTTGGATTCCGGCGCTCGGTAAGGCCCCGCTGGATGAAGTGCGTCAGCGGGATCTGTCCAGAAGTCAGAACATCGGGATAAGCGGCCTGATACCAGTGGCCGAAGAACAGTGCATGCGGATCGCGGCCTTCCTTTGCGCCTAGCGTCACATAGTGGAGCAGGGGTGCGATCATCATGTCTGCGACTTCAGGATACTGTGCGAGATACCGATCGTTGTCGAACAGGGGATGCGGATTGAGGCCGCGCCTCCAGCCCGTCCGCAAATAGTGAACGAGCGGGTTCACCGCGAGATCGTTCTGGTCCGATAGCTGGCTGACATAGAAGCGGACGTCGAACAGCGGATGCGGGTTCAGTCCCTTCGCTGCGCCGATGAACAGGAAGTGTTGCAGTACGGTGAGGCTGGTCGAGCCGATCTCATGCGGGTTTGTCTTGCGGTAGTAAGCGACGTCGACAAGTGGATGTGGCCAGCGGTTCTCGCGATCGCCATGGACGAGATAGTGCAGCAGCGGCGCCTGGCCGAGCGCGGCGACGGATGGATTTTTCTCAAGATAATAGTGCTGGTCGAACAGCGCCTTCACGGGCGTGTCGGCCGTGCCGCGTGCGCGGACATAGGCCAGCGCTGTCGTGCGGCGTGCGGAGGGGCGGTTGTCCGTCTGGAATTCGCCGCTCCAGAGGCCGGAGCGCTCCAGTGCAGCCGCGCCGCCGAGTGGACCCAGCCGCGACAGGATTTTTTCGAGCAATCGCGTGGCGCGACTGCGACGCTTTGGAGCGCGGCGTTGGGGCTGTGTTGTCGACAGCCACAGCTGCCAGCGTTCATTACGCAGCTTCTGTTCTGCCTGCTGTGCGTTTGCGCGAGCGGCGAGCGCTGCGTTGACGAGGGCTTCGTCGCTGGCTGCGGTGCGCTCGCGCAACCTGTGATTGACGGTTTGCTGCGCGGCCAGCTTTTGCTCGAGTAACGTGGTCGCGCTTCCCGTGCTGGCGTCGAGCGCTGCGCGGAGTATCAGCTGGCGATTGCGGTCTTGCCGAATCTGTTCCGCGAGGTGGCCGAAAATTCGAGCGCGCTGTCTTGCGTAGTCCGTCACTTTCGCGAGGCGGACGTTGGCTCGCTCTGCTTCGGCGAGCGCCTCATTCAGCGCCAGTTCCAAAGCGGGCAGGCGCGCTGTCTGCGTCTGCGCGGCGGAAAGATCTGCTTCCAACAGCCGCAGCTTGAAGCGAAGGCTCGCCAGTTCGGCGTGAAGGGTGGCTTCCCGCGTGACAGCCTGACTTACGGCACGAGCACCTTCTGCAAGTTCTTCGTGCAGGCGCGCCTGCTCCCTGGTCGACATCTGGCTGCTGCCAATTGCCGCGAGGAGGTCGTCGCGGACCTTTCGTTCGCTGGCGCCGAGGGCGTCGAGCCTGCGTTCAAGCTCCGACACCTGACGCCGTAGAAAGATTGCTTGAACGACATGATCGCCGCCGATTTCCCGCTGTCCGCCAAGGGGAAAAGCGAGGGGCCGGGTCGGTTGTTGTTCGGATGGCTGATTGGTCATGTCTGAGGCGGGTTACTCAACGCTACGGGATCACGGGCAGACTGAAGGACGGAGTGTCGCTTCTGTCCAGCCTTGAGATAGTCGAATGGGCTCACAATCCCGGTACGCAGGATCTGAGGGCGGTAGCCCTCCCCATCATGCGGTGGAACCTCCGGCGCTGGTCTCGATTTTCGACCGTGTAATGAAGGAAAAGCCGTGTTCAATCCCCTTGAGCAGAAGCAGGCCGCGGCGTAAGTGGGGAAGCAATCCAAGGGGATTTTCAGATGCGTATTTTACTGACTGCGAGTGCCGTCGCGCTTGCGGGTTTTCTATCTGCATGCGGCGAGTCTCAACCCGCGCCAGCGCCGGTTGCGGAAACGCCGGCGGTCGCAGAGGCAACGCCGCCCCCGCCGGAATACCCGCCCGCAACTGGCCTCGCTGATGACAAGCCCGGACTGGAGATCGCCGAGGAGGTCCTCGAGGGCGGGTTCATGAAGGCCGGCTATCACGCCAGCTCGTATAACAATCCCAACCCCACCTGGGGATCGCACGGCCTTCAGGGCGATGCTGATACCGGGACAGCTAAAGTCATGTTTGACATTCCCGCGGGCGCTTTGCGCATCGGTATTCCGGTCGCGATGGGACCGACGCATGACCTGCTGACGCTGCAAGTGCTGGACGCCAAGGGCGCGCCGTTCGCCACGCTGGCGCCTGCCGCCGAAGAGTATGGTCAGTGGAAGCTGTGGGAAGTAACGCTTGTCGCTCCCGCCCAGACGAAACTGTCCGTTGAAGCGTCGGACACGGGCGCCGAGTGGGGTCAATGGATTGCGTTTGGACAGCCTCGCGTCATCGAATAGCGCTGCATCTGTCATTCAAGCTACTCATGCGACCGCCGCAGGCGCCCCTGCGGCGGTCGTGCATTTTCCAGTGGCCGCGGGCAGAAAAAGCTAAGACGGTGTCTTTCGCGAGCGGATCAAGCGTCGGAGCGTTCCGGCGAAGCGGATGCAGGGACAGAGTTTGAAAGCCGCGATCACATGGTTCAATAGATTGGCGGCCGGCGGGCTGGTTCTTGTCGGCTTGACGATCATCGTCACCGGCGTCATGGTTGGCGTGCTGGCCTGGTCGCCCACGCCTGTGTGGGACCAGTGGGATGCGGCGACGTCTGACCAGATCAAGGATCTTCTGAAGCCGCACAACGAGCATCGCATTGCGCTCTCACGTCTGATCTTCCAGGCAGACATTGCTTTTGGACACGGCACAGGAGCGCTCAGCCTCGTGGCCATGTACCTTTTCAACGCCGCTCATCTCGTTCTTCTGATAGTATTGGCGTGGTGGACATGGCCTAAAGCCGGGGCTACGCGCCTAGTCGCGGCAGGAGCAATCGCTACCGCGTTCTTCTTTTCCGGCTTCCAGTACGAGAATTTTGTCAGCGGGTTTCAGAACCAGTTCACGGGCGTGTTCTTCTTCGCGTCTTCCGCGATCGCCGCCCTCTGTGTCGCCGCCTCGCGCGAAGATCAGTGGCGAAAGATCCTGATCGCATTCTCTGTGTTGCTGACGGTCATCGGCGTGAGCTGCATGGCCAACGGATTGCTCATCGCGCCCTTGCTCGTGGTGGTTGCACTGGTTCTTGGATTGCGTGCGACTGCCTGGATCACGGCTTTGGTCGCCGCAATCTGCTGGTTCAACTATTTTCGGGACTTCCCGGTACGCGAGGGCCCGAGTGCGGTTTCAACGCTTGTCAGTGACCCATTCGGTTTCATCGAGAACGTGCTCGCTTATGTCGGCGGCGCCGCACCCAACTCGATCTCGGCGTTGAATGATCCGTTCCCCTACAAGATCGAGATCGCCCGGGCGTTTGGCGCGGTCGCGATGCTGACGATTGGAGGGCTGTCTCTCTTTGCACTGTGGAAGCCGGCTAATGAACGTCCCAGAATTGTGGTTTGGGCGGCGATTGGCTTGTTTGTTTTTGCATCGGCCGCAGTAACGGCGCTGGGTCGGGCCGATCTGGGTGATGTAGCGATGCTCGCGACCCGGTACGGCGCCGGTACGGCAGCCGTGTGGGCGATCGTAGCAATCTGGGCCGTCATGCCCGCGCGCGGGCCCGTGCTGTCTCTTTCCCTTGTGAGTGCGAGCGCGCTCAGCCTGTTGCTTGTTTTCGCTCAGCTTCCCTGGCTGGGCGCAGGGCAGGGTTACAAGGTGCGGCGCCTGGAAGCCGAAGCGGCGTTGCTTTCGCAAGCGGATTCGCAACCGGCATATCTGGGCGTTTATCCAGCGCCCAATCGTGCTCCAACTATCGGCAAGGTCTTGCGGCAGCAGAACCTGGCCATGTTCTACGAGCCCTGGCGGCGCCTGTTTGGTCAAACTGTCGTCCCTGCCGCCGCGGTCTGCAAAGGCGAGATCAAGGATGTCGTGTCTTTGATCCGGTCAGCAGATCCGACATGGCGTGTCGCGATAACTGGCGAATTGCCCCAAGGAGCGCGTGGGGTTGCCGTGACTACGCCCGAAGCCAGCGTCGCTGGCCTGCTGATCCGTGGCCTGGACGACGACATCAACAGCAAGCTGTTCATGGAGAGCGATGCGCCACCGCGCTGGTCCGGCTACGTTCATCTCGCCGCGGCACGCACCTTGGATCTGTCGTTTCAGGCCGTCGATGCTTCAGGCCAACCGATCTGCAGGCTCGACAAGACGCTCCGGCTGGCGCCAACCGATGCCGCACGTCTTGTCGACTATAAGTCAGTCGGAGCTGCAGTTGCGGCGGTCCAGTCGAAAGCCACGGGTGTTTTTCCTGCCAATGGCTTCAATGAGGCTGCAGGCACGAGTCCGTGGAACGGGCGAAACTGGGGCTCTTGGGGCGGCGACGACAAGAACACAGGCACGATCCGTCTCAGCGTGAATGTGGAAGGAGTTGATCGCGTTGCTGTGCCACTCGTCACGGGTCCGACAGCTTCTGGTTCCCGCTTTGAAGCGAGGGTTGATGGCGTTGTCGTACAGAAATTTGCAGCGCCGGCCGATGTTCAGCGCTGGTCTGCGGTCGAGATAAGACTGCCGCCCGGCAGCAAGGTGCTAGAAGTTATGGCGGAAGACGGATCCACCGCCTGGGGCGGGTGGATCGCGGTGGGTGAGCCTCACCTGATGTGTGTGGGCAGTTGTCAGGAATCCGCCTGCCCCGAAACTTTCGTTAGCGGCGAGGTTGTCCCTGGGCTGTCCGGTGGATTTGTCGACGGCATTCTGGAGAGAGACGACACACTTGTCGTCAGGGGCTGGGCCGGTGATACGAAAACCGGCCTTCCGGCGGATCACGTGATCGCCGTTGTCGATGGCAATCGCATTGTCGCTTGCCTGCAACCCGATCAGCCGCGAACAGACGTGGCCGGCAGCACGGGCTTTCCGTTGCTGAGCAATTCGGGGTTCTCGCTGACAACGCCCGCAACCAACCGCAGGGGGTTGGTGCTTTATTCTCGCCAGAGCGATGGGTCGTTGGCCCGGCTCAATGGCCTTTGATGGCGGCAACAGCGCTCAGTCCCAGGGCCGGACCGAGCGGGGCGGTGCTGCAAGCGAACTGTCCTCGTGGGTGAGCGTCAGGTTCGGCGAGTAATAGGGGTCCTTGTCCAGCGCCTTGCCCCATTTCGCCAGCATATGGCGAACTTCGTTCTGGAACCGAATCTGCTTGTCGGGATCCGTATCCTGGCCGCGCGAAACGGATTCGTGGTGCGTCAGTTCTGCGAACGGCGTCCAGATAATGCGTTTGCCGGCTGCGCGTATCTTCATGCAGAGATCGATATCGTTGAACGCGACCGTTAGGTTTTCCTCGTCCAGACCGCCGACCGTGTTGAACAGGTCCGCGCGTACGAGCAGACAGGCTGCAGTGGCGCATGTCGTCTCACGCGGCAGACGAAGCAGAGAGAATGGCCCTTCAGCATCTTCGGCGGCTAATTTGTAAAGGTGACCGGCAACGCCTCCGATGCCAGTGACAACGCCGGCGTGCTGGATACGTCCGTCAGGGTAATAAAGCTTGGCCCCGGTTGCGCCAACGTCGGGCAGAGCAAAATGGCTGACCATCTCTTCCAGCCATTCGCCATTGCGGACTTCGACATCGTTGTTGATCAGCCCGAGGATTTCGCCGCGCGCCTCCCTTGCGGCGATATTGTTGATCCGACTGAAATTGAACGGCCCTGGGGCAGGAATGATACGCGCCGCGCCGGACTTTTTCAGCGTCTCGAAATAGGCAAGCGTTGAAGGATCGGTGCTGTCGTTATCAACGATTAGGATTTCGTAGTTTGAATAAGTCGTCTTCTCGCGGATCGAGCGCACAGCTGTTTCAAGAATCGCGCGACGGTCGCGCGTGGGGATGATCAGCGAGACGAGGGGGGCGTTTTCGGGAAACCATTTGACGCGCGTGTAGTTTGCATCTGCGCGAACCCGTTGTGATACGGCCGGCATTCTCGTGCGGGTAAAATGTTCATTCAACGCTCTCATCGCCGCATCGAAGGCGCGATCGCCCTGCGTCATCGAGAAGTTCACGCGCTGATTGGCGAAGCGCCAGTGATAGCAGATGAACGGCACGTGGTGGATAGCGGCTTCTCCCGCGATCTCGATGCAGCGAAGCAGGAGGTCATAATCCTGGCTGCCATCGAAGCCTGGGCGAAGTGGGCCAGCCTGATTGATCACATCGCGGCGAATGACTGTCAGGTGATTGATGAAATTCTGCGCATAGAACAGCTCCCGGTTCCATCCGCCCTTCATGTAGGGATCTGAGCGCGCGCCGTTCTCGTCGATCTTGTCTTCGTCTGTGTAGATGATCCGTGACTTTGGATTGGTTGCGATCGCGTCGGCGATCAGAGCGAGAGCGTCGCCCCGGAGTACGTCGTCATGGTCCATGAAGGCGACCCATTCGCCTGTCGCCATGGCCAGCGCCGCGTTGGTCGCTGCGGAGATGCCGCTATTGGTGGGGAGTCTGCCGATCTTGATGCGAGCATCATTTTTAGCCAGGTCGGTAAGTAGTTTGTAGGTTTCCGGGTCGGGCGAGCAATCGTCGACGACGCAGAGTTCCCAGTTGGGGTAAACTTGGTTGCGTACGCACTCGACGGCTTCCCGTAGCCATGCCGGCCGTGAACTATAAGCGGGCATGACGATCGAAATTGTCGGCAGGCGTGGAAGCTTTTTGAGGTGCTGCTGAATGCGCGTCGTCGACGTGACGACTGAGGGCTCGTGGCGGCGAAGCCAGGCCTGATAGTCCATGGTCTCCACCACGTCGCTGCGCGATGGACTGGAAAGGTTCATCGCCTTGTACGGGCCGCCGCTAAGCAGCGCAGCGATGGCCTCTTGGCGATTGTTCGGCTGTCGCCTGATCCAGCCTACCGCATCCATCAGGCTGACGCGCCGCGCGCTGATGTCGTGGAGAATGAAGCGGCCAGAGGCCGCGATGGGATCGAAGCGCACACGATGGGTGCGCTGGGGGATTTCGATCAGAAATGTGCCTGAGCCCATCATGCTTGGCAGTTGGGTCGAGTTCGCCTCGGTATAGCCGTCTCCGAAATCGAAATAGATACGTGGACGCAGCGGCGTTTCGGATGTGTCTGTCGTGGAGATCGTAATTTCGTATGCGCCGGGCCGAATCGGGCCTTCGGGCGGTGAAATCTCGAATTGCGGGTCATTGTCCTTGGCTAGCCAGACGCCCGAACCGAGGAAACGGACGCCAGTCGACGGACGCAACAGCCATGCTCCGCCGTTGCGCGCGTAGCTGCCGTTGCGCACCTTCTTGTGTACGCCGTTTCGCACCCAAACCCCCGACGATCAGGCCCGGCTTTTTCGCAGCCGGTCACTGATCTGGAACAGTCGACCAGCTTGCAGATGGCCGTCAGCAACTCCGGCTGTCAAGCAAACGGGGCCGTGGCTGATATGCATCTGCCGGATCGTTTCGGCAGTGATCAGAACGCTTTGCAGTAGCTGGATGAATGGGCATTCGAACGCTGGAATCCGACAAACAGGCCGATACTGACGAGGAGCAGTTCGTCCATTCAGTGCCGCATTCAGCGCAACTGAAGGCAAACCGGGCCCACCCGTATAAATTGTAACAAAGTTTAATCTCGGCGTGCGCAGCCGCCGTTCATAAACGGCGTGTTTGCAGCGCATTGGCAGAGCATGGGATGAGCTGTTGTTGCCGATGTTCGGGCTATTTGTTTGTCCGCAAATGCGACAAGGATATCTCTGCACGCAGGGCAGGGACCAAGTTTGGCGTTCGGAGAATCGTCAGTCGAGCCGGATAAAGCCGCCACGCCCGCGGGCGCGGTTGGTTGCCTCGATTTTCTGGAGCTGCCGTTTGGTGAGACAGCGCAGGTTGTCCGTGATGGTCACGCGTTTCAGCTCGACGCCGCATGGTCAGTCGCGCGCTTTGGTCAGCATACGCTCAAGCGCGGATGGTGGTTGCTTGAAAGTGAAAGCATCGCCGATCTTCGCGGTGTCGAGGTCAGGCTCACGTCGGCGTTGAACCCGCTGATGACTCTGCTCAATAGCCATAACGGCGCACGCAATTCGGGGATGCGCATCTATCTTCCGGCGCCGGAGACCTTTGATGTGTCGCTGCTGCTGTCGCCGTGGCCAGGCAGGGTGGCCGTTACGCGACTGCGTCTGCGTTGTCTTGATGGGAACGAGACAGCGATGTTGTTCGTAAGAAGCGTGAAACGGCTGTTCAGGACCCAGAACGGGTTACGGAAGCTGGTCCATCTTGGTCGCCAGTTCATGCGTGGACGTCCGCTCGGCCTACGTCTGGAGCCAGCTCCCATAGTGTCGACGCTTGGCGCTTCACCCAGAATTCAATCAACCGCCAACACGAACGAACAACCTGCAAAACTGATCCAGCACGATGGATTCGATGGGTATCTCGGCGCGGAAGACACGCTCGATCCGCGCGCTCTGGCGATCATATCTCAGGAGCTCGCTCGTTCGCCGGAATTGAAGGTGATCTATTGCGATGCGATGGAGGGCAAGGTGATTGTGCCGCGCCCCAATCGTGACGCAGAGCTTGGGCGCTGGTTCGAAGTCGCCAGCCCGCCCGTATTTTTCCGCCAAGGCGTTGGCGCCGCACACGCTGATCCCCAAAAGCGGCTCGATGAAGTGATAGCCAAATGGGGGCCAGACGTTGTCGCACGTATCCCGCTTCCACTGGTCAAGCGACCGAAAGGCAATTGGCCGTTGTTGCCCATGGTGCCTGCGCCAACACTGTTGAGGCAACCACGCGTCTCTGTGATTGTGCCCACCAAGTTCCGGATCGATCTTCTGGCCAAGGCCTTGGAAGGGCTGTCACGTCGAACGGGCTATCCAAATCTCGAAGTCGTAGTGGTCGACAATGGTTCGACAGACAAACGATTGCCGGGCGTACTCGAACACGCTCGCAAGGCGTTCGACCTCATACACGTGCGCGATATGGGAAAATTCAATTTCTCCCGTCTTGTGAATCTCGGCGTCCGCACATCCAGCGGCGAGATAATTCTGCTGATGAATGACGATGTAGAGCCTACACAATGGGGATGGCTGCATCGCATGATCGAGTCCGCTATGTCGCCCGATGTTGGCGCGGTCGGCGCGCGCCTTCTGTTTCCCGATCGCACTATCCAGCATGCCGGCGTCTCGATGGGTATCGGCGGCATATGCGGCCATCTCTGGAAAGGTCTGCGCGAAGAAGATGCACTGCGCTGCCCCTATGTGGTCTATCCCGGCGAGCGAATGGCGGTCACTGGCGCGTGTCTGGCCGTACGCCGCGATGTATTCGACAGGGCTGGCGGGTTTGACGAAGCAGCTTTCCCGGTGGCGCTGAATGACATCGACTTCTGTCTTCGCGTGCGCGCTTTGGGCCTGCGCAATATCTATCGTGGCGACGCCGTTCTGATCCATCATGAGAGCCAGTCGCGGGGACAGGATTCTGAAACAGCCGAGCGTCGTCGCCGGGCGGGCAGCGAAGTCGCCGCGTTCCTCTCCCGCTGGCGTCCCTTGATTCAGGATGATCCTTTCAGCTCGCCTGAGTTCGATCGTCGAACGGAGAGCGGAGCGGTCCATTACGCTGCGCTGGCAGGCGCCGCCTGAGCCAGCATTTCATTGGACGTGCTCCGTCTGACGGATCATCGTGACGGCGCTCACACGTCAGTCTAGAAGCAATTCAGATCGAGTGTCGGGGCAGGGGATAATGCTGGAGTTTGAAGCAAAGTCGCGCTTTCCAAGTCCTCCGGCGATAGCCGGTCTTGGCTTGGCTGGCATCGCGGCCCTGCTCACCGTTTTGTTCGCCGGTCTGGTCGCTTACGTCGCGATGTATGACGCGCCGTATTGGGACCTGTGGCAGCACATCAATCGCGACAATCTGCTCAGTGATCTTTTTGCGCGCAATAACGAGCATCCAGTCGTCACCAACCGATTGATGTTCTGGCTCGATGATCAGCTGTTCGGCGCCTCGTCACGGTTCGTCCAGATCGCGTCGCTGCTGATGCTGGCGGTGCAGGTGGCGCTGTTCGGTTGGCTCGCCCGGATGGCAGGGATCAGGCGCGCCTTCCTGCTTGTCGCGCCTGTAAGCGCTGTTTTCATTTTCTATCCGTTCGGGTTCGAGAATACGATCTGGATCTTCCAGGTCTCGATGGTTCTCGCCTTTACCTCGGCGCTGGGGGCGTTCACTTGCGTCGCCGCGCATGCGCGGACTGGCAGCTTGTTGGCGCTGTGTGGCGGCATCGTGTTTTCGATTCTCGCGGTACTCTCCTTCGCGAACGGCGTATTTGTGCCGACGTTCGCGTTTGCAATGGCGTTCTGGCTGAAGCCCAAATCGTCAATCCCGTTGTTGCTCATCGCCATCGCGGCCTGGGTCTGGCAATTGTCCGCGTCGGGAGGCGGACCGGGCGTCGCATTTCCGCCCGATGCACCGAGCGCGATAATTGTTCATTTTTTCGCGCAGCTGGGTGCGCCGTTCGGATGGGCGGCTGGGTATGCGGAGCATGTCGGCATACGGATCAACAACCAGCATGTCGCAATCCTGATCGGCGCATGTGTGGCTTTGCTTTCTGGCCTAGCGATTGTCTTCGTTGGGCTGCGCGCCCGTCGCAATCCTGCAGCTGTAGCCACGGCGGCCGTCATACTGTTTGCGCTTGCCACCGCAGCGCTCGTCGCCCTGTCGCGTTTCACATACGGGCCCGAGCAGGCGCTTTCCAGCCGCTATAACATAAATGTGGCCTTGCTCTATTCCGCGCTTCTGATCGTTGCACTCGTGGCGTTGAATCAGGCGGGCGAGAAAACGCGCAGCTGGCTGGTCTGGACCGGGCCTGTGATGACGCTGCCGCTGTATATGCTTGCGTTGAGCAGCGCTGTTATTTTCGTCAACCTGACCGGGCGCTATCGTGGCGCACTCGAAGGAACGATCGCGTTGACCGCAGGCGTTCGCGACTCCGACAGGATTGGCCAGCTTTCGTTTGACGTAGATATGGCTGAACGCGAGACGGCAGATTTTCGCAAGAATCACAAATGGATGTTCGCTGCCCCCATTACGCTCCGCGTAGGCGGCAAGCTGGCTGGCGAAGAAATGAACGTGCCCGTCTGCAAGGGCGCTTCATGGGCTGTGTCGAGCGTCGATGAAGCGGAAGGCTTCCGCAAGGCGGAGGGCAAGCTGCCGCGGCAGCAACTTTCGGTCGGAGCCATCCACGTACTCATCACCGACGCGTCAGGAACCGTTTCAGGTTACGGCCGCATTCCGCGCCGGGCTTCGGATCTCAACCCATTCGCGCAGCAGGATGGAGCGATCATCGACTGGATCGGGCGCATCCGCCCCAACACGCAGGCGCCCTATCGCGCATGGCTCGCTGATGATCACGCGCTCCGCTGTTCGCTCCGCTAGCTGCTAAAGCTTCGTCTTGTGGAAGACGAACGACGGCACGGTGCGGATCACTAGCATGATCATCCGCCAGATACCCGGTGCGTACTGAACAGGACCGCCCTTGTCGGCAGCGCGGCGGACGTTCTTGCCGATCTTCTCCGGACTGGCCCAAAGCGCGCCGCCCTTCTTCAGGCCGTCCGTCATCGGTGTATCGACAAAGCCGGGTTTCACGGCAACCGCGCGAGCGCCAGTCGGTGAGAGCGAGTGGGCGAGACCCTGCATGTAGAGAGCAAGGCCGCCCTTTGCGGCGCCATAGGCATAGTTCGACTGGCGCCCGCGATCACCCGCAACGGATGAGATCGCAACCACCGAGCCGTGCTTCTGCGCGCGCATGACATTGGCGGCTGCCTCACACCATTGCACGGCCGTGGAATAGTTAGAAGATGTGATGCGCGCGAGTTCAGCCGGGTCCGACGTCGCTTTTTCCTGCGTGCCCAGATAGCCGTAGATGACATGGACATGGTCAAGGCCGCCAAGACGCGCCTTCCACTCGGCCATCAAGGCGGGCGCGTTCGCGGCGGCGACCTCAAGGTCTATCGCAGCAGTCTCGACCTCAGCGGCGCCACGCGTGCGAAGATCGTCAGCGAGGCCTTTGAGCCGATCTGCATTGCGGGCGACCAGCATCAGGGCTGCTCCCTCGGCCGCATAGATCCGTGCTGTCGCCATGGCGATAGCTGACAAGGCGCCGAGGATCACAACCCGGTTCGAGGGTTTTTTAGCCGGTGTTCCGGTCATGCCGATACGCGCCTCCAGAAGGCCGATGACAGGCCCGGATCTACATGGTCACGGAATTCCTGCCATTTCGGAAATCCCGATTGGAACAGTTCGGCCGGTATGCGCCCATCCTTGGCGGGATAAAGTCGCCCGCCTGCGGAAGCGACGATCCGGTCCAGATCGGCCATCAACCGGAGAGTCGCCTCTCCTTGATTCCGGAAGTCGAGCGCCAGCGTCGTGCCTTCACGCGGGAAAGACAGGAGGCCTACCGGCGGGTTTGGTCCGAAATCCTTCAGCACAGCCAGAGGCGACCCTTGGCCAGACGCAACAATCGTCTTGAACAGCTCCACAACACCGTCACGTGCTGTCTCCGGCGGCAGCACGCACTGGTATTGATAGAACCCCCGTGCACCATAGAGCTTGTTCCAGTCCGCTATCGCGTCAAGCGGATAGAGGAATGGCTCATAGTGCTGGCGATAGGGGCCCGCACGCATCTTCTTGAGGTCGTTGCGGATGCTGTTGAAGGCCCGCACGGTGAGCGAGTTGATCGCGAAACTGGGCGCCTCGACCGGGATCTTCCTGCGTGGCTCTTCGCGATGCGCCTTGACGTCGCCGTGCTGATACCAGTTGGCCGATGACAGGATGCCCCGGCCCAACTGGGATCCGCCGGTCATACAGTCGACCCAAGCCATGGTGTGCTCGTAACTGTCTTTTTTTTCCGCCGCGATGTCGAAATACGCAGATACATGTTCGAAGGGCGTGTCTTCGCCTTGGACTTCGGTTGATGGAACGCGCACGGCCTGGAATTCAATCCATTCGATGATGCCGGTCAGGCCAAGCCCGCCCACCGTCGCGTGGAAGAGCGGATGACCAGGCCCGATCTCCTGCGCCACGCCGTCCGTCCGCCACAGCTTCAGTCGCGTAACTGACGCACCGAACGTTCCAGCCGCATGGTGGTTCTTGCCGTGAACATCGTTAGCGACGGCGCCGCCCATCGTGATGAACCGCGTGCCGGGCGTTGTCGGCAAGAACCATCCGGCGGGCGCGAGCAATTGCAGGGCCTGGCTGAAGGATACGCCGGCTTCCGCGCGCATCAGTCCAGTCTCGCGATCAAACGCGATCATCCGGTCGAGCCCGGTCATGTCGATGATGCGGCCATCGGGATTCAGGTTGCTGTCCCCATACGACCGCCGCAGTCCCACAGCGAGACCTGGCGCATCGGCAGAGAGGTCTGAAATCAAGCCTGCGATCTCATCAGGAAAACGCGGACGCGCGACCAGATGTCTGGCCTTAACGACGCGCCCCCATGACGCCAGCGTATCGCTCGGATGAAACCGCGTATTCATGTCCGCGTCTTAGCCCGATATCCGGGAATAGGCGTCACCCAAAGCGTTCAAATAATTTTCAAAGGTGAAATGTCGCGCCCTGTCCCGGCCAGCCGCAGCCAGCCTTGCGCGCAGTTCAGGATTGTCGATCACGCGCTGGATGGCGCTGCGAATATCGTCTCGTTCAAACGGGTCCACATAGATCGCCGCCTCGCCGCAAACTTCGGGCAGGGAAGATGTACGCGAGGTAATCACGGGGCACCCCGATATCATGGCTTCAAGCGGCGGTAGCCCGAAGCCCTCATGGAGCGATGGAAAAGCCAAGGCGCATGCGCCGCCATACAGGCGCCGCAGATCGTTGCGTTCAACATAACCGGTGAACTTGATTCGTTTGCGCGCTGCATCGCTTAATGGCGCGAGCGCAGCTCCCACTTCCTGTTCCCACATCCAGCCACGCGGACCCGCCAGCACCAGCGGCATCGCCGTGTCGATCTCGAGATAGGCCTCGATGAGACGGCGAATATTCTTCTTCGGCTCCTGCGCTCCTACATGCAGCAGGTATTCGCCCGCCGTCAGGCCAAACCGAGACAAGCTGTTAGGAAGCCGCAAGCGCTCCTCGTCCGATAGCGGCGTCAGGTCTGAAGGTTGATATGTCACCGCGATCTTCGCGGGGTTCACACCCAGCAGCGAAACAATATCTGCCTTCGAGCTTTCTGAAACCGTGATGATGAGGTCGCTCTCCGCCGCTGATCTGCGCACACGGGCCACGAACTCCCCCTTATCATCGGGGGTTGTGTAGGGCAGGCGGATGGGGATGAGATCGTGGATCGTGACCGCGCGCTTCACTCCCTTCATGCGAATGGGCAGAGGCGAAGTGAGGTGAAGGACGTCGACAGGACTTGTCACCGTCACATCGGTGAACTGCCGCGTCAGCGTGTGGCGGTAGTGCGCCCGCACGAACAACTGGGAAGCCAGATGAACAGGATATTCCTGAATGCCTGACGTTTGCTCAATCACAACGCCGCGATGGGTGATCTCGCGCGCAGCAACCTTGCTGCTCAGCAATCCGCCCACCATGCGCGTGGCTGTTTGCGCCCATGCTCGCGGACCGCGCACGCTTTGTGGCTCGTCGGCGACCGCTGCGGCGTCGGCCAGCGCATCAGGCCGGCTTCCAGCACTTGCGCCAGAAAGCCATGAAACGCCATGGCCTAGCGCCGACAGGCCCTGCGCCAGTGTGCGCGAATAGCTGCTGATGCCCGTCCCATGGCTATCGCGCGCATAGTCGCCATCGATCAGGACCTGCAACCTTTTGTCCCCTGGAACAACCGTCCGATGATCCGTGCAGATCCATGTCAGCCATACACGAAGGTCACAAAAATCAAAGGCGTTGCGGGTTGATTGGATACGCGGCTTGCCGCCATCATCTGGAATAATGACGAAGAACCCGACCCCCCACGGAGCGGCTTTGCGAAAGGCTTGGCGCGCGATCGTGCCGCCTTCGCTGCTTAAATATGGGCAACCCGCGGCAATTGCCTTGGCGCTGCGCCAGGTAAAAACCGCCATGGCGCAAGGCGAGCCCGCGCCCATGCCCGGCCCTCTCGTCGTGTCTGGGCTTATATCAGGCACGAAAGGTGTTTCGCGCGCCGCACGCCTTACCATCGACGGGTTGCGCGCTGCCGGGCATTCACCCATCGCCCATGACCTGTCTGCGCTGTTCAATTCAAACAGCGAGCAGATCGGGCGCCTGCCGGCATCGCGCCCGGGCGGGGTGTGGTTGCTGCACGTAAATGCGCCCGAGGCGATCGCTGCCATCTCGCGCATCAATTCTGCGGATTGGCTCGGCCGGTATCGTATCGCCTACTGGGCCTACGAACTGTCGCGTGTTCCAGCCCGATGGGTTGGCACGTCGGCGGTCTTTCACGAAGTCTGGGCGCCCAGTCGCTTTGTTGCCGACGCCCTGATCGCCTCCGGCGTCACATGCCCGGTTCGCGTGATGCCGCATCCGGTTACGCTGGCGCTGGCTCCCGTCGCCCATCACACGCCCGGCGGCGATTTCGTCGTGCTTGCAATGGGCGATCTCAAATCAAGTGCGACGCGCAAGAACCTGATCGGCGCGATCAACATCTACAAGTGCGCTTTTTCGCAGGAGGTCCCGGCGACGCGTCTTGTTCTCAAGGTTCAGTCTGACGAAGCACATCCGAAATTCCGCGATGCTGCCCTCGCGGTCGCTGGGGGTCGTGGCGACATAATATTCAAGACCGGCAGTCTCAGCGATGAAGAGATCGGGCAGCTGATAGCTGACGCCAGCGTCTTCTTGTCCCCCCACAGGTCCGAGGGCTTCGGTCTTGCCATTGCCGAAGCGTTTCTCTCCGGCGTGCCTTCGCTTGCGACAGGTTGGTCCGGCAATATGGACTACATGGAAACGCTGCCTGAACTTCTTATCGCTCAGACACAGGTCCCGGTGCGCGATCCCGGCCGCATCTATCGCGCCGCTGGTCTCAGTTGGGCCGAACCTGACATCAACGACGCCGCGAAGAAGCTGAAAGCACTGGCTGCGTCGGCCTCGCTGCGACAGCAACTCGCCGCACGGGGCAAGGTGGCCGTACGTGCGCAAGCTGATCATTGGTCTCGCGAGGCCCTCGCCAGAATGCCGATCGGCCAGCTGCTGGACGACGCCTAATCCAGTACGATGGTTTTCGAACCATTGAGGAAGATGCGTCCCTCAAGGTGAAGCTTCACCGCGCTGGCCAGCACGCGCGCCTCTATGTCGCGACCGACCGCAGCCATTTCTTCCGACGAATGCGCGTGCGTCGCGCGCTCCACCGCCTGCGCAATGATCGGGCCCTCATCAAGATCTGCGGTCACGTAGTGCGCTGTGGCGCCAATCAGCTTGACGCCGCGATTGAACGCCTGGGTGTAGGGAGCCGCACCCTTGAAGCCCGGCAGGAACGAGTGGTGGATATTGATGCAGTGCCCGGCCAGCGACTGGCATGCCCTGTCGGACAACACCTGCATGTAGCGAGCGAGCACGACCAGATCGACCTTCATCGCATTCACAAGCTCTAGAAGCCGCGTCTCCGCAGCCTCCTTGCCATCGCGGTCGACCGGGATGTGATAGAATGGAATGCCATGCCGCTCTGCCAGCCATCCGCAGGTCGGATGGTTCGAGACAATCGCCGTCACATTCATCGCCAGTGCGCCGATCCGGTGACGGTAGAGCAAGTCGTTTAGGCAATGGTCCTGCTTCGACACGAGCACCAGCACATTCGGCTTGGCCCGGGCATCGCGCAACTCCCAATCCATCGACCATTTTTCAGCCAGCGCCCCAAACTCCCGGCAGAACGCTGTGGTCGTGAACCCTTCGCGCGGCGTGAACACGGTCCGCATGAAGAACAGTCCGGTATTGGGATCGCCGAAATTCGCGGTCTCTATGATGAACAGCTTTCGCGCCGCCAGAAAGCCAGCCACGTCTGCGACAATGCCGACTTCATCACGGCAGCTGAAGCGAAGTATAAAGCGCTCGGCCAAAGCATCGGTCATGAGATCACGTCCTGCAGGCTGACGGGTTCACAACGACGTCAGGCGAAAGTGTAATACTTGTTCAGGAAATAGCTGCAAATGGCCGGCGCCGCTACGCCCGCCAGGTGCGCGATCTCGAACGGACGCCACTCCCAGCCAATCACCGGAAGCACTTGGCGCGCCATGACGGAACTCACCGCCCAGGCCAACGTCACGCCGAACAGATTCACCCATGCAAAGCGCGCCATGCGTTGTGCCTGCATAATGCTCCGCCCCCGGAAAATGAGCGTCTGGAACATCACGAAACCGGCAACCATGCCCGCGCCATAAGCCAGCACGACAGCCACCTCGAAGGGGAGAGCGAGGTCCAGCAGATAGCGCGCTGACAGGTTCACCAACGCTGCAGCGGCGCCTATCGCGATGAACACCGCGAACTCGATGAAGGCTGTGCGGGTTGTTGTCGCCTGAACCAAGTCTGTCTCTTCAGAGCTATGAAACGGCCACCCTTGGTCAAACTGCTCAAGAATCAGTTGATCGGGGGAAAATCGGCCATTTTTCAGCGCAGTTTGTCGAGTTGCCGGTGGCCCGTGCAGAGGTTAGAGCCGGGCGGGGTGGTAGTTCATGGCGAGGTCGGTTTGACGACGGCAGTCCTTTGTTTCGTTTTTGCGGTGTGGCCGCTGATCGCTTTCCTCGGAGGGCTCGCATTCTCGCCGCTGACGGGCGTTGCAGCGCTGTTGACTAGCCCGGCGTCGCTGCCGCGCCTGCGGCCGCGTCTCTACATTATCGCGCTGCTGGCATTCTTCGCCTATGCGGCCGCTACCGTGATGTGGTCGCCGCGTCCGTTCGCGCTGATTGATTTCGAGAAGCTTTCGGTTCGCAGCGAAGTGTTGCGTCTAGGCCTGCTGCTTGCCGCGGGCGGTGCGCTCATGGCGGCGGCCCAGGGTGTCAGTGAGAACGGACGCAGGCTGGTCATTCGCGTGACGATGGTCGCCCTTTTTGTCCAGCTTCTAGCAGTTATCGCCCTCTCCACCTTCGAACTCGCGTCGATCCAGCTTTTCTATGGACACGATGCCCCGGCGGACGAGGGCGTTCAGAACATCACCCGCAACGCCTTGATCATCACCGTAGCTGCGCCCTTCTTGATCCTCCAGCTGGTCGAGGGTCGGGGACGTATCACTTCGTTCGCCATATCCGGGGTAATTCTTGCCGCCGTTATCGCCTTTCTGATTGCGCGGGAGATCGACGCCGGCCTGCTCGCGCTGTCGGGAACAGCAATCTGCTATGGCATTGTGCGCATCTTCCGGCGCATCGGATTCCGCATCATCGGTGGCCTGATCGCGCTGGCCATCATGATCTCGCCACTGGTTTTCCAGTTCATCTCCAGCAGCGCGAATGCGGCAACCGCCGTCAATTCGATGCAGTACCGGCAGGTCATCTGGAAGCGCGTTCTCGAATTTATCTGGGACAAGCCGGTCTTCGGATCCGGCGTTGGCGCGCTGCGCGCCTATCGCGAGCAGATTCCAGATGGCGTTTTCGCCGGCCAGTTGTTAGTGCCAAACCATCCCCACAACATGCTTCTGCAGGTGTGGGCGGAAACCGGCGGCGTTGGCGCCGCGTTGCTGTCCGTCGTCGTCTTGCTGGCCGCCTTCCGGCTGCCTCGGCCAGAAACGCTCGGCCTTTCCGCCCTGCGCATATCGGCCATCATCGGCGGGCTGACGGCCTCATGGGTGTCCTTCGACATCTGGAACGAATGGTGGTGGGCAGTCTTCTGCCTGCTGTCGACGCTAACCGTCGTGCAACACCGCTCGCGCGACCCCATCGGCGGTGCAGGATAGCGCATGCCGATGCCGCACACGGGAAACAACTTCAACCTGTTGCGCCTCGTATTCGCGCTTATGGTCGTCGCCTATCACACCGTGATTGCGGTGCCACAATGGTGGTGGACCCTTCGCATCGAGACAGGCGTTCTGGCCGAGATCGGCGTGCAGGGCTTTTTCGTCGTGTCTGGCTATCTCGTATATGCCAGCTTCGAGAACTCGTCCTCGCTTGGGGTCTATGCGGAAAAGCGCATTCGCCGTCTGTACCCGGCCTATGCAGTTGTCATTCTCGCCTGTGCCGCAGCGGCGCTGATCGTCAGTCCTGCCGCACGTGCGGATTTGATGGGTGTCGCCCGCTACACGGGCTGGAACCTCGTCTTCGCAAATTTCATGGAGCCACACCTGCCGGGTATCTTCGTCCAGAATGGCGGCACGCAGGTCAATGGTGCGCTCTGGACGTTGAAGATCGAGGTCATGTTCTACCTCGTCCTTCCATTGCTTGTCTGGCTGCTGAGGGCGGCGGGCAAGCATGTCTGGCTGGTCTTCCTGCTAATCTATGTCGCTTCGGAAGCCTGGCGCTTCGGCCTGAATCGTATTGAGCAGTATGATCTGGCTCACCAGCTTCCTGGGCAGATGAGCTTTTTCATCACGGGCATGGTGCTTTACCGCCAACAGCTCACCGGTTGGCGGATTCACGCAGCCGGCCTGTTGGGTGCTTGCCTCCTTGCGGCGTCCATTGTGTCGGAACTTGCCGAGCCCGTGCGCGCGCTCGGCCTTGGCGCGCTTGTCGTCTGGATCGCAACAGAATGGGTCCGATTGCCCGATCCCGCACGTTTCGGCGATCTTTCCTATGGAATCTACATCGTCCACTTCCCGATTATCCAGACGGTCGCTGTTCTGGGCGTATTTCAGATAGATCGCGGGCTGGGCGTCGCCGCTGCACTGACTACATCAGTCATTGCGGCCCTCCTGTTGTGGCATCTGATCGAGAAACCCGCCCTGCGGGCCGACAGCGCCTATCGCAGAGCAAAGGCCTGAAAAAGGTTCCAGCGACGGGCGCGACGCGCCTATAAGGATTCGTTGCCGACGGCGGCAACGGGGTGGGAGAGCGAGTTGCCAGTAACGAAGATCATCCCCGTGGTGATGTCCGGCGGTTCGGGGACGCGTCTTTGGCCGGTGTCCACGACGCTGCAGCCCAAGCAGTTCCACAATCTCGGCGCACAGCGGACCATGATCGAGGAAACGGCCCTGCGGCTCAGGGGCAGCCACGGCGACATCACGTTCCTTGATCCGGTCATCATTGCTGGCGCTTCGCATCGGGATCTGGTGTTGGATCTGCTCGGCCGCTCAGCAGTTGGCGTATCGGCTCTCGTTCTTGAGCCTGAGGGACGCAACACCGCCGCCACTGCCGCGCTCGCCGCCATCGTCGCGCAGGAAATCGACCCGGAAGCCTACGTTTTGCTGGCGCCGGCCGATCACCTTGTCGCCAACCCTGCCGCGCTCGTCGAAGCCATCCGCGCCGCATCGGCGGTGGTGGCCGATCACATCGTCACATTCGGCATCCGGCCCACCGGCCCCGAGACCGGCTATGGATACATTCTTCAGGGTGATCTTCTCTCCAATGGCGTCCACCGCGTGGCGGCTTTCAAGGAAAAGCCGGCTTTGGAAGTTGCCAACCAGTATCTCCGCGATGGCGGCTACAGCTGGAACTCCGGCATGTTCTTCTTCGCGCCCTCGATACTTCTCGAAGAGTTCTCGATCGCCGGGTCCGACATTCGGGATGGCGCCCACGAAGCGTTCCGGCGGGCGCGTCGCGAGAACAACATCGAAATCCACCTCGATCCAGAAATTTTCGCCAAGGTCCGCAACGAGGCGGTTGACCGCGCGGTCATGGAAAGGACCAGCCGCGCCGCCGTGGCGCCCTGCGACATAGGCTGGGCCGACGTCGGTTCATGGGCGGAGCTCTGGCGCCTGTCGGACAAGGATACCCGCGGCAATGCCGTCTCCGGCTCCGCCACGCTGCTGGATGCCGATAACAACCTGATCCGGGGCGAGGGCATCCACGTTTCGGCCATCGGCGTCTCCGATCTGATTGTCGTCGCCAGCGGAAATTCCGTGCTGATCCTGCCGCGCAGCCGGGCGCAGGACGTCAAGAAAGTCATTCCCGAACAGGGCTGACGCGGCGCGTTCCTCCCGCTATGAGTTGGCTGATAGAGCCTCTGGGAGACCGTGAATGCAGCTGTTCATCGATTCCGCCGACGTGGGCGAACTGCGCGCTGCCGCCGCCAGCGGCCTGATAGACGGCGTCACGACCAATCCCTCCCTGATCGCCAAGTCCGGCCGCAAGATGAAAGAAGCGATCGCCGAGATCTGCTCGATTATCCCAGGCCCCGTCAGCGCTGAAGCTGTCGCCACAGATGTCGAAGGCATGCTGGCAGAAGGCCGCTATCTCGCGCGCATCGCATCCAACGTCGTGGTCAAGCTGCCGCTCACCGAGAACGGCCTCAAGGCCTGTCAGACGCTTGCTGACGAGGGCATCCGCGTGAACGTAACGCTGTGCTTCTCCACCTCGCAGGCTCTCCTCGCCGCCAAGGCCGGCGCCTATTTCATTTCGCCCTTCATCGGCCGACTCGACGACAAGGGCCTCGATGGCATGCAGCTGATCCGCGACATCCGCCGCATCTACGATAATTACGGCTTCGCGACGAACATCCTCTCCGCCTCGATCCGATCGGTGGAGCACGTGCATCAAGCCGCGCTTGCCGGTTCCGATTGCGCCACGCTGCCGTCGAAAATCTTCGCTGCCATGTACAAGCATGATCTCACCGACGCTGGCGTCGAGGCCTTCCTCAAGGATTGGAAATCGACCGGCCAGTCGATCCTGTAGGGCATGAACGACGCCCCGCCAGAGTCAGCGCCAGAGATCACGGTCGTCGTCGTCAACTATAACAGCGGCGACTACCTGAAGGGATGCATCGCCTCACTCGCACGACAGACGCATCGAAACTTCGAGACGATCATCATCGACAACAACTCGACGGATGGCTCGCTTGATCGCCTTACCGAAAAGCCTTCGCGCCTCACCATCCTGAAGCAGGCTGACAATCTCGGCTTTGCCGGCGCCAACAACATCGGCGCTGCGGCGGGGAAGGGCGCGTGGCTCGCGCTTCTCAATCCTGATGCCGAAGCCGAACCCGGCTGGCTCGATGCGATGATGCGCGCCATAGTCGAACGCCCGGACCACCGCATGGTCGCATCACTCCAGTTCAACCTGCATGATCCCTCGCGGCTCGATGGCGCCGGCGATAACTATCTCGCCTACGGTTACGCGTGGCGCGGCGGCTTCGGACATCCTGCTTCAAGCGCCCCGCAAGCCGGTGAATGCTTTGGCCCCTGCGGCGCGGCAGCTCTCTATCCTCGTACGGTCTTTCTCGAAGCCGGCGGCTTCGACGAGCGCTATTTCTGCTATCACGAGGATGTCGATATCGCATTCCGCCTCCGCATGCTTGGCGAGAAATGCCAGTTTGCCCCCGATGCCCGCATCAGCCACGCCGGCTCGGCCGTCACTGGGCGCACCAGCCGCTTTTCTGTCTTCCACGGTGTGCGAAACGGCGTTTGGACCTATTTCAAGAACATGCCCGGCGGCTGGCTCGTGCTCACCCTGCCTGTCTGGCTTATGGGCGCGATCCTGCTTCTGATCCGTGGTATGTTTCGTGGCGTCTTCCGGGCGACATGGGATGGTTTTGTCGCTGCCTTTGGAGGGCTTGGTCCCATGCTGAAAACACGCGGCGAACTGCGCGCCCGGCGACGCTCGAAAGCCTCCGCCATCGCCACAGCATTCACCTGGAACCCCTTCGCCTATCTCGGTCGCCAGATCGATGTGCGGCCGTTTCCCCCCAAAAACCCGGGGTAAACACGCGCCGACTTGCCGCGTGAAACCTGCGCCAAGACGCGCTAGTCTGCCAAAGCAGTTATGAGTTTGACCTGATGACGACCAATCGACCGCAACATGTCCTGCTGACAGGCGCCGCGGGCTTCGTGGGCTTTCACGTCGCCAGCAACCTGCTGGACAAGGGCATTCGCGTTTCAGGCGTCGATAGTCTCAACAGCTACTATCCCGTCCAGCTGAAGAAGGACCGTCTTGCGCTGTTGTCAAAGCGCAAAGGCTTTGCCTTTCATGCCGTCGATATCGCAGAACACGATGCCCTCAATGCCGTTCCCGGCCTCGGCACGGTGGACGCAGTGATCCATCTCGCGGCGCAGGCAGGCGTTCGCTATTCGATCGACAACCCGTTCGCTTATGGCCAGTCGAACCTGATCGGCCATCTCTCCGTCCTGGAGTTTGTCCGACATCACCCTAACAAGCCCCGGCTTGTCTATGCGTCGTCCTCTTCGGTTTATGGGGCGAACGCGAAGGCGCCTTTCTCCGAGGAAGATCGGGTCGACAATCCGGTTTCGCTCTACGCCGCAACCAAGCGCTCAAACGAGTTGATGAGCGAGAGCTACGCCAAGCTCTATGCGATGGAACAGGTCGGCCTGCGCTTCTTCACCGT
>DAIRES010000004.1:24506-26673 GCA_036795465.1 Hyphomonadaceae bacterium
GTCGAGGACGCCGTCGGCAAGCGCGCCGAGAAGATCATGGAGCCGATGCAACCGGGTGACGTTCGCGCAACCTACGCCAACATCGATGCGCTAGCCCGCGATCACGGCTATGCACCTACGACAAGCCTGGAGGAAGGCATTCCGCGCTTCGTGAAATGGTATCGCGACTACACGAAAACCTGACGCTTCAGGCCGAAGCGAAGCCCGCAGACCAGAAACCGAACGCGGCGTTCTCCGCTGTTGGCTGGCGCGTCGGATCGATCCGCACGCCAAGCACTTCCACATTTGTCCCGCCAATCAGCGAGACGCTCTGCGCCAGCAGCTTGTAGTCTTTCCCATCCGACACATAGACGTATTGCGGGCCTGCCTTATCCGTTGATTGCGCCGGATCGCGCGGCAACTCCGGCAGGAATTCCGGCGCTATTCCAGGGATCCACGCGGCCCCACGCTCCGGATATCCGCTGAGCCCTTCCGCCTTCGGATAGCTGCCATGCTTCGCGAAAAATGATTTCAGCGCGTCGTTGATCGACACGAGGTCCGACACACGCTTGCGGTTCAGCAGGCGCGGGTCACTACGTGAAGCGATAAGTGGATCGTAAGCATCCTCTGGCGGCTGCGCGGAAGCTGTTGGCTTCGGCGCAGCTTGCTGCCTAGGCGCCGAAGCCGCCGCAGGCTGTGGCGTGGGGGCAGGCTGAGGTTTAGGCGCAGCTGCTGCAACAGGTTGTGGCGCTGGCTTGGGCGCCGTCGCTTTCGTAGCGACAGGCGCAGGGGCTGCCTCTGCCTTGGTCGGCTTCTCGGCTTTTGCCGGCGTCAACTTTAGCGCTTTGGCAGGCTTTTCTTTCTTCTTCCCGCCCGTGGTGGCCGCGATGATGATCAGCAGCAGGCCAAAACCGGCCGCGCCGCCGCCCGCATAGAGAGCCATCGGCGAAAGCAGGAATTCTTTCGCCCCCGCAACACTATCCAGCATCGAAAGGTCGAGGTTTGCGAACTGCGCGCCCGCAACGGCCCCCCCGCCAATAACCGCCAGCAAGCCCAGAAAAATCAGGAAGCCACGCACGCAATACTCCATCGCCCCGCGTCATCATTAGCGCGCCAGCAAGCGCCCCTCAACAGGCCGTGATGACTGTCCGCCAGAACGCACTGAACAGGGTCGCCCAGCCGCCGTCCCCAGATGACAATGCCGTAAATCTGGTCCACATGGAGCGCCATGTCCGAGCACCCCCATATCGCAACTGCACGTCGCGTTCTCGCGCTCGAAGCCGACGCCCTTGGCCTCATGTCCCGCAGCCTTGGCGACCCCTTCGTGAAGGCCGTCGCGACCATCCTTGCCGCCAGGGGCAGGGTGATTTGCACCGGCATCGGTAAGTCGGGCCACGTCGCCCGCAAGATCGCCGCGACCATGGCGTCCACTGGCACGCAGGCCTATTTCGTCCACGCCACCGAAGCGAGCCATGGCGACCTCGGCATGATCGCCCAGGATGACGTCATCCTCGCGCTCTCCAAGTCAGGCGAGACCAAGGAACTCGCGGACATGATCGGCTATGCGAAGCGCTACTCGATCCCGCTCATCGGGATGACAGCCAAGGCAGAGTCCACGCTCGGCCGCGCCTCCGACATTCTGCTTCAGGTTCCAGACGCTGCCGAAGCCTGCGCCGAAACCAATGCACCTACCACCTCCACCACGCTAATGATCGCCCTCGGCGATGCGCTCGCCGTCGCGCTGCTCGAAAGCAAAGGCTTCAAGGCTGATCACTTCAAGGTCTTCCATCCCGGTGGAAAACTTGGCGCCATGCTGCGCACCGCCGCCGACCTCATGCACAAATCCGCTGAGCTTCCCCTCGTTGCATCCGGCACGCCGTTCATCGAAGCGGTGAAGTCCATGTCCGGCAAGGGCTTCGGCGTTCTTGGCGTCACCTCGTCGGATGGCAAGCTTGCAGGCATCGTCACGGACGGCGACCTCCGCCGCTATCTCACCTCGGGCAAGACGGCCGCCGTCATTGATGACGTCATGAACCGCACACCGCTCACCGCCGCCCCCGATCAACTCGCCGCCGACGTCCTGCGCACCATGAACGAACGCAAGATCACGCAGATCTTCGTCGTGGAGAACGGCGCCCCTGCAGGCATCATCCACATGCACGATCTGCTCAAGTCGGGGCTTGCTTGA
>DAIRES010000004.1:26773-58063 GCA_036795465.1 Hyphomonadaceae bacterium
CCTCATCGCGAATGCATCGCGAGGCGACGTGGTAACGCCCGTCATACAGCTCACCTGGAAAGCGCTCGACGCGCTGCGCGAAAACAAGAAGACCACGCCATTTTCCGGCACCACCTGCATCCGCGCGCCCGATGGCCGCGCGATGTGGTTCTCCAAAAACATCCTCCCCGCCATTCGCAAGGAAGACAAACTCCGCGCCGCTGGCGATCAATCGCCTGTGCTTCAGCATGTCGGCCTTTACGGCTACTCCCGCACCGCGCTCGACCGCATCGCACAGCTGAAGCAGTCGCACTACGAAGAACTGGAAGGCCTCGAACAGCTCCGTTTCCTTGAGAACGGCCTCTCGGTCTACGCCGTCAGCGTTGCGCCCTCGCAGCTTCCCTCCGCCGGCATCGACACACCCGAAGACGCGGAGCGCGCCACGCGCGTCCTCCGCGAACTTGGCGACCCCTACACAGCATGACCGCCACGCTCTACATCGTCCGCCACGGCAACACTTTCGACAAAGGCGACACCGTCACCCGTGTAGGCGGTCGCACCGACCTGCCGCTCTCCACATCCGGCCAGGCTCAGGCGCAAAAACTCGCCGCTCATTTCGCCACGGTCACCTTTGCCACCGCCCGCTCCGGCCCGCTCAAGCGCACGCGCGAAACTGCAAACGCCATCCTGACCGCCCGGCCCGATGCTCCCGAACTCATCACCGATCTCTTCCTCCGCGAAATCGACTACGGCCCGGACGAGAACCGCCCCGAGGAAGACGTCATCGCCCGCATCGGCAAGCCGGCGCTCGATGCGTGGGAGCGCGATTCCATTCCGCCTCCCGGCTGGCGTGTCGATCCGGCGGCTATCATCGGCAACTGGCAGGAACTCTTTTCCGACCTTGCGGAAGAGGAAGGCGTCCACCTCATCGTCACTTCAAACGGTATCGCCCGCTTCGCGCTCGCCGCCGCCAACGCCCACCGTCCCGACGCAAAGCTGCCCACCGGCGGCTACGGCATAATCCGCCTCTCGCCCGAGCCCGTCGTCATCGACTGGAACCTGCGACCGCCCGTCGCGCCCTGAGCCCCGTTCCGTTACAGTTTGCAGCGCAAGGTGATTTGCCCCTGACTCTCGCCGCAGGCATGTCACCCACAGTCAGTCAGCGTGAGTCAGCCCCATGAACTTCATCGATCTCGCCGCCCAGCGTGACCGCATCCGCCCGGAAATCGACGCCGCCATCGCCCGCGTCGTCTCCACCTGCGGCTTCATCATGGGCCCCGAAGTCACGAACTTCGAAAAGGCGCTCGCGACCTTCGCCGGCGCGAAGCACGCGCTCGCCTGCGCCAACGGCACGGATGCTTTGCTGATCCCGTTGCGCGCCTGGAACATCGGCCCCGGCGACGCCGTCTTCGTGCCGAGCTTCACCTTCGTCGCCAGCGCTGAAGTCGTGCCGCTAGTCGGCGCCAGCCCGGTCTTCGTCGACGTCCTGCCCGACACCTACAACATCGACCCCGCCAGCCTCGAAGCCGCCATCGAAGCGGTGAAGAAAGACGGCAAGCTGAAGCCGCGCGCCATCATCGCCGTCGATCTGTTTGGCCAGCCTGCTGACTATGTGGCCATCTCTGTCATCGCGAGGAAGCACGGCCTCAAACTCGTCGCTGACCAGGCTCAGGGCTTCGGCTGCACGCTCAATGGCAAGCAGCCGCTCGACTGGGCGGATGTCGCCACCGCCTCCTTCTTTCCGGCCAAGCCGCTTGGCTGCTATGGCGATGGCGGCGCGATCCTCACCAACGACGACTCGCTCGCCGGCCTCGTCGACTCGATCCGTATCCACGGCAAGGCATCCGCCGAAGACATGGCCGCGAAGAAGTACGACAACGATCCGCGCTATCTGAACATGCGCATCGGCGTGAACTCGCGCCTCGATGCCATGCAGGCTGCGATCCTGTCCGAGAAGCTGAAAATCTATCCAGACGAACTTCAGAAGCGCGACACCATCGCCCAGCGCTACAATGAGGGCCTCGCCAAACACGTCCGCAGCGTGCCCGCCGTGATCAAGGGCGGCTTCTCCAACTGGGCGCAGTACACGATCGAGCACGACAACCGTGACGCGCTTGCCGCCCACCTCAAAACCAAGGGCGTGCCTACGGCAATCTACTATCCGATCCCGATCCACATGCAGGATGTCTATTCGGTCTATCCGAAAGCGCCGGGCGGCCTGCCGGTCACGGAAGCGATCCGCAATCGTGTGCTCTCGCTGCCGATGCACCCCTATCTCAGCAAGGCCGATCAGGACACGATCATCGAAGCCATTCGCGGCTTCAACGGATAAGACGAGAGTAGGGCGGCGCAGTCGCCCTACTTCTTCTTGCCCGTAAGCGCGTGGACGCGGACGGATCGCACTTCCATCGTGCGCTGCTTATCTGGCGCCACAGGTCGAATGCCCAGAAAATCATACCCCACCGTTTCACCGCGCGGCGGCGTCTCGAAGATGAATCGGTATGTCTGGAACTCCGGCGTCAGGTCGAACGGTTTCCAGCCGGTTTCGTACTCTGTCTTCGCGAAATAGTTCGCCTCGAATTGCGACGCTGCGAATTCGCCCGCAGCCCGCGCCTCGATATCGATCTGTATGCGGCGATGCTCCATCGCGAATTCGACGTCTTCAGCGAAAACGAGATGCGGGCCCGATCGCGGGTCCTGATATTCTTCGGTCGCCTGGCGCGTAATGCGCAGCGCGGGCGGTACGTCGCCCGTCGCCGCCACGAAGCTGATGCTGTCGTAGTTTCCGGGCACGAAGCGATGCAGCTCGGCCCCTTGCACCGTCACATCTTCAGCATTGCCCGCGCCGGCGCTGACTGGTCCGGAAGGCACTCGCTCCGAAAACGGGTTCAGCGCCATCATGATGAAGCTGCTGGCCAGGACGAAGGCGAGGGGAAAGAACAGGCGATCGCGCATCCCTCTCCTTAGCCGCGTGATTAAGCGCCCGTAAATCCTCCCGGCGCACCCTCCGGCAGCTTTCTCTGTTGCGAGTCATCAATGCGCCCCGCGCCTCTGCCTCATCCAGACGTGCTGAAAGCCGCAAACATCAATCCCCATACCGGATTGGCGACCGACTATCTCAATCATTACAACGAGATAGCGATGATGATCGCCACGCTCGGCGATATGCCCGAAATGCGCGAACCCGTGCTCGAATGGCGCCCCGTCGGCTACGCCACGCATTTCCGCATGACCGCCTTCCGCGATCGTGATCTGGCCGTCGCCGCTTACGAAAGCGTGCCCCCGGCCGTGAAAGCTCGTTTCTTTGCTGCCCGCCGGCAAGTCGAACTCGCCATCATTGAAGTCCAGGACCTGATGGAAAAGGCGCCCGAAGCCTCCTCCCGGCTTGCCGACCGTGCTCCTGAAATCTTCGCAGCAATCGCCCGCCTCGGCGGCGTGATCAGCGGTGGGGAGCCTGTCGTGGCCGATGTCCAGTCCGACGTCGATTCGCTCTTCGCCTGAAGCGCCGGACTACTTCACCTTCACCCTGAATTTCAGCGTGAATAAACCGCTCGCTGCGTGCGTGCCGGTCAGCCTCGCTCTGATCGTCGTGACGTTCGCATCGGCGCCGCCCGTGCCGGCCACAGGCACATAGGTCCATGTCACGCCATTGTCGTTCGAGAAGTCCAAGCTGTCCGTCAGGCTCGCCAGCGAAGTGAACGTATAGGTCAGCGTGCTCGACGGCGTCCCCTGCGTGATCGAGATCGGGCCGGAGCCGCCGACCCCGATATCCGAAACCACAAGGCTTGAGTTGGCCGGTATCGCATCCGTCAGCGCCATCGCGCCCGCCGCCTCGCCTGTCGGGTTGCGTACCTCGATCGCGTACTCGACCACCGCGCCAGGAACAGCCTTCGGATTGGTCGTGCCGTTCTGCGGGTCCGATATCGTCACAGCCGTCTTGGTCGCCGTGAGCGGCGGGATGACATCGCAGCTCCCTTCCGCCTTGAACAGCGACGCCACCGTCGTATCGACAAGCGTACCGACGAGTCCGCCCGCACTTATGCTGTTGAGGAAGGTCCCTGCCTGATTTGGCGTGACGTCCACCCACACGCTGCACGATGCCGCCGCCGCAATAGTCGCACTCACCAGCTGCAACGTGTTCGTTCCCGCCGCCGCGGTCACCGTTCCTGTACACGTCGTCGCGATATTCGGAACCGGCGCATTCACCATGCCTGCCGGATAGGTATCGGTGAAGCCGGTGCCCGTCAGCGACGCAGACGCATTGTAGTTCCGGATCGTCACCTTCAGACGTGTCTTGAAGCCCAGCGTGATCTTGGTCGTCTCGAACAGCTTCTCCAGAACCGGCGCACAGTCCGAACCAGAGAACACGCCCGTAAGGCTCAATCCCACGCCGAGCCCTGCCGCGCTCGAGCCCAGCACGCCGCTAGTCGCGCCATAAGCCGTGCCGAACGCGCCGCCGTTCACGGTCGTGCCATTCGATCCGCCAGACACATCCAGCGTCGCCGCCACCGCGCTCGCGATATATCCGCCACCACCACCGCCGCCCGGTCCGTGCGCGGTGCCCCCTCCCGTATTGCTGCCGCCTCTGCCGCCGCGCGCGAACGCACTCAGGCTTGCGCCCGCTTCCAGCTGACGCGCCCACAGCAGAATTGCACCGCCGCCCCCGCCGCCGCCCGACCCGTCATTGACCACGCTGTTGTTCGCTGCGCCGCCATCGGCAATGAATCCGCCCGTGCCCGCGACCACGCCCGCACGGATGATCACAACGCCGCCGCCCGGCGCGCCGCTCGACGCAACGCCCGTGCCCGAAAGGCCGGAGCCATCATCGCTGGCCCCAGCGCCGCCGCCGCCGCCCAGCAGCACACGCGTCGACGCCATCGCCGTCACACCAACGCCGCCATAGCCGCCATTCTGCGCGCTGGCCCCGCAGGCAGGCGCCGCTGCGCAGGTAGCATGTCCGCCATTGCCGCCTCCGCCATAGCCGCTGCCGCCGCCGCCGCCGCTGTTGCGGATGGTGTTGCCCAGTATCGCTAGCGGTCCGTCCATGCCGCCGCCGCCGGCATTGCCCGGCGCGCCGCGCGCGCTGCTTCCACCGGGGAGGGTGTCGCTCAGCAGGTCGACGATGATGCCCAGCAGGCTTGTCGCAAACTCCGGCGTGCCCACAATGCCTTCGCCCTTCGAGCCGTTGGTCGATAGCAGCGACCCCGAAGCAATGTCGGTCAACACCGCAAGGCCAAGCGTCAGCTTGCGCCCGCCGCCCCCGCGAAAGCCCAGCCCGGTCACGTCAGCCGTGTTCCCGGCCAGATCCAGCCGCCCCGCCACATCGATCGCCAGCACGCCGCCGCGCGAGCCATCCCACGCCGCCGCCGTCAGGCTCGCGCCCAGTGTCGCATTCGCATACTGCGGCACGCGGATAACCTGATAGCGCCGCTGTCCGCGTCCGCCGATCAGGTCCGCATTCGCATGCGCATAGCTGTTCAACAGCCCGCCCGAAGCCGTGGCCAGCTGAAGGGTTCCCCCGGTCGTCGCCACGCCATTGGTCGCCCGCGCAAACTCATAAACCCCGCTCTGGTTGAGCGCGGTAAATCCCGTTGCCGCTCCACCCGCCACCCCATCTCCATAGCTGCTCGAGTTGGCGCTGTTGAACTGTGCGTCCTGCATCTGGATGATCAGCACAAGATCGCCGCTCGCGATCGACGTCGCCGCGCCCGTCGATGATCCGAGCACGATCGATGTTGCGCCCGCTGAAACGCTCGCTGTGGAACTCCAGTAGGTATTCACCACCCCCGTCACCGTGATGGAAAGGTCGCGCCCGGGCGTCGCACACACATTCGTCGCGAACGCAGCGCCCGTCAGGGCGTGCAGCGAGAGCAGGGCGGCCGCGATCAGGCGGATACAGGCATTCATGCTCATCTACCCAACAAGGTCCGAAAGATGCGACAGCGATGTCTGGTCGAACTTGATGCGGAAAGTGAAGTAGGCGCCTTGCCGTGTATAACGTGCTTCCTCGAAATCCCGATCATGGAAGCCGACAATGTTATAGCCAACACTTACCCAGGTGTTCGCAACGGGTGTCCAGCCGATGGCGGGTCCCGCTGAATAGGCCGTTTCGAAGCCCCGCGCCTGCCGGGCGTCCACGCGAACGCCGATGTCCACGGCGGGCGTCACGCGCCGCGCCACATCAACGCCGATCACATGAACGAACCCGTCAGCATCGTCGCTGGCGGCTTTCTCGGTGACATACTTCGCGCCGTAATGGGCGCCGCCTCGCCACGGGTTGGCTTCGCCGGCGTCATAGCTCACCGCGATATCGTTCACGAGGCGCATCGATTTCATCGCCTTCTTGTCGTCGGCCTCATAGCGCATCACTGCCTTGTCGAGCACGATCCAGTCGCCGCCGGCCGGGTGGTGTTGTCCGCCAAGGCGGCCCTCCGCCATGTCACTGGCATAGCCCGCCGCGTCGGTCTGGCGATAAACCCGCAGGGCCATAGCCACCGAGGTCGTGTCGCTCACCTGCCGCAACGCATTGGAAACGATGCCGATCCGGTCATCCGCATCGCTGTCGCGATACTCTAGCCGCGTGTTCCACGACCACGTCTCATCGCGATAGGTCGCGCCACCCGTCAGCGCCGAGAAACGCTGCTGCGCCCCCATACTGGCAAAGCTCGGCGTAGAAGCCGATGGCGCCACGTTGTCCTCTTCATTCACCGGGCGCGCGCCATCGAATGAAGCATCCACCGTCCAGCGGGCGCCGATCGGCAAGGACTGGCTCATGCCATACTGCGCAAACGTGCGCGAACCGGCCTCGCCAACCTTCGACTGGTTGAGCGTCGATCCAAAGCGCCCGCCTGCCCATGGCTCCACTTCGAAGCCAACCTGCGAAGCGCTGCCCCCCGGCCCGTCGCCCGGCGTCATCTCATGCGAGGCGATCAGCCTGAGGCCATCGAAAATCTGGTAACGCGCGCCAATACGATGGCGGGTCGGATAGCTGGTCGTTTGATCACCGCCCACGACAAGGTCGGTCGAAGCCGTCACATCCAGCGTGTTGTCCAGAAGGGATTGTGTAACGCCCGCCATAAGCGCCTGCGTTGTGGCGCGCGCGCCCGTGGCGCCACGGTCGGCCACATGCCGCGCGCCGCCAAACACTGTGCGGCCTTCGCTGCGATGTTCAACCCGGATATCGCCATACACACGCTCGGAAGCATCGCGCATCGAGCTTTCCTTGTAGGCGGACCCGACCAGGCTCCATTCGGCGCCGGTCTTCTGGCGCACATCAATTCCCATCTTTTTCACGCCACCCTGACCGAGCGGAGACTGGCCCAACCCATACTCCGCCGCTTGCTGGCGAAAATAGACAACTGCTTCGATCGTATCGGTGGCGTGCTGCACCTCCGCGAGATAGGCGACGCCGCCGGTCGAGCTGCCGGCCTCAACCCGCAGCGAAGCGGTCTCGCCAAGCCGCACAACGGCATCCACCGCGCCCAGCTGTTCCAGCGCACCATCTTCACGGCGTGAAATGATCGTCGCGCCAACCTTCACCTGTTCGTCGAACAGCAAGGCTGTGACGCGCCCGCCTGCAGTCAGTTCCTTCTCCGCGACGCCCTGCGTCTCGTACTCCGCCACGACGAAGACCGGATTGAAATCCGCGTCCTTGCTCAGAACCGGCTCGCGGAAGGTGATGCTCGCAGCAGCATAGTTGATCTCGTAGTCGATGTGACGGCTCAGCGCCTTCACAGACAGCACCTTCTCGGAACGATAGCGGTCGCGCGTCTCGATGCGGATCTGGTCGGTGTTCGAAATGATCGACAGGTTGGAAAGCTGGTAGGGGCCCGACAGGCCATTGCCTGCCAGCTCGTCTCGTACATTGCGCTGCGCCGTTTCAGTGGCGAACGCGGAGAACGTCATCGTCCGTCCCGCGCTCTCAACCTTCACGCCCGTCATCGTACGGCTGAAGCGTGCCAGCTGCGTATCGCCGAAGCCCGTCTCGAAGTCACCGAACATCGCATAGAACTGGTCGGTCTCGAGGCGCAGATAGAGCTTCTTGGAACTCGCCGCGTCGTAGCCGACCGAGCTGGCGTCGCCATACAGCGAATAGTACTGGTCCGGGTCGATAGCCGAGAGCAGGGAAGCGTCATCCGTCTTCTTGCCGCTGTCATAGGCCAGCGTCAGCAACCAGCGGCCCAGAACGCGGCCCTTGGCGTAGAAGGCTGTCTGGCCCTCGGTGAAGTCTGTGTCATGGTCGGTATCGCGCAACGCTTCCGAGTTGCTTGCAAGCGTGTTGAAGCCCGTCGTGCCGGCCGCATAACCCACAACCATCCAGTCTTCGCGCGAAGCCGAAAGCCACGCACGTACCGGCTCCGAACGCGCGCGCATGGCGGCGGGAAACTCGAACGCCAGGTCCACCCAGCCAGCCGACGTGGTCGGCTCAAGTTCGATCAGGGCAAGGCCGTCATCCGTCGTCACGCGATAGACGGGCGCCGCGCGCTCCGTGCCCGCCAACTGGCGCTGTTGCTGCGCGGCACTCTCGGACGCCAGCTTGTAGGGCTGGCCAACGCGCACGCCGCCCGTCATGCCCTTGCGCACCGGCTTGCCCGCCGCGTCGAGAATGCGCACGGCGATCATCGGCCGCGTCGCGCCATCGGCCGTCAGTCTGGATTGTTCCTTCACCAGCACCGCGCGTGATGGCGTGTTGGCATAGTGAACCTTGCGGCTCAACCTGGTCACGTCGCCCGTCTTGCTGGTGACGATGGCGTCCAGCGCGTTGTCGCCCTCCTTCAGCACGACGCCGCGCCATTGGCTGATCTCGATCCAGCCATCCTTCGATCCCGCAGCCCCTTCGAACGTGACCGCTGGGGCCGGTTCGCCGTTCACCCGCAGCTCGATCTTAGCGCCCGGCGCATGCTTGATCGCGATATGCAGGGCAGGGGCGTTGGGGTTGGCGTCAACCGTGGGCAAAACCCAATCCGTCCCCGGCGACTGCCCGGCGAACAAATCAACCAGCGCGGTCTTGGCTTCAGCCGTTGCAACGATCTCAACAGCATCCGGCCGCGACACCAGGAAGTTCGCCTGCACGACATCGCCGCCAGCCGCATCAATGAAATGCGAAATCGCGGAACCGGCCTTGCGTACATCGTCGTCGCACAGGATCGGCTTCGCGCCTTTTGGCAGGCTCGCAACATCCACCTGCGCAACGTGAACGCCCGGCTGCACGCCCTCGAAATGGTACAGCCCCTCGCGATCCGTCAGCGCCCACGCGCCGGTCTCCAGCACAACCCGAACGCCGGGCAGGCCCATACGCTCGCCCGCGCCACAAACGCCGGCTTCGACGCGGCCCATGATCGTGACGCGCTCTTCAAGAAAGGCGCTACGCACCTTCACCCGCGCAACTGCCATTCCACTCGCATAGTCCATGCTGGTCGCGACAAACGCCGTGCTCGTCGCATCGCCCAGGCGCACATTCGACGTCACCCGCACCCGATAAGTCACCGTCGCTGTCTCGCCGGCGGGAATGTCATCCAGCTCGACCCGAAGCGTCTCGCTATCGCCCGAGATCATTGGATCGCTCTGCTGCCCGTTGTCGGCGGCAAGGGTGCGCGCCGCATATCGGAAGCCACGCGGCAGGCTGATGGTCAGAACTCCGTCCCGCACCGGGCCAGCCGCCTCGTCGTTAGCGATCGTCACCGTATAGCCAAGCGCGTCTCCCTCGGAGACTTCACTGGCCAGCGCGGTCATCTCCACGCGCAGTTGCGGCAGGTCCGGCTCGATTGGCACATCGATGGCGACCTCGCCATCATACGCGACCGAGAACTGCCGCCCATACGATCCCGGCTCCAGCAGAACCGGCCGCCCATCCGGCCCCCGGAAGCCACTCACCGACGCCTGCGTGGCGCCAATAGCCAGGCGCCAGCCGTCCGGCAGCACGAAGCCAAGCCGATACGCCCCCTGCTGCACGGGCTGAAACCTGAACTCTCCTGCCTGCGGCGCAGCAGCCAGGGACACCCGCGCAAAGCCTGCCCGCCTCTGTGCTGGTCCCGACATCGCCGATTGCACAGCCACGTCATTGCTGTCGAGCAGACGGACTTCCACGCCATCGACAGCTTCGCCGGTCTTCGCATTGAAGATGAAGCCAGTGGCGCGGAAGAGATGATATGGCACACGCGACAGCACCGCCGCATTCGACCCCACCGTAACCGGCGCGCCATCATCCTCGAACGTCACGCGCGCAACGTTGCGGATCTCCTGCGCGCCTGCCGTAGCGGATAACACGGCAAGCGTGAGGAGGCCGCACAGCGTCGTCCTGCAAAATGTGGCGAACGCCGAGTGCATGGTGCAAGCGACCGCCCGTTCCCGTTAGTCGATTGTCGCGCGGAACAGCGCCGTGCGCGTCTCGCCCGCCGCCACCGCCGCCAGCGTCACAGCCACCAGCCCGGTGGAATACGAACCCACAGCTGTATCCGGCTCGCCGGAATCGCTGGCGTCATCATCCTCGATCGCGCCATCAGCATTGCATGAGCCCGACGTCACCGTGCCCGCCGAGCGGATCGACCCGGAGACAAACGTCGTATGCGTCGGCACGTTGTCGCTGATCTGCAGCGTGGTCGCCGAAACCGACCCGGAATTCTGCATCACGATGCAGTACTCGATGATCGCGCCCGGCACCGAACGCGGATTGGTTGTCCCGTTCACCGGATCGCTGATCACACGCGCCTGCTTGGTAATGCTCATCGTCGCCGAAGCGACGCGATACTCGTCGCTGTCGCTATAGCTCCCGTCGCGCGAGGAGTCGGATGCGCCCGCCGCATCACCGAACACGATGTCCATTGCTCCCGGCGTATCGGCCCCCGGCGTCGACACTAGGTCTGATCCCATCTGCGCGGCATTCGCCGCCGACGCCGCAAACGCCGTCAACGTAATACCGATCGCGCCGCCATTGGCGACGCCGAACGGCATGTCCGCAACGAGGAACACCTTGATCGAACCGTCCGCCGCCAGTTGGTCGATGTAGATTGCCGTGTCGTCAGCCGCGTTGAAGACGTTGTCGCCATTGTCGACATAGGCATGCACATTGGTCGCCGTGCCTGCATCCGTGCCGCCGAACTTTGTCGTCGCGCCGTCCGCCGATTGCGATGGCAGCAAGCGGAAGTCCAGCACGGCGTTCGACGTGTTGGTCACGGTGAATGTCGTCACCTGTCCCGTAGCGCCGGGCACAACCACCGTCGCCGACCCGCCAAGTTCCGCCACCGACAGGTTCACCAGCATGTCGACCACGAACGAAGCCTGGTTCGAGTTGACGTCCGGCTGCTGAACGCCACCCACCGAATATCCGATGGTGGCTGTGTTGTTGATGGTCTGGCCGGCGGTCGTGCCGTTGGCCCAGGCCGTGCCCGCCAGCACCGCAGAGATCGCGGTGAAGGCCATCAGGCGAAGTATGCGCTCGTTCGGGAACATCGGAATGAATCCTGCTGGTCTGTGTCTGTGTGTGATCAGTCGAGGCGCGCGGCGAAGGCCACGGCTCCCGTGGCGCCCGGCGCCAGAGGCTGCTGGAAGCGCCAGCGCACATGCGTCACGTCCGCTGCCGTCGCCGGGCGGCTGGTCTGGTCAGCTTCCCTGATCTTGAGATCGACCAGCGCGCCAAACGTCGCGCCGCCATCCACAGAGACCATGCCCGCGCCCTCGCGCACGCCCATGAAGCGAAGGTGCTCGGGCACCGGGTTGGAGATCACCACATCCGCAACTGGCTCCGCGCTGGTGTTCTCGTAGGCAATGCGGATCACCACTACATCGCCCGGCGCCACAGCTGTCGGCTCAGTCAGCGTCACCGTCTGCCGGCCCTTGGCGTCGACGGTCACGATCTCCTCGCGCACCGACGACTCCAGCGTGACGCCATTGGCGAAAGCGGGGGCGGCGAGGCCAAGCGCGGCGATTGCGACAATGAAAAGTCTCATGGCTCTGTCTCCGTTCAGGACGATTGCGGGCGGACAACCGCCTGGAAGGTGATGGTGCGTTCAAAAGGGGCAGCGATGTCTGGCAGGCGGACCGCAACGACGCTGCCAGCCGATTGGCCTGCATCCGTGTCGGCGTCATCGCTCAGGGCGACTCCATCGAGCGTCAGTGACCCGGCAAGATAGGAAAGCCCGGGGGGCAGGGGGTCGCTCACTTGCGCGCCAGCCACCATGCCTTCGCCGCTCGCCTTCAGAAGGAGCGAGTAGGTGATGATATCTCCAGTCGTCGCATTCGATTGCTCGCGGCCTGAAACCAGCTGCGACTTGGTCAGCGACACGACAAGCCGCGAAGCTTGCGTCCACATGCGGGCCGAACTGCGCTCCGCGTCGAAGCCGATCACCAAGTCGCTTGTGTCGTCGCCGCGGCCCGGCAACACGGAGCCATAAGCCGGCCCGCCTTCCGACGGCGTCACCCACAGCGCCAGCTCCGCGCGCGCGGCGGAGCTTGTGCCAGGCATCCGCCCGATCGCGAACACGCGCATGTTACGGCCCGGCGAAACTGGCGGACCGCAATCGCCAATGCCAAGCGCGTCATCGCCCGTTTCATCAAGCGCGCCATCGCCATCGCTGTCGACGTACAGCGCCACCAGTTCCACAGGCTCGCGCACGTCGGTGCTGTGCGCTTGCGAAACCGCGAAGCACTCGTTGCCATTGCCAGTATTGGTAATGTCGATCGCGTGGACGTGCTGCTCGCCCGCCAGCACGCCGCCCAGCATCGGCGTCACCACGCCAACCTCGAAGCTCACCAGTTCGGCCACGCGTGTGCGCACTGTATTGCTGGTCACTGTGCGGGTCGCGCCATCCATCGCGAAGCGCACGCTCGCGCTGTTCTCGATCATCTCGCCCGCCGGCGTCGTCGCGGAGGCGTCCCCGACGCAAATGACTGCGCCGATGGCCAGGCTGTACAGTAGCGAGGATGCGTTCGGCATCGGGCGTTTCCTAATAAGAGTGCTAGTAGTACACAAAAGAAATTTATACTTTCGGAATACTCGGGCCGCCCGGCATGATTGCTTGTCCGCTAGGGTTTCGCGCCCGCCTCCGGCCTCGCGCCAGACGAGCTTTTTGTGCGTGTTCAAACTGTTTCCGCCCATATTCGTCCCCCCGGTTCAGTCCACGGCCAGGCCGTCACGACACGCGCGAAGACAGCCGCTCGCATGCAGCGCGATGGCGCGGCCGGCTTCCGTCATGTCGATTTTCAGCAGTCGTCAGATGTAAACGTAGATCGCTTTTTCAGGCCACTCGGGTGGCTGCGAAAGCAGACCTTCAGCTCCGCTTGAAGCGGGGAGGCTGGCGAACGCATTTGAAGCAGATCCGGCGGTGTCCGCCGTTTCGGTGCGCGCCGGCGCATGCGCGCCGCTTGCTTCCGAGTGTTCGGCGCGACTTTGCGCCTCTCCCCAACCCGTCGTCATTTCCCAACTCCAATCGAAGTATTCGTTCGATGGTGAAAGAATACGTGGCTCTGGTGAAGTCCTGCTGAAGACGTAAATGAATAGAGCCTCAATATTAACGCCTCTCGCTATCGCGTGTGCGTCACAGGATGGGACGTTCACTCATGGGCTCTGGATTCGCGCGCGATTTTGCGAGGCGATTAAGTCCGGCGTGTTTCGCGTGTGCGACAACATATCCACACCTCAACCATTTCGATCTGCATTTTCCTCGGCGCTTGCTCTCTGCGGCTCGCTGAATGACGATGCTTCCGCAGCGTGAGTTAGGAGCAGGTCATGGTCGAGATTCCAAAATCCAGCGTCGTCATCACGCGCGAGGACAAGCCAACCGGCGGCCGCTACGTCGCGCGCATCGCGGGCAAGCCTGAAGCCGAGATGACGTTCTCGAAAGCGGGCGAGAAGATTCTCATCATCGACCACACGGGCGTGCCCGACGAACTCGGCGGTATGGGCGTCGGCAAGGCGCTCGTTGAATACATGGTGATGGACGTCCGCGCCCGCGACCTGAAGGTAATTCCCCTCTGTCCCTTCACCAACTCAACACTCCGCAAGCACCCCGAGTGGCAGGACATTCTCAAGGACCCGTTCTGAGATCGCAGGCGAAAGCCGCAGACGCCACTGTTGTTCCTGACACACGCGCAGCGCGCGAGCCGGAACCCCGCGGCCAAACCCACCGCTTGTCATCCCGGAAACGCGCAGCGCTATCCGGGGCTTATTGCGACAGCACGACAGCCCCTCAATGGCTCCCGGCTTGCGTCGGCAAGAGCGATGGAAATCCCATCGCCACACCCAAAACACGGCCACCTGGAAAGCCGCACTAAAACCCAAAACCACCCCAACTCGCCACCCGCGAGAACACGAACGCTTGTCTGGCGCTGATCCGCCGCCGATTGCCCTAATCGCCTGCGTCGGCTACGCCCCTGCAATGCCCGCCGAGCCCTTCTGGAAAACCAAGAAGCTGCACGAGATGACCCCCGAGGAGTGGGAGTCGTTGTGCGATGGCTGCGCCAAATGCTGCCTCGTCAAACTCGAGGACGAGGATTCCGGAAAGCTCTTTTTCACCGGCCTTCATTGCAAGCTGCTGGACGGAAACTCCTGCCAGTGTTCCGACTATCCCAATCGCAAGAAATACGTCCCCGTCTGCGTGAAGCTCACGCCGGAAGTCGTCTCCACCGTCGATTGGCTGCCACAATCATGCGCCTATCGTCTGGTGCATGAAGGCAAGGATCTCCACCCTTGGCACCACCTCATCAGCGGCGACCGCAACGCGGTCCATACCGCCGGCTACTCTTGCCGCGGCAAGACCCGCACAGAGGAGGGTGTGGATGATGAAGACGCCTTCGACTACGTCATCGACTGGTTCCATGGCCCGCCGCAGAAACGCAAAAAGAAATACGCGCTGAAAGTGGGCCGCAAATGATCCATGGCGCTTATCGCTTTCCACGTCAGGACGCGGTCATCTATGGCCGCCCCGCACATGAAGCCGTGATCGAACTCGCGAAACGCTACAACGCTTCACGCCTCTTCATCCTGACCACCCGCTCGCTCGGCAACGCGCTCGCTGCAAAACTCGCGGCTGACCTCGGCCCCCTCTGCGTCGGCAGATTCGACGCCATCGCATCACACTCGCCTCGCAGCGACGTCCTCGCCGGCGCCGCAGCCGCGCGTGAGGCAAAAGCTGATCTTCTTATCGCCCTCGGCGGCGGCTCCGTCATCGACGCGACCAAGCTCATCCAGCTCTGCCTCTGGGCCGACTTCACCGAAACGCGGCAGCTTTCGCCCTACCGCATGGGCCGGGGCGACGATCGAAAGGACGCTTCGCTGATCCCCAGCGGCGTTCGCATGATCGCCATTCCGACAACGCTTTCCGCAGCCGAGTTCACGCCCTTCGCCGGCGTCACGGATGGCGAGAAACGGGTCAAGGAAAGCTTCACGCACCCCGACTTTGCGCCGCGCGCGGTCATCCTCGAGCCCGCCGTCACGCTCGAAACACCCCAGCGCCTCTGGTCTTCCACCGGCATGAAAGCGGTCGATCATGCGGTGGAACAGCTTTGCAATCTTGAGCGCGTGCCCATGGGCGATGCGGTCGCCGCAGAGGGCTTGCGCCTTCTCGCCAAGGGCCTTGCCGCCACCCACGAAGACCCCGCCGATCTCGAAGCCCGCGCCAACTGCCAGCATGGCATGTGGCTCGCCATTTCCGGCGCTGCATCGGGCAGGGGAATGGGCGCCAGTCACGCCATCGGCCATACGCTAGGCGGCTCTTACGGCGTTCCGCACGGCATCACCTCCTGCATCACGCTCCACGCAACCCTGAGCTGGAACCGCGACTACAGCATCGATCGTCAGACGCTCGTGTCGCGCCTGATGGGCAAGCGCGCGCTTCCCGCTGCGGATGTAGTGCGCGATCTGGTCAAGACTCTCGGCCTGCCATGGCGCCTGTCGGAACTCCTGATCGGCGCCTCGCACTTCCGCGCGATCGCCGAACACACGATGCACGACCGTTCGATCCGCACCAACCCGCGCCCCATCAGGAGCGCGGACGACATCGTCGAAATCCTCGAACTCTGCTCCTGACCTACCTGGCCGGAACCGGGAAGCCCCTGTCTCTCAGCAACGCATCCCGCGTCGCATCGCGTCCGCGGAAGGCCCGATAGGCCTCATTCGGATCAACCGCGTTGCGCACCGTGAACAGGTCGGCCACCAGTCTCTTGCCGACCTCCTTGTCATAGAAACCGCCCGGCGCTTCGCGGAATGCCTCCGCCGCATCCGACGTCAGAACGTCGGCCCAGAGATAGCCGTAATACCCGGCCGCATATCCCTCGCTCGAGAAGATATGCCCGAACTGCGTCGACCTGTGGCGCATGGGAATTTCCTTCGGCATCCCGAGTTTCGCCAGCTCGTCCTTCTCGAACGCCCTCGGATCAAGGTTTGTCGGATCAACCGTGTGATAGCGCATGTCCATGATCGCAGACCCCAGGAACTCCACGGTCTGGAAGCCCTGGTTGAACGTTGCCGCCTTGTTGATCTTGTCGATCAGCTCTTTCGGCATCGGCTCGCCCGTCTGGTAGTGGCGGAAATACTTGTCCACCACCTGGTCCGTCAGTAGCCAGCGCTCCAGCAGCTGCGAGTGGAACTCGGTGTAATCCCGCACGCCGCCATTCAGCGTCGGGTATTCGACACTCGATGAAAGCCCATGCAGCGCATGGCCGAACTCGTGGAAGAACGTCTCCGCATCGTCATAGGAAATCAGCAACGGCTCGCCCGGCGCCGGCTTCACGAAATTGGAGTTGTTCGACACCAGTGTAGTCACCGGCCCGTCGAACGTCGAATACGAACGATAACCGGAAGCCCACGCGCCCGAGCGCTTGCCCTGCCGCGCATAGGGATCGAGATACCAGTAACCGACATGCTTGCCCGACGCCTTGTCCGTCACCTCCCAGATTTTCACGTCGGGATGGAAGACCGGGATTGTCTCTGGCGCAGGCGCAAAGGCAAAGCCGAACAGCTCTCCGGCCACATAGAACATTGCCTCGCGCAGTTTATCCAGCTGCAGGTACGGCTTCTGCTGCTCGCCATCGAGATCGTATTTCGCCTTGCGCACCTTCTCCGCATAGAAGCGATAGTCCCACGGCTCGATGGTGATCTTCGCGCCCTCGGAAGCGGCAAGCGCCTGCATGTCGGCGATCTCTTCCTTCGCGCGCACAACGGCCGGCGCCCACACGGCTTCCATCAACGCCGTAGCCTCGGCTGGTGACTTCGCCATGTTGTCCTGCAGCTGCCAGTCGGCGTAGGTCGCATATCCCAGCAGCTGAACCCGCTCATGCCGCAGCTTCAGGATCTGCGCGATCACAGCATTGTTGTCATGCGCGTCGCCATTATCGCCCCGGCTGTAGAAATTGCGCCAGACCTGTTCGCGAAGGGCCCGTTCGGTCGAATAGGTCAGGAAAGGGTCGATGGAAGAGCGCGTATTGGTGATTGCATACTGCCCCGGCTTGCCCAGCTCGTCAGCCGCCGCCTTTGACGACGCCACGAACGAGGCGGGCAGGCCGCCAAGCTGCTTCGGCGTCAGGTAAGTGACCCAGCCCTCTTCATCGGCCAGCAGGTTGTTCGAGAATTTCGTGTGCAGCTCCGCCAGCTCGGCATTGATCGCGGCATAACGCTCGCGCTTCTCGCCCGTCAGCTCCGCGCCGTTCAGCTGGAAGCGGTCATAGACCAGCTTCAGCAGCCGAGCCTGATGCGGCGTCAGCTTCAGGTTTGCCGCGTCGTCGTGCAGAGCCTTGATACGTGCAAACAGCGCAGCGTTCTGCGTAATCTTCGACTGATACTCCGAAAGCTTCGGCGCCATTTCCGTCTGGATCGCCCGGAAGTCCGGCGTGGACAGGTTGGAGCCCCAGATGCTGTAATAGGTCATCGTCCGGTCGAACGGTTTGCCCGCCCGTTCCATGGCGAGGATAGTGTTTTCGAACGACGCCTTCGCGGGATTGTTCGCAATCGCGTCGATCTCGGCGAGGCTTGCCGCCATTCCCGCTTCCATCGCGGGCTTCAGCTGCGCGAGGTCCATCTTGTCGAAAGCGGGCTGCCCGCCATTCGGGCCGGCCCATTCCGCGAGGAGGGGGTTAGACGTCAGCTGCGCCGTCGTCGCTTCATCATAGACCGCCGCAGGAACCGTCGTCAGATCCTCCGCAGGCCCGCATGCCGCAACCGTCAGTGCAAGCAGCGACGCCGTCGCCATGTATTTCCAACGCATCGTCCGTCTCCCGAAATTCATCGCGCGACCTTACTGGCGCAACCTCGCCGCTCAACCGGAAACGCCGCTCTCGTGCGCACATTCACGCCATCTACCTGATCTCGTTTCCCCGCGGAGACCGCTTCAAACGTTCAGAAAGAGCCATAAACGATGGGAATTGACACAGAATACTCTATGCAATAGAGTTCTCTGAAACTGAGGAGGCCGCTACATGTCACTGACCCCAGCCGAAGCGCAAAGTGCGCTCAACGACATCGAGAAGACGGAAAACCGCACCGCGGCCTCCCAGTATCATCGCGTCTCTTCGCCATACCTCATCCTGTGGGGCGTGATCTGGGTGATCGGCTACACCGTCAGCGCCGCGTTCCAGGAAATGTCGATCGTGTGGATGCCGCTTATCGTAGTGGGCGTTGTTGGCAGCATTCTTCTCGCGCGCCGCGCACCGAACGCGCGCACGGCGGAGTTCGGCTGGCGCTATGGCGCATCGTTCGCCGTCATCGGAATATTCAACACAGCGCTTGTCGCCGTGATGTCGCCGCTCGACTACAACCAGATGAGCGCGCTCATCCCGCTGGCGGTCGGCGTCTATTACGCCTTCATCGGCATCTGGACGAAGGCTTGGCGCATGATGCCGCTTGGCCTTGCGTTGATCGGATTGACCACGCTCGGCTATTTCATGCTGCCGGAGTACTTCCGCTACTGGATGGCGGCTGTCGGCGGCGGTGGCCTGATCGTGGGCGGCCTGTGGATGCGGAACGCCGGATCATGACCGACCAGCCAGATCCCATCATTCACCAGCCCGTTCGGCTCAAGATCATGTCTGCGCTGAAGGCATTGCCTGACCGCGACCTGCTCGAATTTGTGCGGCTCAAGGCGCTCTCCGGTGCCACAGAGGGAAATCTCGGGGCACACATCAGCTCGCTCGAACAGGCCGGCTATATCGAGGTGCAGAAGGATTTCCATCACAACCGGCCACGCACACGCGCAAAGCTGACGCGCGCAGGGCGGAGGGCCTTCGAGGATTATGTCGCCTTTCTCCGCGGCATCATCGGCGAGACCTGAACACAGGCTGCCGCAAAAGAAGAGATAAGAGAAGGATACTTCCAACATGCATCTCGAAGATGTCGGCCTTCTGGGCTGGTTGCATTCGCTTGCCTGCATCGCGGCGCTGGTCGCCGGCGGCTGGAACTCGGTGATGTTCGATCGCGGCCGCTGGCATCGCCTGCGTGGCGATATTTATGTCTGGTCGATGATCGTCGCGAACGTGCTGGTGTTCGCCATCTACGATTTCGACATCGACTTCATAAACATGAAATTCGGTGCGGGCGTGTTCGGCTTCTTCCACTGGCTCGCGATCGCCTCAACCATACTCACGCTGATCGGCTGGTTCGCTTCCACGCGGCAACGTCACGGGGTATGGGCCTACACACACCCGATCACGATGGCGCTCAGCTATTATATTTTGCTCGGCGGGCTCGCGAACGAAATGTTTGTCCGGATCAGCGCCCTGCGTCCCTTCGCTTTCACGATTGTCGATGGCTATCCGCGCTTCGGCACGGCGACCACCGGCATGACGCAGAGCGCGCTGATGCTGGCGACCGTTGCGATGATCCTGCTTTACGTGGTCCGCGTCGCGCTGCGCCGCAGGAAGCACAAGGCGGGCAGGGCTGTTCCGGCCTAGTCGGCGATCGAGCGCTGCGCTTCATAGGCAAGCCGGGCCATGTCCTGCAGCCGGCGCTCGATGCCCTGCGTCAGCCCGGCCAGCGTTTCGCGTTCCGGATTACGTCCGCCATCGAACAGGTTCAGCGGATCGCGCGGCTTTGCATCTGCCGTCACCGTCGCCAGCGGCATCCCGCCCGACACGTCCAGCAGATGCGCTTCGCCGCTCGCACGGCCATCCTTGTCGACATCGGAGCGCAGATTGGCGAACAGGTCAGAGAACCAGCTGCCATCAGATTTGTAGGTGCGCTGTCCATCCTCCGTCGCGTACAGGATCACGTAGTTGAAGCCCGCGCGCGCCGCCATCTGCCGCGCAACCATCGCGCAGTTCGCGCCGCCTTCAACCTGCGGCGTGCTTCCGCCCAGCATGTCGGCGGGCTGCATCGGCTGGATCGCATCGATCAGGCCGCCCAGCCGCATCTGCATCGTCTGCCACGCCGATTGCTCGTCGCCGCGGATATGCACAAAGCCGGTCGGGCTCATGCGGGCATAGGCCAGCGTCAGCGGCCACTGGACCGTCGTCTGGCCCATCGCCGCCGGCGCAAGCGCAAGGCTGCCAACCCCGAGCGCACCCAGGCGCAGGGCAGTCCGGCGGGTCAGGCTGAAACGGGAAATCGTCATGGTGGCGAAGCCTGTGCTGGCTTGGTTTCCGCCTTGTTAACTCCTGACGTGTTCTCAATTCGTTCGACAGGCGCCACAGTGGCGGGAATGCACCGCATGATTCGAATACTCGGGGTCGATCCGGGCCTGCGCCACACCGGCTGGGGCGTGATCGCCATGGACGGTCCGCGCCTGACGTGGATCGCCCACGGCGTCATCAAGCCCGACAAGGATGCCGACATGGCCGACCGTCTGGCCGAACTATGCGAAAAGCTGCGCGCCGTCGTCGATGCACATGCGCCGGACGAGGCTGCGGTGGAAGAAACCTTCGTCAACATCAACCCGCGCTCGACGCTGCTGCTAGGTCAGGCGCGCGGCGCCGCTCTCGCCACGCTGGCTGGGGCGAAGCTGAAGGTTGCGGAATTTGCGGCCACCAAGGTCAAGCAATCCGTCGTGGGCACGGGCGCGGCAGACAAGACGCAGGTCGCCTTCATGGTGCGCCGGCTTCTTCCCAAGGCGGGAGAGGTGTCCGCCGACGCGGCGGATGCGCTCGCCGTCGCCATCTGCGGGGCGCACCATCGCCCCATCGCCCATCAAAGGCTCAAGGCATGATCGGCCGTCTCAAGGGTATTATCGCCGCCACGGGTGAAGGGCAGGCGCTGATCGACGTGTCCGGCGTCGGCTATCTCGTCAATGCAGGCTCGCGCACTTTGCAGAAACTCACGGTCGGCGAGTCCGCCGAACTGTTCATCGAAACCCAGATGTCGGAAAGCGCAATCCGCTTATTCGCCTTCGTCTCGGGCGAAGAGCGTGCATGGTTCGCGCGCCTGCAGGATGCTCCCGGCGTCGGCGCCAAGATCGCGCTCGCCATTCTCGACACGCTCACACTGCCGCAGTTGATGGACGCCATCGCGCTCGCGGACACGACGGCCATTTCGCGCGCCAACGGCGTCGGCAAGAAGCTGGCCGAACGCATCGTCACGGAATTCAAGGGCAAGCCGCCGCCAATGGGCCTGTTCGCGTCCAGCTTCGCCGCAACCACAACTGTTCCGCAACCCGTGGCCACGGGCGCGCGAGCGGCCGCGATCTCGGCGCTGGTCAATCTTGGCTACAATTCGTCGGATGCCTCTCGCGCCGTGGCGCAGGCCGCGCGTGACGCAGGCGATGATGCCAAGGAAGCCGCGCTCATTCGCGCCGCCCTGAAAGCACTCGCGCCAGCCAACTAGGCAGCGCGGGCAATCTCCGCGGCCGCGTGAAGCAGCAGGCCCACCAGCCCGCCGATCACCGTGCCGTTGAGCCGGATATACTGCAGGTCGCGCCCGACATTGGATTCCAGCTTCTCGACGATGGTCTGCGAGTCCCAGCGCCTGATCGTTTCCGACACCAGCTTGGCGACATCCTCGCCATGCCTGTCGGCCAACTCCACCAACAACGACCGAAGCCGCGCATTCAGCGCCGCCCGCACGCCGGGCTCGCGCAGCAGGCCCTCGCCCACATTTATCAGCGCGCCTTCAAGCCACGCCTTCAATCGACCGTCGGGCGCTGCACAGTCGCGCCGCAGCGCCGACTTGAACTCGCTCCAGCCCGCCTCGACGGCCTGTCCAACGGTCGGATGCGCCGCAGCTTCCTTGATCCAGCCGCCAATGCGGGCCTGAAGGACGGGATCATCGCGCAGGTCATCCGCGAACTTCATCACCATGTCATTGAGCTGCGCCCGCAACGGATGGCGCGGGTCAGACGCCACGTCGTAGAGCAGGTCGTTCACCGCGTTGATCACCGTATCGGCGACTTTCCGGTCAGCGCTGACAAAGCGCATCAGCCAGCCTGATCGATCGCGGATCTTGTCGCGGATCAGGTCCTTGTTGGCTTCCATCAGATGATAGCCCTGCTTCAGCATGGCATCGAGAAGGTGCTGGTGCCGCCCCTGCTCAGCCAGCGCCTCAAGCACCGAACCGAAAGCTGGCGCAACGCTTGCGCCCTCGGCCGCTTCCGCCGCCTGCTGGCGCAGGAAGGTCGCGACCGTTTCGTCGTCCAGCGCATCGAGCAGGGCAGGCACCGCCTGCACAAGCCCGCCAGCCAGCGCCCCCGATTGCGCCGGATCGGCCAGCCACTTCGCCAGCGTCTCGGAAAGGTCTTTGTCCTTCACCCGCTCAGCGACGAGTTCACCCTTGAGGAAGTTGTCGGCGATGAACCGCCCGACCGCATCGGCGATCCGGTCCTGGTTGTTGGGAATCACAGCCGTGTGAGGAATCGGCAGGCCCAGCGGTCTCCGGAAAATCGCGGTCACGGCAAACCAGTCGGCCAGCCCGCCGACCATCGCCGCTTCCGCAAAGGCGCGCAGGAAACGCCAGTGCATGTCCCAGTCCTGCCCTGGCGGCTCCCACAGATGCGAAAAGACGAACAGCGCCATGATCAGCACGAGCAGGCCGTTCGCCAGTCTCCGCATACGGATCAGGCGCACATACCCCATGTCCGCAGCTTCGGGCTTTTGCGCCTTGGCTTTGGTCATCGTGTCGCGGCCAGGGAGACGGTCGCTGTGTTCATAAGCCATGGTATAGCCCGATCCGGTCCGGCGGCGCGAGAATTATAGAACGCGTGAGCGCGCCGAAGGTCAGGTAGAACCGGGGATAATTCCATGCCGCTGGCAGAAGTGATCGGAAGCCTCGCTGCCTTCCTGACCACGGCCTCCTTCGTGCCCCAGGCGGCCAAGGTGCTTCGCACGCGCGAAACCAGCGCGATCTCGCTCGTCATGTATTCGATGTTCACCGCAGGGGTCACGCTCTGGGGCATCTACGGCGTGATGACGATGCAGTGGTCCATCATCATCGCCAACGCGGTCACCGTGGTGCTGGCCTCGATCATTCTCGGCATGAAGGTGCGGGCGGTTTTTGCTAATCGTGCGACTCGCCAGAAAACCTAGCAGCGGTCTTCACCGAAACCCTGCGCCTTAACGCCTCCTTCGTTCCTCAAGTGTTCCCTTGGGCGGCGAACTGGGGCACAAGTCAGACATGGCCAGAGACGGCGACATCACCGATCCCGAACGCCAGCCCGGCGAAACCCTCGACCGTGCGCTGCGCCCGACTGCGTTTGACGATTTCACCGGCCAGCAGGCGGCGAAGGCAAACCTGAAAATCTTCGTCGCCGCCGCTCGCAAGCGCGGGGACGCACTCGACCACGTCCTGCTCTCGGGCCCGCCCGGCCTCGGCAAGACAACGCTGGCGCAGATTCTCTCCCGCGAGATGGGAGTCGGCTTCCGCGCCACTTCCGGCCCGGTCATCGCCAAGGCGGGAGACCTCGCCGCACTGCTCACCAATCTCGAACCGCGCGACGTGCTGTTCATCGACGAGATCCACCGTCTTCCCGCGCACGTCGAGGAAATCCTCTATCCGGCGATGGAAGATCACTCGCTCGATCTCATCATCGGCGAAGGCCCGTCCGCTCGCTCTGTGAAGATAGACCTGCCGCCGTTCACGCTGGTCGGCGCCACAACGCGCGCCGGTCTCCTGTCCACGCCGCTGCGCGATCGCTTCGGCATCCCGATCCGCCTCGAATTCTACACCCGCGAAGAACTCGGCTCGATCGTGAAGCGGGCAGGGCTGAAGGTCGGCGCCAACATCACGCAGGATGGCGCCGAAGAGATCGCAGGCCGTTCGCGCGGCACGCCACGTATCGCCATCCGTCTGCTGCGCCGCGTGCGCGATTTCTGCGAAGCCGATGGCGTGAAGATCGATTGCAAGGGCGCTTCATCCGCGCTCGCCCGTCTCGAAGTCGATGAAGACGGGCTCGACGCGCTTGATCGCCGCTATCTCCAGGCCCTCGTCAAGACCTATAGCGGCGGCCCCGTCGGCGCCGACACGCTCGCCGCCGCGCTGTCCGAAGCGCGCGACTCGATCGAGGAAGTCATCGAGCCCTATCTGATGCAGCAGGGCTTCGTCGCCCGCACCCCCCGCGGCCGCGTGGCGACGCCCAAGGCATGGGAACGTATCGGCCTCAAGGCGCCCGCCGCCTTCCAGCAACCCCTGTTCGAAGAAGATTCTGACGAGGCCTAGCGCCCCGGAGGCGCGTTCCGACACCGGCCAGCACGCGCCAACCCAGCCCCTACCAGTGCATGACAACCCGTTGCGCTCGAAGTGGGTTGCTTGACGCAGGTTGGGGCAGGGCTATCGATGTCCCAACACAGATCCACGGGAGGACGAGATGATCCATACGCGCACGCTAGGCGCACTACTGCTTTCAACCATGCTGTCCGGCTGCCTCATCGTTCATGAGCGCGAAGTCGTTGAAGCGCCCGCCGCGCCGGTCATGGCCAGCGTTGCCCCGGTCGCGACTCCGCCGGTCGTAGCCGCCCCGGTCGCCGCGCCCGCGCCGCCAGCGACTACGCCGGCCACGCCGCCGCCGCTTCAGGTGGCCAATCCCAACTACGTCACCATCCCGATGGAAATCACCATCAACAAGCCGGTGAAGGATGTCTGGGCCCGCATCGGCAAGTATTGCGACATCACCGAATGGCTGCAGCTGCCCGGAACCTGCACGATGATCTCCGGCAAGGAGGGCGAGGTTGGCTCGGTCCGCTCCGTGGGCGCCGAAATCCTCGTCGCCAAGACGGAATACTCCTACGCCTACACCCAGCCGGTGCGCGAAGGCCGCCTCTACAATCTCTATCACGGCAATCTCGAAGCACGTGCGATCGACGCGAAGACGACGAAAATCCTCTACACGCTCGTCTATGATCTCTCGCTCGTGGCGGGCGACGACGCAGCCAAAACTGCCGATGTCGAACGTCGCCGCACCAACTTCATGCGCGGCATGAACAACATGAAAATCCTGTGCGAGGGCGGCACGCTGCCGCCGCCGCCCGTGCCCGCTGCGCCGCCTCCGCCGCCGGTGCGCAACTAGCTCGCTTCAGCTCGCCCTCGCCGCAAGGCGGGGGCGTTTCTGCGCCTATTGCGCTTTCGCGATGCGCTCCTTCAGCGTCCGCTCGAAATCGCTCTCCAGCTTCTCGATCAACGTCCCCAGCGCAGCCGGATCAACAAACGGCGCCTGAGACTTCTCCGTCTGCGCTTTCGTGTTCTTCTCCAGCAGCCCGAAGAATTCCGGATGCGGTGCGAGCGGGATATCCGCTTTCATCGCCTTCACCTTGGCGAAGGTCGCGCGATAGTCCTCGACGATCCCCGCATATTGCAGCGGCGGGGTGATCCGGTTCGCCGCAACGGTCGCCGAGCAGAACACCAGCACGTCATAAGTCTTGCCGCCCTCGGTCGTCTTGGCGCCCCACGACGTGCAACCCTTCGAATGGCCCGGCGTCAGGTTCGCCGTCAGCTCGATGCCGTCCAGCACAACCTTGTCGCCATCCTTCAGCACGCGATCCACCTTCACCGGCGGCGCGCCCATCGCCTTGTTGCTTTCGCTGCCCAGATAGAAGCCTCCCTCGATCGCTGAAACGTCGCCATCCATCACGGCCAGCTCCGCGCCTGTATCCTTCTTAAGTTGCGCCAGACCGCCCGAATGGTCGAAGTGCGCATGGCTGTTCAGCAGGATCTTCACGTCAGACAGCTTGAAGCCGAGCTTGGCGATGTTCGCCTCGATGATCGGCGCGCCCTGCGGCGTCGCGCCATCCAGCAGCACATGCCCCTTGGGCCCGGTGAACAGGTAAGCGCCCAGCCCTTCCGTCCCCACATAATAGATGTTCCCGGCAATGTGGAACGGCTCTGTCGGCTTGTTCCAGTTGTTCTGGGCAAACGCAGGCGCGCCCATGGCCGCAGCAAAGACAAGACCCGCACCGATCAACGACTTCATGCCCAAACTCCCGCGAATCCTGTTGCGCCGATTTCTGGCGGGCACACTATCGCGCCAAAGCGCCGGCTGGCGAGGCCGGGACGCACAAACGGCAGACGCCCGGATGCCAACCGCGCATGGATGTGGGCGCGACCTACCGCTCCGCCGTATCGGCAAGCGCATGGTGAAGGTGAGCTAGGCGCGTTTTGGCGTCAGCGCGTCGCGGGCAGGGCAATCGCCACGCCCTCTTCGCGTGGGTCAGCTCCGCCAGCCAGGCCGTTCGGCGTCACCTGAATCACGTGGGTGCCGCTGTAGAGACCCTCATCGACAATCTTCCAGCCCAGCTTGCGCAGGGCGTCCGTCATCGACGGCGCCATTCGCGATGTCTCCACCGCAATGTCAGGCGTGCGCGCGAACACGGCCGGTGTGCCCACCGCCTCCTGCGGCGTCTGCTTCCAGTCCAGCACGCCGATGATGGAGCGCGACACTGATGCGATGATCGTGCTGCCGCCCATCGATCCGGCCACCAGAACCAGTTCGCCATCCTTGTCGGTGATGATCGAAGGCGACATCGACGAACGCGGCGCCTTGCGCGGCGCCACCGCATTGGCGGCGGGCTTGCCGTTGATCACCGGCTCCAGCGAGAAGTCGGTCAGCTGGTTATTCAGCCAGAAGCCGTTCGCCATCCGGTGCGCGCCGTATTCGGATTCGATCGTCGCCGTCAGCGACACTGCATTGCCATAGCCATCCACCACCGACAGGTGGGTCGTGCCATGCTCCTGCATCGCCTCGCTGCCCCACTTGTTGCGCAGCGCGTCTCCGGCGGGCGTACCCACCGGAACTGCCATCGGGCCCTTGGCAAGATCGATCAGCTTCGCACGCGCATCGAGATACGCCGGCGCAATCAGTTCCTTCGTCGGCGCGGTCACAAAACGGTCGTCCGCCATGTAGTGGTCGCGATCGACGTAAGACAGTCGGCTCGCCCAGACATAGGCCGCCCAGTCCTGCACATTCGTCGGCCCGTCCGGCTGTGGCCGCGCCCGCTCATAAAGGCCAAGGATCGACAGCATTGCATTCGCCGAAGACGGCGAGGGCATCGTGCAGACCCGATAGACGCGATACGCGCCGCACAGCGGATCAAGCCTGCGCGGCTTGTACGCCTGCAGGTCGGCGACGGTCAGCGTGCCCGCGCGCGGCTGGCGCTGTGCGGCTGCAACGATCGCCTCCGCCATCGGCCCTTGCGTCAGTGCCTTTGGCCCATCCGCCGCAATTGCGCGCAGCGATCTCGCATAAGCCGGATTCTTGAACAGATGGCCCTTCGGCCAGGGCTTGCCCGCCGCATCCAGATAAAGCGCCCGCGCTTCCGGGTCGCTCTCCAGCGTCGCCTTGTTGTCCGCGAAGCTTTTGCTCAGGCGTGGCCCGACAACAAAGCCATCCTCCGCGAGCCTGATCGCCGGCTGGAACAATTGCGCCCACGGCAATCTGCCATGTTGCTCATGCACCAGCTTCAGCATGGGGATCAGCGCGGGCGTACCGATCGATTTTCCACTCGCCTGAGCCAGCGGAAAATCCAGCGGCTTGCCATCCACGAGAAACATGTCCGGCGTCGCGCCCGCCGGCGCCCACTCGCGCCCATCGTAAGCGTCGATCTTCTCGCTGCTGCCCGTGTAGTGGATCAGAAATCCACCACCGCCGATGCCGGACGATTCCGGCTCCACCAGCCCAAGCGTCAGCTCCACCGCGATCGCCGCATCGATCGCGCTTCCGCCCGCCCGCAGCATCTCCAGCCCGGCCTCGACCGCCAGCGGATCAGCCGCCGCCACCATCGCCTCGCCGCGCGCCGCGGGACCCTGCTCAGTCGCGCTGCACGCACTCGTCAGGGCAAGCATGGCGATACCCGCCAGCATCGAGCGTCCGGTGAAATACATGCAAGCCTCCCGCGCGCCAAAGGCGTCAGACGTTGAAGCCATAGCAGCGGTTTCCCGCAAATGAAAACGGCGGCTCCCGAAGAAGCCGCCGTCTCTCCAGATGCGATCAGATCGACAGCCCTTCGATCCTACAGCCTCCAGTTCAGCGTCACGCCCAGCGTGCCGAACTCGAAATCATCGCCCGTGCGGCGCATGTCGGTGCCCGTCGGATCGACCAGCAGGAACGGATTGGTCGGCGGCGCTGTGCCGGGTCCAACCGCGACCTCGTAGTCGCCATCATCCAGCGACGTCCACAGATACTCGACGCCAAGCGACCAGTTGCTCCAGCCCATATTGCCAAGCTGCATCTCGTAGCCGACGCCCAGCTGGTATCCGTCCACATCATCGCCGCCAGAGCGGGTGAACGAGTTCGCGCCATTGGTCGTCGTGAACGAATGGTCCATGTCCGCCCACGCCATGCCGCCCGTCGCATAGACCAGCGAGTCGCCGAACGCATACCCGCCCCGCGCGCGCAGCGACGTCACCGCGTTGAGATCGCGCGTGAACGTGTAGGACGCCGGCGTCGTCGAGAACGCGGAAACGTCGTTGCCGATATTCACCACCGAGTATTCGCCCACTGCGCCGACAACCCAGTTGCCGAACTGCCAGTCATAGCCCGCGCGCAGCGAGTAGTTGATGTTGCCATCTTCGCCCGACCGGCATCCATTGCCCGGCGTACGCCCTTGCGCGGCGCCCTGACAGAAGCCCGGCGAGAACGCGTTGGCCGCGCCGATCGTCAGAACGGTATCATCGAAATTGCCATCGCGGTCGGTGTCGAACACCACCGTTTCGTCGTCGCCGGAAAGATCCGAATAGCCAACCTGTCCGCCAACATAGAGGCCGGTCCAGTCAGCGGTCTGTGCGAATGCGGTTGGCGCAAGTGCGGTCGCGCCGCCCAGCAGGGCGACGGTCAGAAGTGAACGTGTCATGGGGAGTCCCTCTGTGATGTCCCCCGACACCGTTCGACTATCCTGCTACGGGGCGGCCCCCGGCGCGGATCACCACAATCCGCCATTAGCCAAACAAAAACGGCGGCCCCGAAGAGCCGCCGTCATTTGTCTGTCTGCAACCACGCCTGCGCGTGGAACGCTTGCTGTGGATCAGGCGCCCTGCGGTTCCGGCTCCGGTCCGCCGAAGCCTTCGCGCGGCTTCTTCTTGATCACGGGCACAGCAGAGGTCGGGCCCGTGGGCGTATCGTCCGGACGATCCGGGCGCTTGCCCTTGAACAGCGCGTCGACTTCATCGCCGCTCAGCGTCTCGTATTCCATCAGCGCCGCGGCCAGCTGGTCGAGCAGGTGACGGTTATCCGTCAGCACCTGACGCGCTTTCTTCTCGCCATCGGTCACGATGCGGCGGATCTCCTGGTCGATCAGCTTCGCCGTCTCGCCCGAAACGTTCTGGCGCTGCGTCACCGAGTGACCAAGGAACACTTCCTGCTCGTTCGCCGAATAGCGCAGCGGTCCAAGCACCTCGCTCATGCCCCACTCGGTCACCATGCTCCGCGCAATGCTCGTCGCCTGCGTGATGTCGCTCGATGCGCCGGTGTTGAGGTGATCCTCCCCATACACCAGCTGCTCGGCCACACGTCCGCCGAACGCCATGGCGATCTTCGCCTCGGCCCAGTTCTTCGTGTAGCTCAGGCGATCCGCTTCCGGCAGCGACCATGTCACGCCCAGCGCACGGCCGCGCGGAATGATCGTCACCTTATGCAGCGGGTCATTGCCCGGCACGAGGATGTTGACGATGGCGTGGCCGGCTTCGTGAACCGCTGTCGCCTCTTTCTCTTTCTGCGTCATGACCATGGACTTGCGCTCAGGTCCCATCATGACCTTGTCCTTGGCATCCTCGAATTCCCGCATGCCGACCGAACGCTTGCCGCGACGCGCCGCCAGCAGGGCAGCTTCGTTCACAAGGTTCGCAAGATCCGCGCCCGAGAAGCCCGGCGTGCCGCGTGCGATGGTCTTCGCTTCGACATCCTTGGCCAGCGGCACATTGCGCATGTGCACTTTGAGGATCTTCTCGCGGCCCATGATATCCGGGTTGCCGACAGTCACCTGACGGTCAAACCGGCCCGGACGCAGCAGGGCAGGGTCAAGCACGTCGGGGCGGTTGGTCGCCGCGATGATGATGATGCCTTCGTTCGCTTCAAAACCGTCCATCTCGACCAGCAGCTGGTTGAGCGTCTGTTCGCGTTCGTCATTGCCGCCGCCGAGACCGGCGCCACGATGACGACCGACCGCGTCGATCTCGTCGATGAAGATGATGCACGGCGCATTCTTCTTCGCCTGCTCGAACATGTCGCGCACGCGGCTCGCGCCGACGCCCACGAACATCTCGACGAAGTCGGAGCCCGAGATGGTGAAGAACGGCACGTTGGCTTCGCCGGCCACGGCACGAGCAATGAGGGTCTTGCCGGTGCCCGGCGGGCCGACCAGCAGCGCGCCTTTCGGAATCTTGCCGCCCAGGCGCTGGAACTTCGACGGGTCCTTCAGGAAGTCGACGATCTCCTCGAGTTCTTCCTTGGCCTCGTCCACGCCGGCCACGTCTTCAAACGTCACCCGGCCATGTTTTTCCGTCAGCAGCCGCGCCTTCGATTTGCCGAAGCTCATCGCGCGTCCGCCGCCGCCCTGCATCTGGCGCATCAGGAAGAACCACAGGCCGACGATGAAGAGCAGGGGCAGCGCCGAGAACACGTAGCTCAGGATCGTGCCGCCGCCTTCGCTATCCTCGATCTTCACGTTGACGCCCTTGGCCGTCAGCTTCTGGGCGAAGTCGAACTCGAACGTGTCGCGCGTGACGGCAATCTTCTTGCTGTCCAGCGTGGCGGTAACCTTATCGCCCTTGATGGTCGCTTCCTTGATGCGGCCCTGATCGACCTCGCGCAGGAATTGCGAGTACGACATGTCCTGCGCCCCGGACGTTCCGGACGACGAGGTCATGACCGTGACGAGCGCAATGAGCAGGAAGAGCACGACGCCAAGAAGCGCCAGGTTGCGCATGTTCATCCGCGACAGCCTTTCAAAGGGGTGTTCAGACCCGTGAAGATAGGGGGGATA
>DAIRES010000309.1:0-2903 GCA_036795465.1 Hyphomonadaceae bacterium
GTGGGTGGGGGCGGTTTGCAAGATAAAGATAGAGCGGCGCTTTTTTCAAAATCGCCTGTCTGCACATAGAGATAAGGCGCGGCGCATTCACCTCCACGTTGCGTCGGATCTGCTGGGCCTCGTTTGTGACGCGCAAGTGCTCGACGACACGTCGCGTTCTGTCAGATTCGGCCCATGCAGCGGAATCCCGGAGACATCGAATTCGAGCCTCGGATGGGCAGGAGCGGCGGAGATCGCGGCCCGCATCTCGGGCAGCTGCGCAAAGCCGTCGGGATCGCAAAGCACGTCAGGGCGCCGCGCGCCTCGCCGTCGCCGATCAGCCGGACAGGCGTACGCGCTCATTTCGCGAAGGGGGTGGCGACGCGGGCGACAAAGTCTTCACCAACCCAGCGGCGGGTGGTGGTGAAGGCGCGCTATGTCTCTCATGGTGCAGCGCGCGGCGCACCGCTTCGCACGCACGTGTCCTATCTTGCGCGGGAGGCGGGGCCGCAGAAGTCGGCGGGTGATCCAGCGGTAGAGCAGCGCCAGGCGAACGATCTGGAACGGTCAGTCGACTATCTCGCCAGAGAGGGGCGTGAGCACGCCGGCGACTTTACGTTCTACAACCAGCGGGAGAGTGGTCTCGACGCTCAGAAGCTGACCGCCAGCTGGGTCGATGACAGCCGGCACTTCCGCCTGATCATCAGCGCGGAGGACGGGGCGGCGCTTGGAGACCTCAGACCCTTCATCCGCGAGGTGATGGCCAATCTGGAGGCCCGACTTGGCACGTCCCTGGAGTGGGTCGCCGTTGACCACCATGATACTGACAATCCCCATACCCATGTCCTGATCCGCGGACGGCGCAGCGACGGACAAGACCTGTTCATTCCATCCCGGATGATTTCCTCGGGCATCCGGGAGCACGCTCAGGAGGTGGTCACGCGCGTGCTGGGCCCACGCCAATCGGTCGACCTGGTGCGCGAGCGCGAACGCGAGATCCGCGAAATCGGGGTGACGTCACTTGACCGGGAGTTGGCGGCGCAGCTGCGCCGCGCCGGCGCCAGCGTGAGCCGGCCCGATCTTGTTGCGCGGCTGGAGCAACTCGAACGCTGGGGCCTGGCGACACGCCGATCTGATGGCTGGCGTCTTGCCGATGGTTTGACCGTCCAGCTGGGCGCCATGAAAGAGCGCGCCGAAGTCGAGAAAGCTGTTGCCCATCTGCGCCGTGGGCAAGCGAAAGCGCTCCTGGCTGCCGACGCGAGCGCTCCCGTGCTGGGCGAGCTTGTCCATGGCAGGCTCGATAGCGATTTCGGTGACAATTTTCTTGCTGTGGTGGAGAGCGGCGCTGGGGAGCTGCGATACGCGCGGTTCGAGCGGACAGACGATCTCGCCATCCTGGCCGACATTCCTCCCGGCTCCATCGTCGCGTTCGAACCGGCCGTCGCGCGCCCGCGGCCGTCCGATGAAGCAGTCGCGCGTGTCGCGGCCAGAGCCGGCGGGCTCTATTCGGCGACCATCCACGCGAACCTCGAGGCCCACGTCGACACCGGCCTCATTGCGGCGAATGTCCGTCGGCTTGAGGCGATGCGACGCAGCGGCCTGGTCGAACGGCGGGCGGACGGCGCCTTTGCGATCACTCCCGATCATCTCGAACAGGCGACACGCTTTGAAAGCGAGCTTGTCCGGAAATCGCCCGTGAACGCGCGCGTCGTGAGCTACTGGACCTTGAGTGAACAGGTCAATGCGCTCGGTCCTACGCATCTGGACCATGTGCTCGCTGGCAAAGCCATGGCTCCGGAAGGCGACGGCGCATTCACGCGCCGGCATGCGATGGCGCTCCAGCAGCGACGCCTTTTCATGATCGAGCAGGGTTGGATGGGCGAGACTGACAAGCAGCTTTCGCCGACGGCGTTGCGGACCATGGCGGCCAATGAACGAGCCGACCTTGCCAGGCGACTGTCCGTCGAGCTTGGAGTGAGGGTACTGCCGGAGTCGCCCTCCCAAGTGAGCGGCGTCTACGCGCGACGGATCGATCTGGCTCAGGGCCGCGTCGCAATCATCGTGCAGGAGCGCCTCGCCTATGTTGTCCCGTGGCGCCCCGCATTGGAGCGGTTCGCTGGCCGGGAGGTCGAAGGCGTGCTGCGCGGCCAGACTCTGTCATGGGGTCTCGCACGCGGGTTGGGACCGAACCTGCCGCCGATGGGATGAAGCAGGTCAAAGCGCGGCGGAAGCGCGCCATTTGCAGCCGCGAGGTGAAAGGCGTGGAAGCCAGTTTGGGCCTGTGGATAGTTCGGGACCAATCGCCCGGATTGAAGGCACACGGCGTCGAAATGAGATTTCCTGCAGACCTCGTCCCTCAGAAGGTTGTAGCCGACGACTTATGCGTCAGCATTGTCACCCTCTGGCGTGCTCGGCGAAGCGGCATCCCCGGATTTCCGGAGCCCATAGTTATTCGAAATATGATCTTCTGGCGGAAGGACGACGTCGGTCGGCTTGAGGATGCGTTGTTGAGGTTCGAAGGCCGGGGGAAGTTCGAGAAGCGCCGGACGGGCGACCGACGCAATGCCAGCCTATTGAATTCGAGATCCAAGGCTCGGCGCCAGAAAGGTCTTCTGCCCTCAGACCAGCGGCAGCTCGACCTATTCTAGACTCCGAAAAGGAACGGCTCGTTCGATCTTCGAGCGGACGCTGTTTGCTTGGGAGCAGGCGCGATACTCCACCCAGCGATATTCAAGTCGATCCGGTTTGCGGCGCGCGATGGCGTCCGGCCCGCCGCGACATGCTCCACCGTATTACAAACGGTGCGGATGTTCGTCAGTTGTTCGCGGGTTTTTTACAAAAAATCCTCAGCAAAATCAGTGAGGAAAAGGGATTTGCAGTCCTCTGCGTCACCACTCCGCCACGAGGCCTCATCCGGGTCCATC
>DAIRES010000310.1:0-2896 GCA_036795465.1 Hyphomonadaceae bacterium
CGAGCATGAAGCCGCCGAAGACCATCGCGAAGACGACCACGATCCCGATGATCTGGAACATAGTTCAACCCTACCGGCGCATTTTGCGTTGTCCCGTTTATGCACCATCAAGCTTAACCAGCCGTGTCGGGCGAACCGGAAAAAGTGTTGCAGGCAAATTAACGTCACGCGTGGCGCGACTCTGATCGCGCGATCACGATTCCTGTCGAAGACGCGGCGCCTTCAGTGGCGATGAGCTTCAAAGGCCCCGCGCAGTTTGCGTGAATGGCCAGATTTTGCTATGGTTTTCAAAGCTTGTTGGGCAACATGCAGGGGTACGGACATGAAGGGCAAGATTCTGGGTTTCGACGCGGCCGGCGGCACAGGCGCCATCAGCGGTGAAGACGGACAGCGCTACAGCTTCGCGGCGGCTGACTTCAAAAGCCCTGCGCCGGCCAAACCCGGCGACAATGTCGACTTCGCGGTTGACGGTTCCAACGCCAAGGAAATCTACGTGACGGCCGGCGCCATGCCGAATGTCGACCTCGCAGCGCTTACATCGAATGCGACGGTCGCGAACATCCTGGCCAAGCCCTACGTGATCTGGGCGGCGGTGATCATTCTCGGCTCCTTGATCGCCGGGTATTTCGGCGCGCTTGGCATGCTGAACTCGATGAGTGGTCCGTTCGGCTCCGGCCTTGGCCTCGCCGCCCTGATCGCTGCGCTTCTGTTCTTTGTGCCGATCGTGGCGGGCGTGCTGATCTTCTTCGAATTCACCAACAACAAGCTGACGGGCCAATTTCGCCTCATCACCGCTGCGGTGGCGATCGGCGGGCCGATCCTGCTTCCGGTTCTTGCCGGCCTGCTGGCCCCGCAAGGTTTTCAGGACATCATGAGCATGGCGTCCAGCTTCGGCGGCGGCGGAAGCCCCTATGCAGGTTTCATTGGCTTCGGCATCACGCCGGGCATGGTGATCACTGTCGCGGGCGGCGTGCTGATCGTGCTGAGCCATCTGGGCATCATCAAGAAGCTGGGCTAGCTGCCGAAGCCGGCCTCGCGCCGGGTTTCGGTCGTGCGTCCGCCGTAATTTCAGAGCCCCCTGACATCCTGCGATGTCAGGGGGTTTGCTTATGTCTGATGTCTTTTGTTCCACTGTTCTGGCCCGCCGTGGTTTCGTGCTGGGCCTTGGCTCGCTTTGCACCGCCCCCGGCGTCATGGCGCAGACGGTGGAGCGGGATCTCGCCTTTCCGCTGAAGGTCGCGGCGGGAGCTGAGCTGCGGGCGACAAAGGCTGAGGTTTATGATCCTGCTTACGTGGTGCTCGCCTATCCGATGGGCGATGTGCCGGACGATCGCGGGGTCTGCACGGACACGGTGATCAGGGCTTATCGCCATGCGGGCGTCGACCTGCAGGTGAAGGTGCATGAAGACATGGCGGCGAACTTCAGCGCCTATCCGAAGATGTGGGGGCTCAAGCGGCCTGACCGGAATATCGATCACCGGCGCGTGCCGAACCTCGAGACCTATTTCAAGCGTAAGGGCGGCGCGCGCACGTTGAGCAAGGTCGCTGCGGATTACCTGCCGGGCGATATTGTCAGCTGGCGTCTGACCGGCGGAGGGTTGCCGCATATCGGCGTGGTGACTCGCAAGACCAGAAGCGGGCAGCCGCTGATTGCGCACAATATCGGCGCCGGGACGCGCGAGGAGCCGTGCCTGTTCGACTGGCCTATGTCGGGCTGGTTCAGGTTCGACAGCTGGGCCTAGTTCTTCTGCTGGATCAGGTGGCCTTCGGGCGGACTTTGATCGCGGAATTTCTGATGGCAGGCCGTGCACCCGGCCATCATGTCTCCATCACTGAAGACGAGATCGTCGGCATTGTTCTTCGACAGGGCCTCGGCGGTGACTTTCGTCGCGGTGATCACCGTATCGACAGTCGCATCCCAGTCGGCGCCTTTGGAGCGGTTGGGCGCTTTCAGGAGCTGGGCGCCGGTGATGACGTCATGCGCCGCTTTCTGAAGTCTGGTCCAGCCGGCGGCGTCGGTGGGCGGGCCTTCGGTTTCGGCGGCGAAGAGGGTTTCGGAGCCGGGAATAACATAGGCGTGCATCACATCACCAACCGGGGAAGCATCGTTGAGTGAGGCGGGGTCGACCGTGGGAATGCGGGGGTCAGTGGTCCCTGCGGCCTGAGCGGCGGCGACATCGGGAGCAAGCGATGGGGCCGCTGCTTCGGCTTTTGGCGCTTCGGCTTTCGGCGCGCAGGCGGCGAGCGCCAAGAAGAAGGCGAGGGCGGTGGTGGGCTTCATGAGGTCCGCTCCCAAGGTTAGGCGCAAAGTGGATGCGCCGCACATGACAGCAGGATTACGGGAGACTGAATTCTGCGTCGATCAGTCCGCCAATTTCGCGATAGGCAGCATGATTTTCGATAGCCGGCCGGGACCATGCAGCACCTGATTGTTGGCGATGCGGGTTTCAGTAGTCGTATAGGGATCGGCGGCCGTGTTGAGGTTGCGGGCGTAGGTCGGGAAATTGCTGGACGACACTTCGATGCGGATCGTGTGGCCCTTCAGGAAGACGCTGGACGTCAGCATGGGGGGCGGAGCGATTGAATAGACCTCGCCGGCTTTCATGAACTTCGCGCTCGTCATGCCATCGCGATAGCGCATCCGCAGGATGGTATCGGAGATGTTCCAGGCCGTGCCGTCCGGCGCGACATCGACAAGCTTCACGGTAAAGTCGGTATCAGGCGCGTCGGAGCCCACGAAGAGATCGGCGGTGACGAAGCCGAAGACGGGCAGGTCTTCGGTCAATGGCGCGCTGGTATAGACGAGCACGTCGTTTCGCTTTTCGATCTCGCGCTGGTCGAATGCGCCGTCTTTCTGATCTGTGCCGACGCCGGAAATCTGGCCGCCATGGCTGAT
>DAIRES010000079.1:0-14452 GCA_036795465.1 Hyphomonadaceae bacterium
GACGACTTCCGCTTCCGCGGGCGCGCCAGTTTGTCGCCAAGCATGTCCTGTTCGGAGATGATGACGAGATCGTCGTCCTCGAACCCCGTTTCGACCGCAATCTCCGCAACCGCGACCTGCCCCTTGGCCACCTCCGGCCACGAACGAACCGGCTTCGCGCCCGGAATGCCGTGATCTTCGAGAATCCCCACAAGACGGCTGGCTGATCCTTGACTCCACGCCGCGACAATCACCTTCTTGTTCGCTGCCTGCCGCTCCCGGATGTGCCTGACAACCGCATCAAACAGGTTGGTGCTCGGGTCCGCGCGCTCCAGCACAAAGCTGCGCCCCGGCTTGGCGCGTCCGATCAACCCGTCAATCTGTCCGCCTGCCTGTTCCGGCGCGTTCTGCGTGGTGAACGAAACCGTCGCGCGTCCACTCAACGCCTCGCCCAATTCCTTCGGAGTCAGATACAGCCGCTCCGGCGGCAACACGTGCTGCGTAATCCCACCAGCGGAAGCTGTCGTTTTCCGTACGTCATAATACTCTGACGCCTGCGCCAGCCGCTCGCTCGCCGCCTCGGCCGCGCTCGGGTCCATTCCGATCAGGGCCTTCGGACCCAAATAGTCGAACAGCGTCTCAAGGTTGTCGTAGAACAGCGGCAGCCATTGCTCGACGCCCTGCCGGCGGATGCGCTCGCGCGCCGCTTCATAGGTCGGATCGCCCCCCGGCGAACCGAAAGCCGACAGGAAGTTTTTCCGCAGTCGCGACAGCGCGTCGTCCGAAAAGTCGATCTCGCTTACCGGCGCGAGCACAATCTCGCGAATGGCCGCCGTCGAGATCTGCGTCTCCGGGTCGAAATACTTCGCCGCCTCCAGCTCATCTCCGAAAAAATCCAGCCGCACCGGCTCGATCATTCCTGCAGGAAAGATGTCAACGATGCCCCCGCGCATTGAATACTCGCCCGGCTCGCGCACGGTCGACGCCCGCGAATAACCGTTGATGTCGAGATACCCGCGCACCCGCTCCTGCGGCACCGCATCGCCCACACGCGCCACGAACGCCGCCACGCCCATATGCGACCGCGGCGGCACGCGCTGCACAGCCGACGACGCCGTCGTCACCACCAGCATGGGCGGCGAGCCCACATTCCGCCCCGCCAGTCGCGCCAGCGCCGCACAGCGTTGAGCCGCTACAGCCGGGATTGGACTCACCCGGTCATAAGGCAGGCAGTCCCACGCCGGCAGGTTCACCACTTCCAGAAGGGGCGTGAAAAACCGCGCGGCTGCCGCCGCCATGAAGGCATGCCGGTCGTCCCGCGCGATATAGAGTGAAGCGCCGCCCCGCTTCTGCGCTGCTTCCGCAATCAGGCGCACATCCGCGATGAACGGCGTCTCATAGACCCGTACCGGCTTTGTCTGGCTTGCAATGGAATCCCAGACGCGCATCGCACACTCACGAATAGATCAGGTACCCGGACGCCTCATTGAGCGTCAGGCTTGCCTGTTTTTATCGATTTTCCTGCCCCGGAACGCCCGAAGCAGCGCTTCTTATCTGGGTGCGGAATATCGGAAGGAAAGCAGCAGGTCGAGAACTTCCGAGCGCTGGTCCTCGGCAGGCCGGTCCCGCCCCATGATCCAGTCAAACACGATCTGGTCGGGAATATCGAGAACAGCCTCGAACTCATCCAGCTGCCGACCATCGAACCTGGCCAGATGGGCATCCGTGAACTGCTGCATATAAAGGTCCAGCTCCCTGAACCCCCGCCTGTCCGCCCGGAACTTCAGCTTCCGCCGCCGCGTCTCGATCTCACTCATGCGCGCGTATTACCGCTCTCGTTCGCGAATGCACAGACCCTTCGCTTTCCACCCGACCCGCTAACGCTTTGCGGAACTTATGGCGCACGCATCGAACGACTGACGCTAGACCACCGCCCCGCGTCAGTCCTTGTCGGCGAAGGGGTTCTTGCCTTGCTTCAGGACGAGGCGGATGGGGACGCCCGGGAGGTCGAAGGCGGCGCGGAGTTCGTTGAGGAGGTACCGCTTGTAGGTTTCGGGCATCTCGTTGGCGCGGCTGGCCATCAGCACGAACGTCGGCGGACGGGTTTTCATCTGCGCCATGTAGCGCGGCTTGATGCGCTTGCCGTTCGGGGCTGGCGGCGGGTGTTTCTGCGTGACGTAGGCAAGCCAGTCGTTGAGGTCGCGCGTCTTGACCCTTGCCGACCAGTCCTTGTGGACCTTCAGGCAGGCGTCCATCAGCTTGTCGAGGCCCTTGCGGGTGATGCCCGACACGGGGACGAGCGGCGTGCCGGCGGCGTGCGGCAGGTGGGCGAAAGCCTGATGGTCCATTTCCTTGCGGGCTTCGGACGTGTTGTCGACCGTGTCCCACTTGGTGATCGCGAAGACGAGACCCCTGCCCTCGCGGATGACGAGGTTGGCGATCTGGATGTCCTGCTTCTCGAAGGCGTCGCGCGGATCCATGACGAGCACGACGACGTCGGCGAAGCGGATGGAGTGCGTCGTCTCCATGGTGGAGGCGCGTTCGAGCTTTTCCTGCACCTTGGCGCGCTTGCGCAGGCCGGCGGTGTCGACGAGGCGGATTTCGCGGCCGCCCCATGACCAAGCGACGGTGACGCTATCGCGCGTGATGCCGGCTTCGGGGCCGGTGATGAAGCGATCGTCTTCGAGGATGCCGTTGAGCAGCGTGGACTTGCCCGCGTTCGGGCGACCGACGAAGGCGATGCGGATCGGCTTGGTGGGATCGACCGGCGGGGCTTCGGCGTCGGGATCGAAGGGCTCTTCGGATTCCTGCTCGGGCTCGAGCGAGATCAGGGAGCCGGACGCTTCAAGCTTTGCCTGCGCGGCGGCGAGGCCGGCGAACAGGTCTGACATGCCCTCGCCGTGTTCGGCGGAGAGCGGCGCGGGATCGCCGAGGCCGAGGCGCCAGGCTTCCATCAGGCCGGCGTCGCCCTGCTTGCCTTCGCACTTGTTGGCGGCGAGGACGACCGGCTTGCCTGACTTGCGCAGGAGCTGGGCGAAGCGCTCGTCGACCGGCGTGACGCCGGCACGGGCGTCGTACAGGAAGATTGAAACGTCCGCCTCGCGGATGGCGATTTCGGTCTGGCGACGCATGCGGGTTTCGAGACTGTCGTCGTTGACGTCCTCGAAGCCGGCAGTGTCGATCAGGATCATTTCCAGGTCGCCGAGGCGGCCAGTCGTTTCCTTACGGTCGCGCGTAACGCCGGGCTGGTCGTCGACGATTGCGATCTTCCGTCCGGCGAGCCGGTTGAACAGGGTCGACTTGCCTACGTTCGGGCGACCGACGATGGCCACCTTCAGCGTCATGGGAAACTCCAATTCGGCCCCTGAAACAGGGGGCCTTCAGACCCTTACCAGCAAATCGCCGAAGGGCCTATTTAATCGCGACCAGCTGAGCCTGGTCGGTAAGGACGAAAATCTTGCCGTTGGCGGCGATGGGTTCGATGTACACGGGCTGACCGAGCTTGATATCGGCCAGCGTCTCGCCGTTCTGGGGCGACAGCGCGATCACGTCGCCTTCCGAAGACGCGATGACGACGCGGTTCGAGGCCAGGAGCGGGCCGGTCCAGACGATACGGTTTTCCACGTTGTTGTCCCTGAACTCAGGGAGTTCCCGAACCCAGGCAACCTTGCCGTCGATCTTGTTGATCGCGGCGACCTTGCTGTTCGTGCCGACGACATAGAGTAGATCGCCGCCGATGACCGGCCCCTGACGCGAGCCGAACGTCTTGCTCCAGATACGCGTGCCGGAGCGTGCGTCGATCGCTGTGAGGATGCCCGAGTGGCTGGCGACATAGACGACGCCGTCCTGGATCGTGGGCTTGCCAGCGATGTCGTTGATCGCGGAGAGCGGCGTGTAGCGGCCGGTGGAGGTGAGCGTGTCAGTCCACAGGCGGCGCCCGTTGGCCGGGAGGTAGGCGATCAGCTCGCCGGAGGAATAACCGACAGCGAGGATATCCTGGTTCACCGCCGGGCTGGGCGAAGAGAGAACGCGCGCAGACTCGGACAGGGCCTGGTCGTTCCAGATGACTTCGCCGGTGTCGGTGTTCACCGCATAGAAGTCGTTGTTGGTCGATGTGAGGAAGGCGCGGTTGCCGAGAATGGCGGGCGAGGATGACAGCGGGGTCTCGACCCGGCGATGCCAGATCTCCGTACCGTCGCTGAGGTTCAACGCGGCGATGTAGGCGAAGCCCGAGGCGACGATGAGCTTTTCGCCAGCAATCGCGAGACCGCCGCCGACGGTGTATTCATCCCATTTCGGGTTGGAGGCCTTGAGCTTGTTCTCCCACACGCGCTTGCCGGAAGCGGTGTCGAAAGCGGTTACGACCTGGTTGCTGTCGATGGTGTAGATGCGGCCAGCCTTGGCGACGGGCGCAGCGACGATGCGCTTAAGCTCGCCCGAGCCTTCGCCGGCGCTGACGCGCCAGTCGACCTTGAATTGTTCGCCAGCCACAAGATGGCCGGGGACCTTGCTGGCGTTCGAGCCGGACTGGAGCCAGTCACCCGACGGCTGTGCGGCAGGCAGCGTGATGGTGGACGCGGCCAGCGTCGCGTCGGGGACGAGGTTTTCCGAGAACGGGTTCACCGTTACCCGCGCCGCCTTCTCTTCTTCCGAGAGGACGATCGGGGCGTTGCCGCAGGCCGCGAGAATGGCGGCCAGGGGCAAGGCGAGAATGAGATTACGCATCACTGATGTCATTGGGGCGCCTGCGCGGGTGACGGAGTGGCGGGAGCCGGCGTGGCTGCGGGAGCAGCCGGCGCCGGTGTTGCCGCCGGAGTGGCGGGGGCGTCGAGATCGATCTTGCGTGCGGGCAGCGTGGACAGCGCCTGCTGGACGCGGCGCTGGACGCCCTGTGGGGCTTCAAGGTCAAGCGCCAGGGCTTCGAATTCAGAACGGGCGCGCTCGACATTGCCTTCGGCGAGAGCCTTGGCGCCGATGAGTTCGCGAGCAAGCGCCGAGGCCTGCCCCGTGCGGTCGAGCAGCGGCTTGAGAACAGCTTCAACCTCGGCGAGCGTGCCGGTGTCGGCCTTGAGGTAGGCCAGCTTGATGATGGCGAGGTCGCCCATCACGCCCTTGTCGGCGGCGGCAGCCGCGGAGAGGTGGGCTTCGACGGCGGCGGTGTCGTTGGTCAGCTCTTTCTCGACCCCGGCGAGCATATGGCCGGCGAGCGCTTTGAAACCGGTCTTGTCGGTTTCGAGCTGGGCGAAGCTGGCACGCGCGGTGGTCAGGTCGTTCTTTTCCTGTGCGGCGAAGCCGGCGTCGTAGATGACGGCCGCTTTGTTGATCTCTTCGGCGCGGATGCCCCGATAGATCTCAAGCCCGGCGACACCAAGAATGGCGACGGCGACGAGACCGTAGATCAGCCACTGCCAGCGCTTCCACCATGTCGCGAAGGTATCCTCGCGGAGGGACTGGTCGACTTCTTCGAAGATATCGGTCACGCGCGGGTATGCTCCGGAAAGGTGGGGCAACTTAGCCGGGGCGGACTGCCCCGGCAATTCGCCATAGCCGTTGAGGATGAGGATGGGCTGTTGAGATTATGGCTGTTTTTTGAGTGTGTAGGTCTCTTTTTCCCCGGGGAACGTCCGGGCCCTCACATCCGAGGCATATCCATCTACAGCCTGGGCTATCTGGACGCGAAGATCGGCATATCGCCGCACGAATCGGGGCGTCCAGTCGAACATGCCCAGAAGGTCGTCCGTCACGAGAATCTGGCCGTCACAGGCGGCGGAAGCCCCAATTCCGACCGTGGGGCAGGAAACCTGACGGGTGATCTGGGCCGCCAGGTCCTCGGCGACCCCCTCGATGACCATGGCGAAGCAGCCGGCTTCGTCGGCGGCCACGGCCTCGGAGATGACGCGGTTGCGCTCCGCCTCGGTGCGGCCCTTGGCCTTGAAGCCCCCATCCACATTGGTGGCCTGCGGACGCAGGCCGACATGGGCCATGACCGGGATGCCCCGCTCGACCAGGTAGCGGACCGTGGCGGCGGCGTATTCCCCGGCTTCGATCTTGACGGCCTGGCAGCCGGTTTCCTTCATGATGCGCGAGGCGTTCATGAACGCCTGCTCGACGCTGGCCTCGTAGGAGCCAAAGGGCATGTCGACCACGACGAATGCCCGCTTTGAGCTACGCATGACCGCCTGCCCGTGCAGGATCATCATATCGACGGTGACGCCGACCGTGGTGGGCAGGCCGTGCACGACCATGCCGACGCTGTCGCCGACGAGGAGAACGTCGCACGTCTCGTCCAGCAGGGCGGCCATCGGGGCGGTGTAGGCAGTGAGGCAGACCAGCGGAACGCCACCCTTGGCGGCGGCGATATCCTTAACGGTCTTGCGGGCGGACTGGACCTGGGCGGACATCCGGGAGCGTCCCCTCTTCAAACAGGGCCGCTCAATAAGCTGCAACGGCTGCCGAGGCAATGCGCGGGCCGTTTACCAACCCGCGGTCAAGCGCGGGGCCTCCCGATGGACAACAATCGGGGCGGCCTCTCGTCTGGCGCCAAGCGTCAGGCAGCATCCAGGTAAAATCCACGCTCGTAGTTGAAGCCGAGCGCGGCATCCGGCACGTTGATTGTGACTTCGTCCACGATGTCGGAATGCCCTGCCGGATATTCATTTCTTTCGATCAGAAGCACGAGCTTGGGCCCAAAATGCAGCATCAAAAGCCCTTCCTCGTTCAAACTCAGCATCGGCATTGTTGAACCATGAAGATGCGACCGCGCGACAGTTTCAAGGCTACTTTCGTCAACACTGATCGAATCCAAAAGCTTGTTCGCACCATCGAACAGGAGCCAACTCTCACCGTGAACTCCGACCGAGCATTCTCCCCTCAAGACCGTGAATGAGCTCCTAGTCTTTGGCCTTACTTGCTTGGCAACTGGTGTTCCGAACTCCAGAAAAACATTGCTCCCGATGCTCCGCCAAGCAGCGAAACAATAGAGACGGCGGTACGGCAAAAGTTTGCTGTTGGCGCCAGCAATCGTACTTTGGATTTCAGTGCTATTCATGCAACGGGTTTTGATCGTTTTGAAGACTCATACCGTTGTCATTCTGACTAAGTAAAAGGTTGCCATCGCTCAGCCCGCTAGCACGTCCACGCCGATCAGCATGTAATGCACCTCGTAGATGAACAGCAGATAGAGCGCGAGGCCGACGGCGATGGAGAGAAGATCGCCCAGCACGTTGGGCTTGATGTTCGCGGCGCCGACATCGCCACGGCGCTTCACCGCGATGCGATCGACAACGCCATAGATCAGGAATGACGCGAACAGGATGACCGAGGCGAGATCCCAGTTGGCGATGAGATGCGCCAGCGCCCAGACCTTCACGGCAGCCAGCATGGGGTGCTTCACCCCCTTCTTGATGAAACCCGCCGGCGGCATGTAGGTCGCCACGATCAGGACCATCGCCGGAAGCATCAGCGCCATGGTGATATGCCGGGTCCATGGCGGCGGAACGGCGAGCGGGATCCACGGCTTGAGCATGCCATAGCCCCAGACCATGGCGACGAAGCCCGCGAGTGTCAGGATCGAATACAGGCCCATATACGGCCCGCGCCCCATGCGGACGGCGAGGCTGTTTTCATCCCGCGAGCGGAACGCCGAATAATAGTGCATGCCGAAGAACACGAGGAGGCCCGCGAAAAACGCGAGCATGTACCAGAGTTCCATCGCAGACTCCCGAACGCCGCCATCCCCGGACGCGATCTAGAGCAAAGGAGCGTGCGAGAAGCAATCGCCCGTGAGGCCGTGACTAACGCTCCTGGGCGAATACCGCGACGAGCGTGAAACTTACCCCAGCGATAACCGCAGCTACGGTGATCAGCATCGGGTCGAAGCCGCCCTGCCCGACTTCGCGGAGCTCGGCCGAGACGCCATCGAACCAGCCCGTCATGGCAGGAAGATGTGGGGCCAAATCGATGATGCTGGCGACAGCCACGCCGAAGCCGGCCATGCCGGCGCCGTAAACCGCCGTGCGCCGCCAACCGATACCGTCATGAGCCTTTGCGACCACACGGCGGGAAAAGCCATCATCGCGAATGGCGGACTCTTCGGCAGCGAACATACGCGCGAGGGCGTCGTCACCGGGTTCTTCAGGTTCTCGCAGGTCAGACATGGCCGATCCTCTGAACATCACTCTCTCACGCTGGCTGATAGGCGGCCAGCGCCTTCTGTAGTTTCGCCCTGCCCCGGAGCACCCATGATTTGACCGACCCCAGCGGCGCTTCCATCACCAGGGCGGCTTCGGTGTGGCTGAGGCCCGCGCCGATGCAGAGGGCGACGGCGGCGCGCTCGCTCTCGTCGAGAGCCGCCATGGCGCGGGTCAGGTCCAGCCGTTCGCCGGTCTCGCCATCTGCGCCGGCGTGATCCTCGTCCGTAACCTCGACACGCGGGCCTTTGCGGGTGGCGAGGAATTCCCGGTAAGCGATCATGCAGACCCACCCACGGAATGAACCCCCACGCCATGTGGACCGGCGCCGCCAGGCAGTAAGAAAGGCGTTCTGGGCGATATCGTCGCCATCTGACGCCGAACGCGCCAGCCGGCGGGCCAGCGCGCGGATGCTCGCCTGATGGCGGGCGACGAGTTGGCCAAAGGCTGCTCTGTCACCCGCCATCGCGGCTTGCGTCAGGTCCGTTGAATCGGGGGAGGATCCGGACACTGTCGTATCAACGTTGTTTGGACTCGTTGGCGAAGAAGTGGAGCCCGAGGAAGGCGAGCCCGATGAACAGCGGGAAAGTGGCGACGCCGTAGAGAGCGCGCATCACATCGTAGGCGTCACGGTCGCCGGACGTACCCATGATCGTGGCGAACGAGGCGAAGCCGGCGGCGATGGCGACGAAAACGATGCCGCGGCGCAGGTCTGCGATCGGGCTGGAAATGCGCGCCATGGAATCGAGCGCGTCGGGCGTCAGCGGCTGGCCCTTCTCAATTGCGAAACGGAGGGTCTGGAAGGCCTCACTCCGTTTGCGGGCCGCAAAGTGCTGAACCATCCAGATGATGAGCACGATCGCTCCAAAGAATGCGATCGGGATCAGAATTTCGACTTGCATGGCCTTATGGCCTCCATTGCGAACGACTGCGCGTCCTGATGCAGGTTAGAGGGCAGGATGGGCCAAAACGGATGCGGCCCCCGGAAATAAATTTCCGGGGGCCGCAATAATCAGGTTCTACGCTGCGTAAGACCTAGGCCCGGCGGCGTTCACGCCCACGCTCGAGGCTGGCGATATAGCGGCGGTGCTCCTCGAAGGGATCAACCGCACGCTCTTCGCGCGGACCACCCGGCTTGGCGACAACACGTGTCTCCTTCTTGGCCTTGGCGGCTTCCTTGATCTCTTTCTTGCGGGCTTTCCGTTCGGCGCGTTTCATGGCGTCGACGGACAGCTCTGCATCGAGACGGGCTTGTTCAGCGGCGGCAAGGGCTTCGAGCCGGGCCTGTTCGGCTGCGGCTGCGGCTTCCTCGCGGGCGCGCTGGCGCTCGAGCTTTTCAGCTTCACGCTGGGCGCGGATCTCTTCCGTGCGAGCGCGACGCTCAGCCTCGTGGTCGATCAGGACTTCTGCCTGGACCGTGGGCTTGGGTTTGAATTTTTCGAGAAGGGCTTTCTTGGCGGCGGCTGCGAGTGCCTGCCGTTCAGCGAAGGTCGAATTCTTGGGTTGCATCTAGGCTTTCGGAATCAACGGTGAATCGTTGGGTGGGAGATGTGCGCGGTACATATGTCGGCGCAACGCTTTCGTCCATACCCTGCGGCATTACGCCGAGTTCATTGCGATATGGCCCATGTCTGCCCTCCTTCTGCATGCCGGATTGAGACGGAATTGTGATGCGTACGGCAGGCTACGCACGGGAAGGCTTGCTGCAGGCAAGGACATTTCAGGCTGCCAGATCGCGGACACGTTCGAGGTCGCGGACAAAAGCGGCGTATTCCCGCTCGCGGTCTTCAACCGTTGGCAGGCGGAGAAGCGATGAGGGGTGGACGGTGATGTAACCGCGCTGGCCATATTCGGCCGGGAATGCGTGCTCCCCGCGGTTATCCCGTATCGTCAGCGCCTTCCCTTCCAGCGCGTGAACGGCTGTGGCGCCCAGGGCGACGACCAGCCTCGGCTTCACCAGCTCCAGCTCCTTCTTGAGCCACCAGCGATAATGCTTGATCTCGCCAGCCGTAGGCGACTCGTGAATACGCCGCTTGCCGTGCCTGACGAACTTGAAGTGCTTCACCGCATTGGTGATGTAGGCCTTGCTGCGGTCTATCCCGGCATGTTCCAGCGCGCGGTCTAACAGTTGGCCGGCGGGGCCAACGAAGGGGCGGCCTTGCAGGTCTTCCTGGTCGCCGGGCTGTTCGCCGACGAAGGCGATGGCCGGATGCAGGGGTCCCTCGCCGAACACGGCTTTGGGGGAGCCTTCGACGAAGGGCTCGGTCTTCGCGATGATCGCGTTCAGCTCGGCCAGTGAGGTGATCCCCGGCCCTGTCATTGCGGCGACGGCTTTTGCGGGGTTTCGCTTTGCGGGCATGGCGGGCTCCTGTTCGATCATCCGATCAACGCGCGAAGCGGCAGCCTGGATGAGATGCGGGATGGCTCGGGTTTCAGGGAGGTTGCGCCAGTACTTTTTGGGCATGTGCTGGCGCATCTGGTTCAGGTTGGTGCGCGCCGGGTTGAATGTGCTTTCGTAATAGGTGCGCCAGCCGAGTTCGAACGCGTCAGTTTCAGGCGCATCGGCGCGCGACCCAGGTGGACCGATGGCGAGTTCGGCCTTGTCCCACCAAAGAGAACCTTTGGGGGTGAGGATTGCCCAGTCGATCGATGTGAAGCGGTCGATGAAAAACTTGGCTGTTTCCTCGACGATGAAATGATCGGGCTCGAACCACGCCACGAAGCGAGGACCGACGACAGGATCGTTCACTTGGCGGAAGCGGACGAACGCGTGCATCTTGTGAAGGTCGCGGCGGACGGACTTGGCCATGGCGGTGAGCCTGGCCACGAGCTTATCGCTGGCAACTTCGTGGAGATGCGTTTCAAGACTATCTGGACGACGCATGCGCCAGACCAGCTCGTAGAGTAGCGCATACTTTTCCGGGTCGCTGTGGCAGACCACCAGCCGGATGAGATCGGCAACTGTGCGGGGAAGGATGATCGGCTTGCCGGCGGCACCGTAGGATGATGGCAGCTTGCCGCCGCCGAACAGCTCTGGCTCGGAACTGGCGCACCAGGTGATCTGCCTGTGGGGAATGTGCGACCAGGTTAGAATGCGCAGCGCTTGGCGGAAGCCTTGCAAGTCAGCGCCGCCATTGAGGTAGATGTGCTGGTGGGCGGTTGGGTCCATCAGAACAGGCTCAGTTGCGTGGGCTGAGGCGCGAGGCGTTGGCGCAGGTCAGCGCGATCTGTTTCGGCGGTGGGGCGCCAGTCGGCGGCGATGATGAAGGGGCGGACGCGCTTCAGCCCGGCGCAGACGCGGGCGACATCATCCAGGCGCAGCGTGGTGTGGCGGCGGGCGGCGATGATGCGGTCAACGGCCCGCACGCCGAGGCCGGGGACACGCAGCAGGGCTTCGCGGTCGGCGATGTTGACGTCGACGGGGAAGCGGTCGCGGTTCTTTAGGGCCCAGGCGAGCTTGGGATCGATTTCGAGATCGAGCATGCCGCCATCGCCGCCCGAGGCGATCTCGTCGACGCCGAAGCCGTAGTAACGGAACAGCCAGTCGGCCTGATAAAGCCGGTTCTCGCGCTGGAGCGGCGGGGGCTTGGCGGGTAGCGCGCTGCTGGCTTCCGGGATGGGGCTGAAGGCGGAGTAATAAACGCGGGAGAGCGCGTAGTCGCCATAGAGCCTTGCGCTGGTGGCCAGCATGTCTGCGTCATTGGTGGCGTCTGCGCCGACGATGACCTGCGTGCTTTGACCAGCCGGTGCGAACTCGCGGGCATGGCGGGATTTTTCCTCGCGCGATTCCGCGATGCGTTCACCCATCTGGCCCATCGCGTTGGTGATCGAGGCAGTGTCTTTCTCCGGCGCGTAGGCTCTCAGGCTTTCCTGCGTGGGGAGTTCGAGATTGATCGAGAGACGATCCGCCCAGAGCCCTGCCTGTTCGATCAGCCAGGGGCTGGCCTCCGGGATGGTCTTGAGGTGGATGTAGCCGGCGAAGCCTTCGTCCTTCCGCAGCTTCTTCGCCACGAGGATCATCTGCTCCATCGTGTAATCAGCCGAGCGGATGATGCCGGAGGAGAGGAACAAGCCCTCGATGTAGTTGCGTTTGTAGAACTCGATGGTGAGGCGGACGACCTCGTCCACCGCGAAACGTGCGCGCTCCACATTCGATGAGCGGCGATTGATGCAGTAGGCGCAGTCGTAGAGACAATAATTGGTCAGCAGGATCTTGAGCAGCGACACGCAGCGGCCATCGGGGGTGTAGGCGTGGCAGATGCCGTTGCCATCAGTTGAACCAAGACCGTTCGGCCCGGCCTTGCGCTTTTTTGCGCCGGCGGAGGCGCAGGAGGCATCGTATTTGGCGGCGTCCGCGAGAATGCGGAGCTTGCGGTTGAGGGCTTCATCCACGGCGATGTCCTGCTTTGTTGTTCACTATATGTTCTAGCGACGATCAAGCAAGCTCGCCTTCTCCTGTGATAGGTTTGGCCTAAACGAATAGCCCTGCGTATGACTCAGGCTTGAAGCCCAGCGACAGCTGGCCGTTACGGTCGAGCACGGGACGCTTTACCAGCGTGGGATGGGCGAGCAGCAGGGCGATCGCCTTCTTGGCATCCACGCCGGTCTTCTCTTTCTCTGGCAGCTCGCGCCAGGTTGTGCTGGCCTTGTTGAGCACCTTTTCCCAGCCGAGTTCATTCACCCAGCCTTCGACCATAGCTTTGGTGAGGCCGTCTTCGCGGACATCGTGGAAAGCGTATTTGACGGCTTTCGCATCGAGCCATTTACGCGCGGCGCGGGTCGTGTCGCAGGTGGCGAGGCCGTAGATGGTGACGTTCGTTTTGCTCATGTGCTCATTGACCAGCTTAACGGCCAGTGCGCCAGCCGGGTGCGTTACAAATCGCAGGTCGGGATGGCAGGCGGCGTCCGGTGGGTTATGTTCTGAACCAAGCCCATCAGAGGCGTGGAGGAATACCATGTTCACCGGAATGCGGATCAGCTTCGCGATCATTGCCATGACGGCGACCCTTGCCGCCTGCTCTTCCTCCGAGCCTGCAGCCGCCGGCGCGCAACAGTCTGCCAGCATTGCCAATTCCTGCATCAACCCGGTCGACATCAGGAGTCAGGATATCGTCAGCGACAAGGAGATCCGCTTCGAGATGCGCAATGGCGAGGTGTGGGTGAACACTCTCCCGCGCCAATGCCCGAACCTGAAATTCCAGGGCGGCTTCACCTGGGACATTCGCGGCGGGATGGTGTGCTCCAATCAGCAGACCATCTTCGTGAAGGATCACGGCACGCCCTGCCAGCTTGGCGCCTTCACTCGGCTGCCAAAAGCGGAGTAGCGGAGGTGCCCTCGCCCAGCTGCCACGAGCCAAGCGTAACGTGGCGCGTCTGACCAAGCATGCTGTGGATGAGGCGGAACTCCGTGCACGTCCACGTTACGGGCTCGATGGGCTGCTCGCTGATGTCGTTGCTGTCGTACAGAAGCGTCATGTGAGGTGTGTAGGGCCGCACGAATTTGCGGAGACCGGATTGCGCCATCGCGCTTCCGATTTCGCGCTGCAAAGCCTGTACCTCAGGCGCGCCTTCGCTGCTGCGCAAGACGAAGGGCCGGTTGCGTTCGCGGCCTGCGAAGCTCAGGGCGCGGTCGAACGTTATGTCGATAGCGGGAGTCTTCACCTGCGCCGCCGCTTCGCATGCTCGTGCGACGACAACGTCAGGACAACCAACGTAGTCCCCAAGGTGACACAAAGTGACATGTAGCCGATCCATGGCGAGCGCCCGGCCCCAGAGACCGTGCCGGATTCGAAGATCTTGCTGAAGCGCATAGACCTGCGCCGTGGTTGAAGCTGGTGGGAAGATCGCGAAGAAGAGCCGGTCCGTCGCCCGCATAGCGAAACCTTTTGCCGCCGGTCGTTCATACGCACCGCCCTTGTTTGAGCTTGGAACATATCATGAACGCGATGGACGCCAAGCGTCCTTCGCCCGATTGGCGAACTACCCTGTGAGCAAATGGCCGGGTCTATTCTTCGCCGTCGGCGTCGCGGTGTTTGGGCTGGGCCTCCAGGAAGGCCTCGATCTCGTCCAGCGTGGCTGAATACTCATAGCCTTTGTCGCCGAAGACGACTTTGCGCGTGTCTTCATCACGCAGCATGTAGCCGCCGTGCTGGGCAATTTTTCCGAACGGCTTCTCGCACTTCATCAGCAATACACCATAGCGATAGCCGAGCCGCTTCACGCGGCGTTCCTGCGATCTGGCTGCGTCGCGGCCTGCGCCTGTCACGTTGCTACTCCCACTCGAT
>DAIRES010000080.1:0-14363 GCA_036795465.1 Hyphomonadaceae bacterium
TAGCTGGCATGAAAACGCCGCCCCGTTTCCGGAGCGGCGTTTCATTGTTTCAGTCAGATCGTCTTACCAGCCGCAGGTCTGGCCGGCGTTCTGTTCCTTCATCCAGGCTTGCAGCGGGGCGAAGTAGGCGACGAGAGCGGAGCCGTCGATCTCGCGGGTGCCGGTGAAGGCTTCGAGAGCTTCGGGCCACGGCTTGCTGGCGCCCATTTCGAGCATCTTCGCGAACTTCGCGCCGACTTCCTTGTTGTTGTAGATCGAGCAGCGATGCAGCGGGCCGGTCCAGCCGGCCTGTTCGCAGGCGGCCTTCTGGAACTGGAACTGCAGGATGAACGACAGGAAGTAGCGCAGGTACGGCGTGTTGCCCGGGATGTGGAATTTGGCGCCCGGATCGAACGCGTCCGCGGGGCGTTCGCCCGGGGGGATTATGCCCTGGTACTGCTTGCCGAGATCAACCCAGGCCTGGTTGTACTGCTCGGGTTTCACTTCGCCGCGGAACACCTGCCAGCGCCATTTGTCGACCTTCAGGCCGAACGGCAGGAAGGCGATCTTCTCGAGCGCGCGGTCCATCAGCAGGCCGAGGTCTGCGGAGGCCGGCGGCGAGGTCGAGATCAGGCCGAGCTGTTTCAGGTATTCCGGCGTGATCGAGAGGGCGACGAAATCGCCGATCGCTTCGTGGAAGCCGTCGTTCGCGCCGTTCTTGAACAGGAAATCCTGCTTGTTGTAGGCGCGCTGGTAGAAGTTGTGGCCCAGCTCGTGGTGGACGGTGGAAAAGTCTTCCGCGTTCACCTGCGTGCACATCTTGATGCGCAGGTCGTCGAGGTTGTCGAGGTCCCAGGCCGAGGCGTGGCAGACGACTTCGCGGTCACGCGGGCGGGTGATGAGCGAGCGCTGCCAGAATGTTTCCGGCAGGGGCGCAAGACCGAGCGAGGTGAAGAAGGCTTCGCCCGTCTTCACCATCTTGATCGGGTCGTAGTTCTTCTGGACGAGGACCTTGTTCAGGTCATAGCCGGGATTGGACGCGGGCGGCGCGACGATGTCGTAGATGCCGTTCCACTGTTGCGCCCACATGTTGCCGAGCAGATCGGCGCGGATCGGGCCTGTCTTCGGCTGCACGGCGTCGCCGTACTTCGCGTTCAGCTTGGCGCGCGTGTAGCAATGCAGGTCGTTGTAGAGCGGCTGGACCTGGCTCCAGAGCCGTTCGACGGTGGCTTCCATGTCCTTCGAGGGCATGTCGTAGTTGGCGAGCCACATGTCGGCGATGTCGGAGAACCCGAGTTCCTTGGCGCCCTGATTGCCGATCTCGACCATGCGGGCGTAGTCAGCCTTCATCGGCACGGCGATGGTCTGCCAGCCTTCCCACGCTTGCTGGAGTTTCTTGGGGTCACGCGAGGACGAGATGATCTCGGACAGCTGTTCGAGGTTCAGCTCCTTGCCGTCGATCGTGAACTTGCCCTTGCCGTAGGCGGACTGGAGATCGGTGGTGATCTTCGACAGTTCGTCGGCGATGGCCTTCTGTTCTTCCGGTGTGCCGGAGGACGGGGCGGGCATCACGATGCCGGCGCGCAGGATCTGCATCTTGCGCTGCTGGTCCGGCGTGAGTGACGCGCCTTCATACTGCTTGGTTGCGTTGGCGAGGCGGACGGAGAGGAGCGTGCCTTCCGAGCTTGCGCGGGCGGCGAGCCAATCCGTGTCGTCGGTGATGAAGTTGGCGTTCACCCACTGTACGCGCGCGGCGTAGTCGGAGAATTCGGAGAGTTCCTTCTCGGCGCTCGCGAGGAAGGTTGTGGCGTCGGTCTTCGCGGCGGCGCTTGTCGTGCCGCTGCCGCCATTGCAGCCGGCGAGCAGCAGGCCCACAGCGGCGACGCCGCCAAGCAGAATTTGTCTCATCACAACCGTCCTGTTGGAAAATTGGTCCCTGATGGGGTCGGCGCGGAGACTAGTCAGGGCTGTGTCGTGGTCAACCGGCGCGATGATTGTGCGGGCGCACAATGAAAACCGCCCCGGAAGATGCTTCCGGGGCGGCTTTGTCGTTCAGTTTTGGAAAATCCTACTTGCCGTTCGCCGTGGACGCGGGCGAGGCGATCGGGGTGGATTGCGTCGGGTTGCCGCCGAGCGCCGTGTGCAGCGTGATCCACTGTTCGAGGCGGGCGCGGCGGTTCGAGATCAGCGCGCTCTCCGCGAACTCGGCGCTGTTGCGCACCGTGAACAGGTTGAGCAGGCTTTCCGAACCTTCCTGGTACTTCAGCTCGCCGAGGCGCAGCACTTCCTGTGCGGCGGTCGAGGCCTTCTGCAGGGCAACGTTGCGCGAGCCGAGGGTGTTGAACGTGTCGAGCGCGCCGACGATATCGCCGTAGGCGTTGATGATGGTCTGGCCGTAACGCTCAAGAGCTGCGCGCTCCTGCGAGTTCGCGGTCTTGACGCGGGCATCGACCGCGCCGCCATCGAAGATGACCTGCGCGAGCGATGCGCCGATCGAGAGGGCGAGGCCGTCGAAGTCGAACAGGTCGCTCGTGGTGTTGATCGTCGTGTTCGACAGGCCAAGGGCAAGGTCGCCATTGAGCTGGGGCCACGGCGCCATCGAGGCGATGCGCGTGTTGGCGAATGTCTGGATCATGTTCAGTTCCGCCGCGACCACGTCGGGGCGCGAACGGACGGTGAGTTCCGGCAGGCCGAGCGGCGGGGTGGCCGGCGGCTCGGGCAGGGTGCCCGTGATCGCCAGCTTGTTCTGCGGGAAGCGGCCCAGCGCGATTTCGAGCGCGCGGACAGCAGCGCGGAGCGAGGCTTCCGAGGCGATGACCGAGTCTTCGGCTTGCGCCAGGTTGGATTCGCCGAGCACCAGTTCGTCGCGAGCGATCGAGCCGGCGTCAAAGCGGGTCTGCGTGATGCGGAAGGTCTGGCGCTGGCGATCGATCGACTTGCGATCGAGGTCGAGTTGCAGCTGGCCTTCGATCACAGCGAAGTAAGCGCGGGCGACTTGCGCAGCGATCTGGCGGCGGGTCTGCTCGTACACGGCTTCAGTCGAGCGGAGGCCGGCGGCCGACGCCTGGATCGACGCGTTGAGGTCGCCCATGATGTCGATGTCATAGCGGCCGGTGAGGGCGAACGAATAGCTGTCGGTGTTGTTGCCGAGATCGTCGGTGGGCGCGGAGGTGCGCGCGCCGAGCGATGCGCCGATCTGCGGGAACAGGCCCGAGCGGGTCGCCTGCAGCGACAGCTCCGACTGGCGCACGCTTTCGATTGCAGCGCGGAGCGAGCGGTTGTTCTCGAGCGACTCCTGCACGTAAGCCGTGAGCTGCGCGTCACCGAACACGCTGTAGTCGGCGATGATGGCGGCCGGATCGCCGGTCATCGGCGAGACGGTCCAGTCTGTCGGCATGCCGGCGCGCTTGGCCGACATGGCTTCGAACGCGGGTTCTGCGATGGGGAGGTGACCGCACGCGGATGCGAGAACGGCCAGGGCGCCCGCGGACACGCCACGGGTCATGTTGTTTTTAATCATATCTGAGCGCCTGGATTGGATCTAATTGAGCTGCCCTACGGGCGGGGAAGAAGCCGAAGATAAGACCGACGGAGGCCGCAGCCCCCAGTGCCGTCGCCACGATGATGGGAGACACCACCATCGGAGCCTGAGAGATCTGCGCGTAACCAAACACGCCGACCCACCCGATCGCCATGCCAATGAGTCCGCCCAGGAAGCAGAGAGCAATGGCCTCGAACAGGAACTGAAGAAGGATATCGCCGCCGCGTGCGCCGATCGCCATGCGCAGGCCGATTTCGCGCGTGCGCTCGGTGACCGAGACAAGCATGATATTCATGACCCCGACGCCGCCGACGATCAGCGAAACAGCAGCAGTAAAAGCAAGGAGCGTGCTCATCGTTTCAGCCACAGCTGCACGCTGCTTTATCATGTCGGCGAAGTTAACAACCATGAAATTGTCTTGCTGGCCCGGCTCTATGCGGCGGCGCTCGCGCATCACGGTAGTGGCCTCGTCCTGTGCTTCGGCCACGTCATAGCCGTCCTGGATAAGCAGCTGTATCCGGGAAACGTGACGGGAAACCCAGCGATTGCCGCCTGTTATCCTGTTCCTAACCATGCTTAACGGGCCGACGAGGGTGTCGTCGCGGTCCATGCCCATGCCGCCGCCCCCGCCCTGGCCCTTGGACTCGAGAACGCCAATAACCTCGACGGGCACGCTGTTTACGCGGATGCGCTGGCCCACGACATTGCCGTCCGGGAACAGGTTTGCGGCGGCTGTCTTGCCGATCACGACCACGGCCGCGCCGCCTTGGGCTTCCTGTTCGGTGAACTCGCGGCCTTCCTCGACCTTCCAGTTGTTGACCGCGAAGAACGACGCGCTGCCGCCCTGGATGTTCGTCACCCAGTTCGCCTCTTCGGAGACTGCATTCGCCTGACCGGAGAGTATGCCCGATGCAGATTCAACGAAGGGGAGATCGGCCATGGCGGCGACATCGCTCTCGCTGAAGGGCCGGCCGGAGCCGCCGCCCTGGTTGCGGCCGCCGCGGTTCATGTTGCCGGGCTGGAGCGTGAGCACGTTGGTGCCGACCGAGTTGATCTGCTTCTCGATGGCGGCCTTCGCGCCTTCGCCGATCGACATCATCACCATCACGGAGGCGACGCCGATGATGATGCCCAGCATGGTGAGTAGCGAGCGGAGCGGGTTCGAGAACAGCGCCTCGGCGGCGGAGGAGGTGGCGACGCCGTATTTCATGCGCGGCCTCCGACGGCGACAAGCTCAGGGTGTGCCGTGTCGGACTCGACCCTGCCATCCCGGAAATGGATCTGGCGCTTGGCGTAGGCGGCCACTTCGTTTTCGTGCGTGATAACGACGACGGTGATGCCCTGTTTGTTGAGGTCCTGCATGAGATGCATGATCTCGACGGTGGTTCTGGAATCGAGCGCGCCGGTGGGTTCGTCGGCGAGCAGGATCTTGGGATAGTTGGCGAGCGCGCGGGCGATCGCGACGCGCTGCTGCTGGCCGCCGGACAGCTGCATCGGGCGATGATCCATCCGCGTGCCGAGCCCAACCATTTCGAGGCAAGCCTTCGCGCGCGCGTCGATATCGCCGACATCCTTGCGGGCGTAGCGGAGGGGCAGGCGGACGTTCTGGAACGCATCCTGCCGGGCAAGCAGGTTGAATTGCTGGAAGACAAAGCCCAGCGTTTCGTTGCGGAGATCAGCGAGTTCGTCGCGGTTCATTTCCGACAGAGCCCGCCCGTTGATCCACATCTCCCCCGAGGTGGGGCGGTCAAGCGCGCCGATCAAGTTCATCAGGGACGATTTACCGGACCCAGATGGTCCCATGATTGCGACGAATTCGCCCTCATGGATATCAAGGCTTACGCCGTCGAGTGCGCGGACTTCCTGATCGCCCATGCGATAGACGCGGGTAAGGTCCCGGCACGAAATGATCGGCCTGGCGGTGGTCACTTCTGCTCGCCCTTGCCGGCGGTTGCGGCGCGAACCACGAACGTGTCGCCTTCCTTCGCGCCGCGAATGATCTGGGCGTTCGAGCCATCCGACAGGCCGATGGTCAGCATATGGCGTTCGAGCTGTCCCTTGTCGTCCAGCTTGTAAACGGTGACGCGCTTCTGCGATTGCATCTCTGACATCGCTTTTGAAACGGCTGCGTATTCCTGCTCGTTCAGGTTGCGGCGGAAGACGGCTTCCTGCGTCTGCTGCATCTTGGCGCGGCGTTCCTGCATCGCCTGTTGCTGCAGAATGCTTTGTGGCGGGCCGAAGCCCGGGCCGCCGACGATTGCGCCTGCGCCGCCCTGCTGTTGCTGTGGATTGGGGATGGAGGCCATCGCCCGCTGCATTTCGCCCTGCATCTCGCTCATGATCTTTTCGACGCGGGCTTCATCGACGCCGGCTGTCTTCAGCATCTCGCCGAATTGCGGGCCCGGTCCGCGACGTTCGCCGCCCCGACCGCCACCTTGCGGGCGCTGGCCGCCTTCACCCATCGCGACAGCAGCGCCGGCGCCTTGTTGCCCGCCGGGGCCGCGACCACCGCTGCCTTCTCCGTTGCGCTCCTGTTCGGCGCGCATGGCTTCGGCGACTTCCTTCGGCGGCTGGAAGCGCGTTGCGTCATAGGCGATGCGCAGCACGTCGGTTGCGCGGTCTGCCGTGATCTCGACGTTGGCGGTCATGCCGGGCAGCAGCTTGCCGTTCGGATTGCGCGCGTTGACCACCACTGTGTAGGTGACGACGTTCGCGGTTTCGGCGCCGAGCTGGCGCACCTGCACGACCGAGCCCTGAAACCGCTCGCCGGGAAAAGCATCGACGGTGAAGACGACCGGGTCGCCATTGTCGATGCCGCCAATGTCGGACTCAACGACGGCAGCTTCGATCTCGATCTGCGACAGGTCGGCGGCGACGACGAAGAACTTGGCGACGGTCTGTGACGACTGAACGGTCTGCCCGACTTCAACAGTACGGCTCAGGATCACGCCATCGATCGGCGAGCGGATCTTGGTGCGCTCAAGCTTGGTGATCGCGTCCTGCACGGTGGCTCTCGCGGTCTCGAGGCCTGCGATCGAGGATTTCAGCGACACTTCCTCGGTCTGCAGCGCGAGCTTGGCGTTGGTGTAGGTCTGGTCGGCTAGCTCCCATGCCTGCTGCGAAATCGCCTGCTGGTCGAACAGCGCTTTCTGGCGGGTGAAGTTCTTCTCGGCCACGTCGAGCGCGACTTTCGCGCGGTTGATCGAGGCATGATTGTTGTCGACGGCGGCTTCCGACTGGCGCTGCCGCGCGCGGGCCTGATCGAGCACGTTCTGGAATGTTTCCGGGTCGACCTGCGCGAGCACCTGGTCTTTCTTCACCGGATCGTTGAAGTCGACATAGATCGCGGTGATCTTGCCCGAGACTTCCGAGCCGACATCGACTTTCTCGCGCGGCTGCACGGCGCCGGACGCGGAGATCACGCGGGCGACATCGCCCTTGCCGACTGTCACGGTTTCGTAGGTGTACTTGCCCGTCGCCGCGTTGGCGCCGCCACCGAGGACGAGAGCTGTCGCCGCGATCCCCACAATGACCGCCCCCGCGATCCCGATCAGAACTTTCTTGTCCATCTGAACTTTCCGCTCGCCCGCCGACCCCGGCTGGCACTCGCCTTCATATGCGCACTTAAATGAATACTGCTGGTATTTCCGTCTCGGTCTCACGTAAAATTCAAAGTGGTAACAACGTGTATCAGGTGCGCGAAGGCCCGAAATACAAGGCCTTTCGAGGTGACGGTACGCCGCGTTTGACGCTTTCCCGCGCGAAGCGATAATGCCCCTGCCGGGCGGTTTCCGCTTCGGCATGTGCGGGCGTTGAAATGGTGAAGCTCAGGTCAGGCAGGACGGCGGCGTGCTGGAGCTGAGGGATGTCTCCCGAGCAGCCGGCCGGGAGCCGGTTTTGGCGCGGGCGAGCCTTGCCCTGTCGCGCGAGACGCCCACCGCGATCGTCGGTCTCTCGGCCTATGAACGCGACACGCTGATCCGCGTGCTTACAGGCGCCGAAAGGCCCCAGACGGGATCCATCAAGCTCGACGGAAAAGACATCGCCCAGGCCCGGCGCGAGAAGGGCAAGGTCGTTCGGGTCGACGCGCCGGCGCCGCCGAAGGCAGGACAGAAAGCGGGGAAGCGCGGGAGCGTGGACGCGGGTGATCTCGACCAGAAGTTGCGGCTGGCGATCACGAAGGCGAGGGGCGCGAAGCTGATTGTGCTCGATGCGCCATCGTCGGGGCTGGACAGTGAAATACGCGAAAGGTTTGTCGCCGACCTGAAGACGCTGCTGTCGGAGACAGGCGCTGTTGTCGTGCTCGTCGCGGGCGATGCGGATGAAGCGCTCGGTCTTGGCGGACAGGTTGTGGTGCTGAACCGGGGCGAGATCATCCAGTCGGGCGCTGCGGCGGACGTGTTTGCACATCCGGTAAATCTGAAGGCGGCGGTCGCCACGTCTTTTCCCGTGCTCAACACGCTGGCGATGACGGCGCGCGACGGGCGCGGCGTGCTGGCCGACGGGGCCAGCTTTCAGCCGCCTGACGAGTTGCGCTTGCCGGACGAGGGCCCATGCACGGTCGCTTTCCATCCCGACGACATGAGGCTTGAGCGCGCGGGCGCGGGCTGCCTGCGCTTTGTGGTCAGGGCGGCGGGCGAGGAAGTCATCGGCGGGCGGCGTTTCGTTCGTGTGAATTTCGCGAATGCGAGCTGGCTGACGCCGCAAGCATCGTCCGCGCCGCATGCGGGCGCGATCCTGAACGCTTTCGTCGAACGCTCGCGCCTGATGGCGTTCGATGCAACGGGCAAGGCGATAAACTGAGGCCACTCCGCCGCCTGTGGTGCGCGGGGCCTTGTGCGAATATCGCTAGGCCAGACCCTTCAACGACGCGGGGGAGCGTGTCGCCAGCGTGGGCGAATCGAACTTCAGGAACTCCGCCAGCGGCATGCCACGTGCGATCGCCAGGCCTTGCACGGCGTCAGCGCCCATCGATTGCAGTAGGTTCAGGCTCTCGGCGGTTTCGATGCCCTCGGCGGTCACGGTCATCCCGACGCTGTGGGCGAGGTCGATGATCGCCTTGACCAGCATGGCGCTGGGCTTGCCGCGCACCATGCCGTCCGTGAACGTCCGCCCGATCTTCAGCTCCTGCGCGGGATGGCCGCGCAGCGGAGCGAGGGGCGAGGGCGATGCGCCAAAGCCCGAGATCGCGATGGCCATGCCTGCATCGCGCAGGTCCTTCATGGTCTGGATCGCGCGCGGATCATCCAGCGCTGCGACATCGCCGGTTATCTCCAGGCACAAGCGCGTCCCCGACCGCCGCATCTGGCGCATCGCCCGCTCGGCAAACGCGCAGTTGACGATGAGCGACGCCGGTATGGCGATCCCCAGCGTGATGTCGCGACCAGCCTCGCGCATGCGGCGCTGATCCGCGATGGCGCGATCGATCATCCATTCGGCAAGCTGGCGCATATGGCCCGTGCGGATGGCAAGCGGCACGAACTTGTCCGGCGTCAGGAAGCCGCGCGCGGGATGACGCCAGTGGGCCGTCGAAGTCGCGCTGAAAACACCGTGCTTGCGCACATTGTAAGCTGGCTCGTGCGTCAGGAAGATCTCGCCGCGTTCCAGCCCCAGAAGCATCTCGTTCATCAGCGACAGCGTGGCAGCGGGATCGCTGTAGGTTGCTTCGTCAAACACGCGGGCGTCGCGGCGTTCAACGCGCGCACGGTCCAGCGCCGATTCCGCGCGCTGCAGCAGGGCGAGCGGAACATGCGGCGCATCGGCATGGCAGGCGAGCCCGGTGGTAACGGCGATCTCGATGCGATCCTCGCCCACACGCGTCGGCTGCACGGCGATCGCCGCGATAGCTGCTGCCGTGCGTGTAGCAGCCTCCGCGCTTTCGGCGCGGAACACGGCGGCGATCCGGTCAGGCCCGGCGCAGCCAACGAATATCTCGCCGTATGTCGCCGAGATGCGGTTCGCGATGGCGGCTGTCAGTTTCACGCAATGCCCATGGCCGATGGCGAGACGCAGGCGCTCGAACTCATCAATGGCGAGGATGACCGCGAACAACGTCTCGGGATCATTGGCGTCGCGCATTTCGGCGAGGCGCGCTTCCATGGCATGCAGGTTCGGCAGGCCGGTTGCGCCATCCTGCCAGGTAAGGCGCGCGATGTGCTGGTCCCGTTCCGCGATCCGGCCGGACATCAGGTTGAAGCTGGAAGCCAGCGCCGCCATCTCGTTGCGGCCTTTCACGCGAACCTCGATCCGCTCGCCCTCCGCCGCACGCGACAGGGCGCCGCCGATCTCCGTCACGCCGCGCGCAATACGATGAGCCACCAGCGTCCGGATGATTGCGTACGCCAGCAGTCCCGCAAGCGCCGCTGCACTGGCCGCAGGAATGGCTGCGATGTGGGCAAGCAATGCCGCTGCGAGAACCAGCGCCGTCGATGTGACGGCGCAGAGCGTGGCGATCTCGGTGGACAGGCGTCGGAACACGTGCGCGCTTTCTGCTGCAGGTGTTCAAATTGACAGGCGGGACTGAAGGCCGGGTAAAGGGTGTGCTAACAGCGTATGAATGCCGGGGCGGGCCTAGTGCGCCTTGTAAGGGTCCGGCCCGCCTTCCGCGATGAAGCGATCGATGCGCTGTTCCAGCACCGGCAACGGCACGGAGCCAAGCTGCAGAACCGTGTCGTGGAAGAAGCGGATGTCGAACTTTTCGCCCAGCGCCGCCTCGGCTTTCTTGCGGCCTTCGACGATTGCCATCTCGCCGAGATAATAGCTCAGCGCCTGTCCCGGCCATGAAATGTAGCGGTCGACCTCGGTGGTGATCTCATGGTCGGCCAGCGCAGTGTTGTCGCGGAAGAAGGCCTGCCCCTGTTCACGCGTCCAGCCCTTGGCGTGAATGCCGGTATCGACCACCAGCCGCGCCGCGCGCCACATCTGGTAGCTCAGCATTCCGAACTTCTCGTAGGGCGTTTCGTACATCCCCATCTCTTCGCCGAGCAGTTCGCAATACAGCGCCCAGCCTTCGCCGAAGGCCGAGATGTATGTCTTGCGGCGAAACTCCGGCAGGCCTTCCTGCTCATCCGCCAGCGGCATCTGGAACGCGTGCCCCGGCGCGCTCTCATGCAGCGTCAACGCCGGCAGCGAATAGAGCGCGCGCGAGGGCAGGTTGTAGGTGTTCACCAGATAGACGCCCGTGCCGCCACGGCCCGCCGTATAGAATGGGGCCATGTCGGCAGGCACCGGGATCACTTCAAAGCGCGAGCGGGGCAGGCGGCCGAAGAAGTATTTCGCCTTGCCATCGAACTTCTTGGATATCCACGCCGCCCGCATCAGCAGCTCATCCGGCGTCTTGGCGTAGAATTGTGGATCGGTACGCAGGAAAGCGAGGAAGGCGGGAAGGTCGCCCGTGAACCCCGCCTCTTTCATCACATCATGCATCCGCGCCGTTATCTTCGCGACTTCGTCCAGCCCGATCTGGTGGATCTCGTCCGGCGACAGTTTCAGCGTCGTGTATTCGCGGATCTGCGCCGCATAATACGCTTGGCCATCGGGCAGCTTCGTCGCTGCCAGTTCCGTCGTCGTCTTGGGATAATACTCGTCTCGGAAGAACGGCAGCAGTGTCCGGTAGGCGGGGAACACCTTGTCGGCGATGGCTCCCTTCGCCTCGGTCTGAAGCTCCACCCGCGTCGCCGCCGGAATGCTCGCAGGCAGCACGAGGAAAGGCTCGTAGAACGATGATTGTTCGGGCGTCTTGCCGTCGTACACCGCAGAGATTGAAGCGGCCCTTCCTTCCAGCGTCACGCGCGGCGGCGTGAAGCCACGCGCAAGACCCAGCCGCATATTGGCCGTCTCATCAGCGAAATAGCGCGGCACATCGTTGAGGCGCGAAATCCACGCGCGAGCCTGCGTCTCGTTGCTGAACTGCTTGGGGCCATAGCTTGCAACGCTGGTCCAGAATGTCGTGTCGGCGTTCAGCGGCTTTTCGTATTCGCGGAATTCGATCTGCGCGATCCGCACCTCGATCTGGTCGCGATAGATGGCAAGATTGATCCGCCCCTCGGGCGACAGCGACTGCGGATCGAGCGCATCAAGCTTGCCGATGACGTCCTTCATGTAGGCAAGGCGTTCGGCCTGCGATGCGGGGTCAACGCGAGACCAGTTGCGCGGCGCGGCGTCAGCGTCCGGCGATTCCTCGTCTTCTTCGGGATCAAGCGTCTTGCGCCATTCCCACTCGCTTTCGTAGATCGCGCGGAAGCGCGCATCCGCAGCGGTCTCGCCGGGGCTTCCGCCCATTGTCGTGCAGGCTGCAAGCATGCCGAAAGCAACACCCACCAGAACGCTCTTCATGCGGAATCCCGACTTGCGAGACGCCAATCCTAGCCGGGTTCAGGGTGCTTTGGAAATCCGCGTCAGACCGACCAGAGAAGTTCGCCGGATTCACGCAGGGATTGCGACGCCGTCGTGATCCGCGCAATCGAAGCAGGCGCACGGGCAAGCGTGTCCTCCGCGAAGAAAGCGGCGAGCGCCAGCGAGCGGTCCGTCTCCCGGTCCTGCTTGCCATGTTCGGCAAGCGCTGCGCGGGTGAGGTAATGGCCGCCGGCCACATCGCCTGCGAGGTGCAGATAAGCCGTCGCGCCCGACAGCGCCGTTTCGCGGGCGCTTTCCATGGCCGTGATCATCCACTCGGTCGCTTCTTCCAGCGCGTCGCTGGCGACCGAAAGCCGGTCAGCGATGGCGACGAATTTCGGCTGGTTGGTGTCGCGTGCATCGCGCGCGGTCTGGCGGATGTCCACCAGCATCGCCTTCATCGCCGCGCCGCCATCCATCGAGAGCTTGCGCCCGACGAGGTCGATCGACTGGATGCCGTTGGTGCCTTCATAGATCGGCAGGATGCGCGCATCGAGATAGAGCTGGGCAGCGGCGGTTTCAGCCATGAAGCCCATGCCGCCATGAATCTGCACGCCCGTGTTGGTCGCATCGACCGCGCGGTCTGTCGACCACGCCTTGGCGAGCGGCGTCAGCAGGTCTTCGCGCATCTTCGCGGCCTTGCGCGTTGCTGCATCGGGATGGTGTTCGGCAAGCTCGGCGGCGGCGCCGCAGGCATAGCAGATCGCGCGCGAGGCTTGCACGTTGGCAGCCATGGTCGCCAGCGAGCGGCGGATATCGGGGTGCAGGATGATCGGCGCGGAGCCTTCGGCGCCCGGCGCCTGACCCTGCCTGCGATCATTGGCGTAGCCGACGGCGACCTGCAGCGCGGCTTCCGCCACGCCTACGCCTTCGAGGCCAACATTGAGGCGCGCCGAGTTCATCATCGTGAACATCGCCGCGAGGCCCTTGTTGGCCTGGCCGACCAGCCAGCCTTTTGCGTTGGCGTATTCCATCACGCATGTGGGCGATCCATGGATGCCCATCTTGTGCTCGAGGCCGATGCACTTGAACGTGTTGCGGTCGCCGAGCGAGCCATCCGGGTTCACGAAGAACTTCGGCACAACGAACAGCGAGATGCCCTTCGATCCAGCCGGCGCGTCGGGCAGGCGGGCAAGCACGAGCTGGACAATGTTGTCCGTCATGTCGTGGTCGCCCCAGGTGATGTAGATTTTCTGGCCCGAGATCGCATACGACCCGTCGCCATTCGGCAGGGCCTTGGTCTTGAGCGCGCCGACATCCGATCCGGCCTGCGGCTCGGTCAGGTTCATCGCGCCGGTCCATTCGCCGGAGATCAGCTTGGGCAGATACATCTGCTTCTGCTCATCCGTGCCGTGCGCAAGGATCGCCTCGATCGCCCCCATGCTCAGCAGGGGGCAGAGGCCGAACGCCATGTTCGACCCGTGGATCATTTCCATGACCGCCAGCGCCAGCGGCTTGGGCAGGCCCTGTCCGCCGAACTCCTCCGGGAAGGACAGGCTCATCCAGCCGCTTTCGCGATACTGGGCATAGGCTTGGGCAAAGCCCGGGGTGGCGATCACGCCCGCGTCCGTAAGCTTCGCGCCCTGCTTGTGGCCGATGGTGTTCAGCGGGGCGAGAACGTCCCGCGCCAGCTTGTTGGCTTCTTCCAGGATCGGCCCAACCAGCTCCGAATCGAAATTGGGAAACGCCCCGGTGGCCGCAAGGTCATCAAGCCGGGCGATGTGCGCGAGCGTGTGGGCGATCTGGGGAAGCGGAGCATTGTAAGACATGCTCGCTTGTTAGCGCGGCACAGGCCGCCCTGTCATCTCTCACGGGAGATGTGATGTGGCGTGAGCAGCTACCGCATCAGATTATAGGCTTTGCCATCAACGGTGATTGCCAGAGCTTTCCACTCGTTAACCTTTTGGGTGTGCGGCTGGGCCTCGACTGTGACAGTTTTTCCGGCGGCCAGAGCGTCCTTGGTGAGTCCGCGGTCGACCATTCGCTGCAGGGGGGAAAGCCAGACTTCCAGCTTCTTGCCGCCGCTGTTTACCCAGAGGATGGCGTGCGGCTGTTCCCACTTCAGCTCGGCGATCGTTCCGCTCACCTTTTGCTGCTTCGCAGAATCATAGGCCTCCCAGCCATGGTGGGCCCATGCCGTTCCGGTAATTGCTGCGCCGACAAGCGCCACAGCCGAAATGACTGTGATAATCCTCATTGCTGTTCCTCCTGATCTTGCGCCACCGGCCCCAGTTTTCCGGGCGCCAGCCGACGCGGCTCAATCAGGAAGGTAGTGCAATTCCGGCGTAACGGCCGTTTCGAACTATTTCGGCCCGATCATTTTTTCGGGACGAACCAGCTTCGTGAATTCCGCATCCGTCAGGTAGCCCCCGCCGACCGCTTCCTCACGCAGCGTGGTGCCATTCTTGTGCGCGGTCTTTGCGATCTTGGCGCAGGCGTCATAGCCGAG
>DAIRES010000311.1:0-2845 GCA_036795465.1 Hyphomonadaceae bacterium
ACGACCCACCGGTCTTCGCCACCTGATCCGCAAGTTTCTGCCAGCGATCGCGCTCATCGACCTTTGCCACGGGACCAAGGCCGCTGGGCTTCTGGTCAGCGATCAGATCAATCACACTGCGTTTCTGCTCGGTGAGCTGAGTGTAGCTCGCCCCAAGCAGATCAAGGGCAAGTCGTTCGCGCAGGTCCATGGAAGTCCTCGTCTCGGTGGCCGCCTCCTGAATCGCCGTGCGGCTCGCATCCATATTGACGCAGATCATGGCTGCCGTCCCGAGCACGACGATTATCTTTCATGCGAAGGAGGCCAAAATGAACCCCGACCAGGAGAAACTTGCGCTCGAAATTCTCGACAAGGCGCTCGACATCACGATTGCCACCAACCGGCCCGATGGCTGGCCGCACGCCACGACCGTCAGTTTCGTAAGCGATGGCCTGACCCTTTATTTTGGAACGGATGCCTACAGTCAGAAGTCAGCCAACATAGAGCTGGACCGCCGGGTCTCGGTCACGGCAAACGCGCCCTATCAACTCTGGTCGGAAATCCGGAGTTTATCGCTGGCCGGAGAGGCGACATTCGTCACCGACCTCGGCGAGCTTACGCGCGTCGGAGAGCTGATGTTCAAGCGCTTCGGTTCCGAGTTGGCCAAGCAGACCACGATCGATATGTCCCAGACCCGCATCGTGCGCATCCAGCCGAAGGTGTTATCGCTGCTCGATTACTCCAAAGGTTTCGGTCACAAGAGCGACGTTGTCGTTGCGCAAGACAAGGTGGCGGCCTGAAAAGCGAAAGGGCGGATCTTGCGATCCGCCCTTTCTTGATTGGGTCAGTGCAAAGGCGTGAGAAGCTCAGGCAGCTTTCTCAGCCAGGGCGGCGTTCACCCGGGGATCTGGATCGCGCAGCACGTAGCCGCGGCCCCAGACCGTTTCGATGAAGTGGTCGCCACCCGTCGCCTGCGCGAGCTTTTTGCGCAGTTTGCAGATGAACACGTCGATGATCTTGAGTTCCGGCTCATCCATGCCGCCGTAGAGATGGTTCAGGAACATCTCTTTCGTGAGCGTCGTGCCCTTGCGGAGCGAGAGCAGCTCGAACATCTGGTATTCTTTGCCGGTGAGGTGAACGCGGTTGTTGTTCACTTCGACCGTTTTCGCATCAAGGTTCACGATGATGTCGCCCGTGCGGATCACGCTCTCTGCGTGGCCTTTCGAGCGGCGGACAATCGCGGTGATGCGTGCGATCAGCTCGTCCTTGTTGAACGGCTTGGTGAGATAATCGTCGGCGCCGTAGCCGAGCGTTTTCACCTTCGCTTCAATGTCAGGGTTGGCCGACAGGATCAGCACAGGCGTGTTCACACGCGACATGCGAAGCTGTTTCAGCACCTCGTAACCGGAGATATCCGGCAGGCCGAGATCCAGGATAATGAGGTCGTATTCATAGACCTTACCAAGGTCCACGCCTTCCTCACCCAGATCGGTGGTGAAGATGTTGAAGCCGGCGCCCTTGAGCATCAGTTCGATGCTGCGAGCGGTCTGCTCATCATCCTCGATCAACAAGACCCGCATATGCGTCTCTCCCGAATCGCGGTTGCCTTGCGGCGGTATTAACCCTCGCATTAAGGCGTCGAAATAGTTAACGGCAGGTTTCGGCCCGGCTGGGCAGATTCATAAACGTTACCGTGATTCCATGGGGCGACAAGAGTCCCGAAGTCCCGGTTTTTCGGGGTTTCTCGTGGTTAACGGCCCGGAAACCCAATTCTCGTCCTGATCACATTTCTTCAGGCCTCCGGCCAATCTTAATGACGGGCATTGATCCATGCTGGCCTCGGCCATCCGCGACCTGAAATCCCTTGAACCCCGCCGTTACGAGGGGCGGGTAACCGCGCTGGAAGGCCTGCGTATCGAGGCCGCCGGCCCGGCTCAGGCGATGCGGTTGGGCGCTGCCGTTCGTTTCGGTGACGATGCAGGGCCCCGGGGCGAGCTGGTTGGCTTTGAAGGCGACCGCGCAATCCTTCTGGCCTGCGATCCGCTCGAAGGTCTCGGGCCGGGCGCGCCTGTTCTCTTTACGTCAGGCCTCGACACGGTGCGGCCCTCCGATCAGTGGCTCGGCCGCGTGATCGATGCGTTCGCTGAGCCTCTCGACGGCAAAGGCCCGCTGCGTCCCGGCTGGAAGCCGCGGCAGGTGAGGGCGATCGCTCCTAACGCGCAGTCGCGTGCGCGCGTCGATCAGAAGATGGCGCTTGGCGTGAAAGCGGTCGATGTATTTGCGCCGTGCGCACGCGGACAACGGCTCGGTGTCTTCGCCGGTTCAGGCGTTGGTAAGTCCACGATCATGTCGATGCTCGCGCGCGGCGCGGAAGCAGATGTCATCGTCATCGGCCTGATCGGCGAACGTGGCCGCGAGGTTCGCGAGTTCATCGAAGATACGCTTGGGCCGGAAGGCCTGCAGAAATCAGTCATCGTGACGGCGACCTCCGACGAAGCCGCGCCACGCCGCCGTCGCGCGGCTTGGCTGACGCTCGCTGTCGCCGAACACTTCCGCGACGAGGGCAAGCAGGTGATCTGCTTCCTGGACTCCGTCACGCGTTTCGCCATGGCGCAGCGCGAGATTGGTCTTGCTGCGGGTGAGCCGCCAACCACGCGGGGCTACACGCCATCTGTCTTCGCCGAGCTTCCGAAACTGCTGGAGCGGGCCGGGCCGGGCATCACCGTTCCCGATGGGGAGCCGCAGGGCCACATCACGGGCCTCTTCACCGTGCTTGTGGATGGCGACGATCACAACGAGCCGGTGGCAGACGCCGTGCGCGCCATTCTCGATGGCCACATCACGCTGTCACGCCACATCGCCGAAC
>DAIRES010000081.1:0-10567 GCA_036795465.1 Hyphomonadaceae bacterium
GCCAAGCGCAGCCGCCAACGCAACTATCGATACGAGCTTCTTCATAATTCCTCCCCGTACGCCCACGCACCTTTTCAACGACCCCGCGACGGATTTCCGTCCCCGTCTCCACAAACTGCTGCGGGCGGTTTTATAGGGCCAAGCGCCGGGCTGACGCTGGGGGGAACATACCGACCTTCATGCCGAGCGCAATACTCGCGCCGGACGTTGGGATAAAGTCGACCAACCAACGATAGCGCCGCCTGCAGCAGCGGAAATCACGGCAATCAATCCGCCTGTCACAACGGGCGACCAGTCGAACCGCCAGGTCACATCGAACACGAGAATCACAATCGGGTGAGCCGCAACGACACCCATCAGGGCGCCCAGAACCACCGCCACGAATGCCGCGAGTGCGAACTCAAAAGCATAAAGCCCGAGGATCGCTGCGCGCGAGGCGCCGAACACTTTCAGCAAGGCCGACTCGCGCCTGCGCCTGCGCGCCGCCGCAGCGAACGCTCCGAACAGCACCAGCACGCCCGCGGTCGTCACCACACCGGCCAACGCTGCGACCGCGATAGAGACCTGTCCGAACAGGTCGGCCGCAGTCTCCAGCGTCTTGCGCAACTGGAACGCCAGCACCATCGGCCAGCGCGAAGAAACCGCCGCAATTACCTCGGCTTCCTTGTCCGGCGGCATGATGACGATGGCGGCGTTGAACGGCTTCATCGCCTCGAGCGCGCCCGGCGACAGGATGAACGCGACATTGGCGCCAAAGCCTGCCCAGTCGACCTTCCGCACCGAGGCAACCTTCGCTTCGATCTCGCGCCCGAAAATGCGGAACCCGACGCTGTCGCCAAGCTTCAAACCGAGACCCGATGCAGCGTCCTCCTCGACCGACACCAGCATCGGACCTTCGTAATCCTCGGCCCACCATTCGCCGCTCCGCAGCATGGCTTCAGGCGGCTTTGCTCGCATGAATGTCATCGGAGTTTCGCCCCGAGTGACCCATCTTTCCTCCGGCGGCACGGATGACTCGTCGAGCTTCTCTCCCCTGATTGTGATCACGCGCCCCAGCAGGACAGGCGCGCGCCGGTAGGCCTTCACATCTTCGATATCGATGCCGTGTTCGGCCATCAGCTGGTCGAACGCCTCAGCCTGCGCCTGCGGAATCTGCCGGAAGATCACCGACGGTGCATTCGCCGGCGCCGTATCCTTCAGCGTGCCAAGCAGGTTGGTCTGCACCACCGCGACCAGCGTCATCAACGACAGGCCAAGCCCGAGCGCGGGCGCCACCACAGGCGCGAGCGATCCCGGCCCGCCGAGATTCGACAACACCAGCCGCAGATAGCCACGCGCATGTTTCGCACCCGCCTTCGCGATCCGCTTCACCAGCATCGCCGCCCCGATCAGCACGAGATACGCAATCGTCGCGCCGAACAGCAGGCCGACCGTCACAAGCGGCCGCGCCGATCCGATCAGTGACACCAGCACGAGCAACACGGCCGCGCTCCCCGCAACCACGCGCTCGAATGTCGGCGTCGCAACCATCTCGTCCCCGCCCTCGCGGCGGAACAGCGCCGCGGGCCGCGTTGCGCGCGCGCGTCCAAGCGGCGGCGTCGCGAACACCACGGCAGCGAGCATGGTCAGCACGAACGCCTTGAGCAGCGGCGCGGGAAATATCGAAAGCTCGCTCGGCAGCGGAATGGCGCCGCCTGCAATCCATTGCAGCATCCACGGCGAAGCCGCACCCAGCGCAACTCCCGCCAGCGCACCGAGACCTGCGAGTACAGCAAGCTGCAAACCATAAGCCGCGCGTATCGTTCCGGCGTCCGCGCCCAGCGCCTTCAGCGTCGCAATCGAATCCAGCCGCGTTTCCAGGAAGGACGACGTCGCCTGCGCAACACCCACCCCGCCCGCAACCAGCGCGGATATCCCGATCACCGTCATGAACGTGTTGAGCATGTCGAGCAAAGCCCGCAGCCCATCGACCGCGTCATCCGGACCGCGATAGCGCAGCCCTTCCGATTCCCATTTCGCGTTGAGATCGGCCTCGAACGTCGCCGCTGCTTCCGGCTTCAGCACCATGCGGTAAGCCGTTCGGAACAACTGCCCCGGCTGCATCAGGCCTGCGTCCCGCAACGCGTCGATCGAAATGATCGCGCGCGGTTCGAACATGCCCGGCTCGCCGATCCTGTCAGGCTCGCGCACCAGAACAGCGCGCACCTGAACCGGAATGTCGCCCAGCATAACGGCGCCGCCCACCGGCACGCCGAGATCCTTCAGCAGGCTTTCGCTAGCCGCGATGCCCCACGTATCGCCCTGCCGCGCCAGGACATCGGCAACCGTTATGTCCCTGTCGAAGACGAAAGCCCCCACCAGCGGAAACGCGCCATCGATGCCACGCACATCGATCTGCATCACCTTGCTCGAACCGGGTCCGGCCGCACGCCCCATCAGATCGACCTGCGCCGCCTCGCTGACCGTGCCGCGCTCGTCCAGCCATGCACGCTCTTCCGCCGTCGCCGCGCGCTGAGCCAGCGTGACAGCAGCGTCGCCCCCCAGCAATTCGCGCGACTGCCGGTCAAGTCCGGCATTGTAGGAAGACGTTATCGACCCCGCCGCCGCGATCGCCCACGCACCGAGCGCGAGGCACGCGAGGAAAATCCAGAAGCCGCCAAGCCCGCCGGCCAGTTCGCGTCGGGCGATGCGCAGCCATGCGCGCGTGGGTGCATTTGTTTGGGGATCAACCGCCATTGGTCTTGGGTAGTCCCTGCCCCGGCAATTGTCATCCCGCGCAACGCGCACCATGGTCCGGCGCCTGTGTGGGAGCCAAACATGAGATCAGTCTTCGCGGCGCTGGCCGTTCTGTGTGCAGCGGCCTGCGCATCCGGCCCCGATCTCACGCCGCTATCCGGCATCCCCGTCGACGCCATAGCGGTCACCTACAAGGATCACACTTTCACGGCTGGCGATCATGTCCGCATCAGGCAGACGGCTGGCCTGTTCCGGCCGAAGGACACAGGCAATGTGATCGACATCCGCGCAGAGACCGGCCGCACCGGCATCGTGCTTGGCGGCAAGAAGCGCGCGGAACCGGCCGACGCCAACGAGCCGATCCAGATCCTGCTCATCCGTTTCGATGCGCAGACATGGCATGACACGTCGTCGTCACAGGCCGAGGTGATGCTTGAGCCGTTCGAAGCGACGATCCACGCCGACTATATCGAGGCCCTGCCGAAGCCCGCGAAATAGCGCTCAGCCGACAACACGCCCGTCGCGCATCTCGACCACGCGGTCAGCCCGCGCGGCGACTTCGGTATCGTGCGTCACGACCACCAGCGTGGCGTCACGCTCTCGCGCGATAGCGAACAGCATGTCGGCCACCATCGCGCCGGTTGTGCGATCAAGATTGCCCGTCGGTTCGTCCGCAAACACAATGCGCGGATTGCTCGCCAGCGCCCGCGCGACAGCTACGCGCTGGCGCTCGCCGCCAGACAGCTGCCCCGGAAAGTGATCCATCCGCGCGCCCAGCCCCACGGCCTCAAGCCCGGACTTCGCCAGCTGATCCACATCCTTCAGCCCGGCAATCTCCAGCGGCGCGCGCACATTGTCGAACGCGTTCATCGTGCCGAGCAGATGAAATGACTGGAACACCAGGCTCACCCGCCCGCGCCGCAACCGCGCCAGCGCATCCTCGCTCTTGCCCACCAGCGTCTCGCCCAGCAGCGATACCTCGCCCTTGGACACCCGCTCGATCCCGGTCGATACCGCAATCAGCGACGACTTGCCCGAACCAGACGGCCCGATCACAGCCACGCTTTCGCCCGGCACTGCGCGAAACGATACGCCCTTGAGGATTTCCACCGGCCCGGACGCAGCAGGCAGCGTCAGCCAGACATCGTCGAGTACAAGCGCGGCGTCCAAGGTTATTCCCCTTCAGGCGCGCGGAACCGGCTACCCGCACTCGCGCTATTCATCCAAAGCTAGATGCGGCCTTCAGCAAGCCACGGCAAGATAAGAGACACCATGCGACGCCTTATCGTCATCACAGCCTTGTTGCTCAGCTCCTGCGGCCAGCCGGCGACGCCTGTTGCCAATGCTCCCGCCGCCAGCGAAGGCTCGGGCATGACCAAACCGCATGTTCCCACCGTCGTCATGCTCGGCGACAGCCTGACGGCTGGCTATGACCTGAGCGACGATGAAGCCCTGCCCGCCGTCGTCGAGAGGCTGCTCGCCGCAAAGGGCGTCCAGGCGCACTTCGTCAACGCAGGTGTCTCGGGCGATACGACCGCCGACGGCCTCAATCGCTATGACTGGAGCGTCCAGGGCACGAACGCTGATCTTCTGGTCGTCGCCCTCGGCGCCAATGATTTCCTGATGGGCCTTCCGCCCGAACGGCCGAAGAAGAATCTCGCCGCCATCCTCGATCGCGCAAAGGCCGACAGTATTCCGGCAGCGTTGATCGGCGTCGCCATCACAGGCCAGGACGCAGATCCGCGCGATGCCGCCTACGCCGCCATCTATCCCGATCTCGCGAAGGAATACGGCATACCCTACCAGCCGAACTTCATGGCTCCCATCGCCGGCAAGTCAGGCCTGCTGATGGACGATGGGCTTCACCCCACCGCACGCGGCGTCGAAGCCATGGCCGAAGGCGTCGCGGAATTCCTCGCGCCCGTCATCGCCGCGCTCGACTGACGGATTTCCGCCAGCACGTCCTTCGCCAGCAGCAGCCCGCGCGCGCCCGGCACGATGAAGGCCGACCGCGCGAAAGCAGGCTCTGGAAAATCCATCGCTCGCAGCATGGTCGAGAAGAACGAGTTCGAATTCCGCCCGAAGCCGAGGAATGGATAGGGCAATCCCGCCCCACCCTCCGGCCCATCGCTCAGCGCATTGATCCGCCGCATCGCCTCCAGCGCCGGCGCCAGCCGCGCCTCGACCTCCGACGCCGTCAGCCCGTTCGCCAGCACGCGCACTGCTCCTGCATCAACCGCCGCATGAAGCCCGCGCGAGCGCGGCGCACAGCCATTGATCGGCATGAACGTGCGCGGATGCTTCGCGCTGTCATACCCGCGCAACCGATCCGACCGCAGATACCCGATGGGCTTGTGCAGCCACCCGCCGCTCGCCGGATCAAGCCAGCTCGCCAGCCCGTTCAGCTGCCGCACCGCATTCAGCTGCGGATCGGCAATCACGATCATCCGATGCGCCGCAAACCGCGACTGCCTCGGTATCCGCAACTCCGCCGCGTTGATGCTCCAGCCTGTCATCAGGGATAGATAGTGCTTCTATTCCGGCTTGTGAAACTCCGGCGGCAACACAGCTGCGCCTGCCTGCGCCTTGCGCCACTCCGCGCCCTGCCGCTTCACGATCTCCACGAGATTGCCCATGACGAGATGCATATCGATCAGGTGCAGCCCCCATTGCGGCTGAACCTTCCCGCCGACCACGACATCGCCGTTGATCGTGTCCGTCCGCGCATCCGCCGGATCGGCATTCACGCGCACTTCGAGATAGGTGAACCCGCCCCGATCCACGCACTGCGCTGACAGCAAGCCCGGCAGCCTGACGAAAGGCGTCTCGATCGCCGCGCCATCCGCCGTCCAAGGCGCAGGCTGGGCCACTTCGTCGAACAGCACAGGCTTCACCGGCAACATCGCCTTCAGCGCGCCGCCTGACCCATCCAGCTCCGCAGGATTGGCGCACGCCACCTTGCGACCCGCCGTCTGCGCCTTGCCGAACAGACTATCCGCCGGCGGCCCCTCGCCCGCACGGAACGCCGACCATGCAATCACGCAGCGCACACTGTCCGCACTTCGGCACAGCGGCACGCCCGCGAACGACCCGCCGACGCTGCCGCTGTCCGACACCTCGACATCGGCGCCCAGCAACACCGCCGACACCAGCTTGTCCTCCGCAGGCTTGCCGTCGATCTCCGCCGCGATCAGCCGGGTGAGAAGCCCCGCTCCCTGATCATGCCCGATCAGCACGACGCCACGCCCGTGATTGTCGCTGGCGAGGTATCGCTCCCACGCCGCTTTCACATCGGCATAGGCCAGTTCACGATCGCTGCCCGGATCTTCGGCTGCGAGTATCTTGCGCAGCGACGCCACAGTTACTTGCCGGTAGATCGGCGCATAGAGACGGCACACGGCTCCGAAACGCGCCGCCTGCTGGCGCGCAATCTCCATCTCCTCCGGCCCGGCGATCGTGTCGGAGTTTGCCGTCGCATCGCGGGACACGGTGGGATAGACATAGAAGCAATCGATCGGCGGATCGCCCGCCGGCGCGAAGGCTTCCCGCGTCATCCGTCCGTCGGCTGAAATGCTGGTCGCCGTCGCGGCCTGTTCACAGGCATCCTGCTGATCAGGACGACACAACCACGAACCCGCCTGCGCGTAATCCATAGGCGCAACAGGGTCGACCGCCGGGGCCGCATCGCTGCTATCCGTTACGGCAGGCAGCTCCACCACAGCCTGCGGCGTGCTGTCGCCGCACCCTGCGAGCGCGATCAACGCCGCAGTCGCGATAATCGCCTGCGCAACGCGATTCACCTGTGTTCTCCCCATGATCACGCGGCGTCGTCGCCTGCCTGCAATGTGGCGTCTCCCGGCCGGACGTCAAACAAAAGCACGCGATCAGGCGCCGGTTGTCCCTTTGCAAACCAGCCAGCGCTAGGGCAGGTTGCCGCGCAAATCGGAGCGCCACCGCAAAAAGGTCCGGCGCGCGATCGGAGGATACAATGCGCAAGTCCCTTTTGGCGGCAGCACTTGGCTGTGCGTCCATGCTCGTCCTGGCTTCGTGCCAGACCCCGGAGCCAGCAGCCCCCGCTGCGGCCATTGCTGCCGCGCCCGCCGCCCCGGCTGCGCCAGCCGCCCCGCCCGCCACGCCTGCCGTATCCGCTGTCGATCGGATCGCCGCCAGCGTCAGCACCAATCCGGGCGAAGGCGTGTACAAGACCTTCTGCGCCGCCTGCCACGACAACCCGGACACCAAGTCACCCACGCGCGAGAACCTCGCGGCGATGAACCCGCAGCTTCTCAACTTCGCGCTGACCGAAGGCAAGATGAAGGTGCAGGGCTCCGGCCTTTCCGCCGAACAACGCGGGCAGCTCATCTCCTACCTGACCGAAGGCAGCACCACGTCGAAGGTCGACTGGGCCGCCGCCATGATGTGCACAGGCGCCCGCGCCGCTGTTGATCTCGAAGGCCCCGGCGCGGCCACGTCGGTCGGCTTCGGCTACACCCACGACAACAACCGCAAGCTCACGGCCCAGCAATCAGGCCTGACCACCGCGAAAATGTCGGACATGGAACTGGCCTGGTCGATCGCCATTCCGGGCGGCTCGATCATGCGCTCGCAAGGCGCCATCGTCGGCAAGAACCTGTTCTGGCCCGCCACCGATATCGGCAAGGTCTATGCGTTCGACCTCGGCGGCGAGAAGCCGTGCATCCAGTGGATCTACTCGTCCCCCGCCCCGGGGCCGCTGCGCACCAGCACATCCTACGGCGTCCTCGCCGATGGCACGCCCCAGCTCGTGATCGCCGGCCAGGACGGCACTGTCCACGCGCTCGACGCGCGCACCGGCAAGCCGATGTGGACGAAGAAGGTCGCTTCCTACTCGTACTCGATGACCACCGGCACGCCGGTCATTCTCAAGGATCGCGTCATCGTTCCGGTCGCCCAGTTCGAAATCATGGTCGCGGCCGAGAACAAGGAGAAGTGCTGCACCAACCACGGCTACATGCTGTCGCTCGATCCGAAGACCGGCGCAGAACAATGGCGCTACGACACGATGCCGGATGCAACGCCTGTCCGCGATCGCGGCGATGGCCAGATGCTGTACGGCCCGTCGGGCGCACCGATCTGGAACTCGCCCCTGGTTGATGAGAAACGCGGCGTGATCTTCTTCGGCACCGGCGAAAGCAACTCGCCGCCGGCGCACACAAACACCAACGCGATCATCTCGATCGACCTCAAGACCGGCAAGGAGAAGTGGAGCTTCCACGCCACGCCGAACGACATCTTCAACGCCGGCTGCGGTCCCAAACCGAAAGCTGAACAGCTCAACTGCGTGAAGCCGCCCGAAACGGTCTATCGCGACGTCGACTTCGGCGCTTCGGTGGTTCTCGGCAAAGGCGCTGACGGCAAGGACCTGCTCTACGCCGGCCAGAAATCCGGCTCGGTCTGGGCGTTCAATCCCGACACAGGCAAGGTTGTCTGGCGCACGCCGCTGGGAACCGGTGGCCCGATGGGCGGCGTCCACTGGGGTCTCGCCTTCGACAACAACACGCTCTACGCGCCGATCACCAATGTCGGCGTTGCGATCCCCGGCGAGTGGGAAGGCGACCCGAACATCAAGCCGGGCCTCTACGCACTCGATGCCAAGACCGGCAAGATCAAGTGGCAGTTCAACCCCGAGAAGCCTGAAGGCGCTCAGCGCTGGCGCGGCAACGTGTTCTCCGCAGCGCCCGCGATCATCGATGGCGCTGTCGTCAGCGCGGCGCTCGATGGCACGCTCTACATCAACGACGCCAAAACCGGCAAAGCCCTGTGGTCCTACCAGACCAACAAGGAATACGAGGCGCTCAACGGCGTGAAAGGCAAAGGCGGTGCAATCGACTCCAACTCGATCACCGCAGCCAACGGCCTGCTGCTGGTCAACTCGGGCTACGGCATGTTCGGCCAGCAAGGCGGCAACATGCTGCTGGCGTTCAAACCGAAGAGCTAGAAGACTACGCCCTCGTCCGTCGAAACGGCGGATGAGGGCGTCTATACCGCTAGGTAGGGTGCATCTTAATGCACCCTACGGCTCAGCGTCCGGCATGGTGTATCTTGTCGGCCTCGCCACTCGCATCGAAACAGCGAGCGCACGACACGCCTTCCTGGAACTTCGGTGACCGCATCTCTTCCGGCGTCACCGGATGGCCGCATGCGCGGCACAGCTTGTTCTGCCCCACCGCCAGCCCATGCCCGACCGACACGCGCTCGTCGAACACGAAGCACTCGCCCTGCCACAGGCTCCGCTCCGCCGGCACGTTCTCCAGATATTTGAGTATGCCGCCCTTGAGGTGAAACACCTCGTCGAAGCCAAGCGACTTCACATAGGCCGTCGCTTTCTCGCACCTGATGCCGCCGGTGCAGAACATCGCGATCTTCTTGCCTTCGAGTTCGCTGCGATGCTTCTCGACCCATTCAGGGAACTCGCGAAAGCTCGCCGTCTCGGGGTTCACGGCATTGCGGAACGTGCCGAGCGAAACTTCGTAATCATTGCGCGTGTCGATCACCACCGTGTCGGGGTCGGCGATCAGCGCATTCCACTCCGCCGCCTCGACATAGGCGCCGGCGTCTTCCAGCGGATCGACGCCCTCAACGCCCATCGTCACGATCTCGCGCTTCAGCCGCACCTTCATTCGGCCGAACGGCATCTCGGCCGCCGCGCTGTACTTGACCTCAAGCCCGCGAAACTCCGGCATCGCTTCCAGATGCGCGATCAGCTCCGCGATCGCCGCCTCCTCGCCAGCGACGGTGCCGTTGATCCCCTCGCGCGCCAGCAGCAGCGTGCCCTTGATCCCGCGTCCGCAGCAGAACGCCGCCAGCGGCGCGCGCAGCTCCTCGAACCGCTCAAGCCGACAGAACCGGTAAAGCGCTGCGACGCGAAGCGGCGCGTTTTGCGGGAACGAAGTCATGGCCGCCCCCTACAGGCCGGAAACCCTCATTTCAAGGCGGATCGCCCCGGCTCGGCAGCCCGTAATTCTCCTTACCGACCCGATTGACGCCAGCGTCACCTTGGGAGGATGGTCCCGCCCAGCATCCGAACCGCGCGACAAGTCGCGGGCGGAATAGCGGGAGGGTTCACTATGCTTCGCAAACTCGCTTCGGCGGTAGCCATTATCGCGCTCGCGTCCTGCACGACGCCGGCAACCGAACAGGCGACACAGCCCACGCCGGCCGCCACCCAGATTGCCGCCGCCACGCCCGCCAAACCGGCCGGGCCGCATCCGGGCGAAGCGGTTTACAAGGCACGCTGCGCGGCCTGCCACGACAATCCGGAAGCCACACGCTCGCCTTCCCGCGCCACGCTGGCCCGCATGGCGTCCGGCAACATTTCCAACGCGCTGATCGCAGGCAAGATGATCGCGCAGGGCGTCGGCCTCTCCTCCGCCGACGTGTCCTACGTCTCCGATTATCTCTCGGAAGCCGCCGCCGTCAGCGACGACTGGATCGCCGCGATGCGCTGCCCCGCCGATCGCGCGACGCCGAAGCTCACCGCCACGCCGACCGTTGTGGCGTTCGGCTTCGACCAGCAGAACCATCGCAACCTCAGCTACGCCCAGGCCGGAATGAAACCGGGCGACCTCACCAATCTTGAAGTCGCATGGGTCGTCGCTTTCCCCGACGCCGTCTCGATGCGCAGCCAGGCTGCGGTTGTCGGCAACACGGTCTTCCTTCCGGTCGGTGAATCCAAGAACCGGCTGTTCGCCTTCGACGTCTCCGACAAGGCCAAGCCCTGCATCCAGTGGGTCCACGATGGCGAGCGCGCCTTCAGGACATCGACAGGCTATGGCGTGCGCAAGGACGGCGT
>DAIRES010000081.1:10667-14257 GCA_036795465.1 Hyphomonadaceae bacterium
GCGGTGAATGCCGTCACCGGCAAGATCGTCTGGCAGACCGGCACGATGGAAGACGCCAAGCCGATGAGCGATCGCGGCGATGGTCAGATGCTGTGGGGCCCGGCGGGCGCACCCGTCTGGAACTCGCCGTCGATCGACCTGAAACGCAACCGTCTCTATGTCGGCACCGGCGAAGCCAACTCCGCCCCGGCGCATCCGAACACCGACGCGCTGATGTCTTTCGACCTCACCACCGGCAAGATCCTCTGGAGCTATCAGGCCACGGCGAACGACGTCTTCAACGTCGGCTGCGGCCCCAATGGCGGCGGCAAGAACTGCACGAAGAACACCGTCTTCCGCGATGTCGACTTCGGCGCCTCGACGATCCTCACCACCCAGCCGGGCGGCAGGGACATCCTCGTCGCCGGCCAGAAATCCGGCACCGTCTGGGCGTTGAACCCGGATGACGGCAAGGTCGTGTGGCGCACCGATATCGGCACGGGCGGCCCCAATGGCGGCATCCACTGGGGCATCGCGACGGACGACACGCACGTCTATGCGCCGATCTCCTATCCGGGTCGCTCGATCCCGGCTCAGACCGTGCCCGCCGATCTGAAACCCGGCCTCTACGCCGTGAACCTGAAAGACGGCTCGATCGACTGGAAGTTCGAGGTGAAGCCCGACTGCACGGCCGAGCGCAAAAAGTTCGTTCCGCGCTGCGACGCGCTGTTCGGCCTCTCCGGCGCGCCCACCGTCATCGGCGACTATGTCGTCACCGGCGGTCTCGACGGCCGCGTCTATGTGGTCGAGCGCAAGACCGGCAAGCTGGCGTCCCAGTGGGACACGGCGCGCACCTTCGACACGATCAACGGCATCGAGGGCAACGGCGCCTCAGTCGACAACGCCTCGATCATCGCCGTCAACGGCTTGCTGCTGATGAACTCCGGCTACGGGCTCTTCGGCCAGGGCGCGGGCAATGTGATGATTGCCTACAAGCCGAAGATGTAGGACGACCGACACACGCGGCCGCAACAATTGTACCCGGCCGCGTTTGTCGGGATCTGATCCCAAGCTGAAGGGTTACGTCATGCGCCTTTTTGCTCTCACCGCACTGGCCGCTATCGGTCTTTCCGCCTGCACCACGACGCCCGTCGAAGCGCAGCCCACGACCGACATCGCCAAGGAGCTTGAGGCTTTCCCGGCTGCAACCGCAGGCCAGAAGCGCCACGTCGTCAGCCTGCCGGCTTTGCAGAACGAAGACGAGGTGAAAGTCGAACTGATCGTCGGGCAAACAAAGACGATCGACTGCAATCGCCACTCGCTCGGCGGCGAACTGAAGGAAGAAACGCTGCAAGGCTGGGGCTACACCTATTTCAGCCTGCCGAGCGTCGCAGGCGGCGCCTCGACCAAGATCGGCTGCCCACCCGGCAGCGACCGCCAAGCGTTCGTGACCCTGCCCGGCCAGACCCTCGTGCGCTACAATTCGCGCCTGCCGATTGTGCTCTACACGCCGGACAATGTCGAAGTGCGTTACCGCCTGTGGCGCGCCGGAGACGTCCGCAAGCTGGACTGACGCTCAAGGGCGTCGAGCTTGCCCTGCCGCCGCCGCACGCTTAGTGACCTCCCAACGGAGGCGACCATGACCAAGGACAACGACAAGCTCGTCCGCGACCAGCCGGTCGGCATTCCTGCCGAGCAGGGTCCGCTCGCCCCGTATCACGGCGCGCCGCCCCCCGCGCCGCAATGGTTCACCGACGCTATCGCCACGCCTTACGGCACACACTTTGTGGAATGCGAAGGCGCGCAAATTCACTACCAGACCTGGGGCGACAGCTCGAAGCCCGGCCTGCTCCTCGTTCACGGTAACGGCGCTCATGCCCACTGGTGGGATTTCATCGCGCCCTATCTCACCGACGATTATCACGTCGTCGCCATGACGTTCTCCGGCATGGGCGACTCGAGCTGGCGCGAAAGCTACGTGATGGACACGTTCGCGAAGGAACAGCTGGCCGTGTGCGAAGCCGCCGGCCTCTTCGCCCACGCCGAAAAGCCGATCATCATCGCGCACTCGTTCGGCGGCTTCGTCACCGTCGTCACCGGCGCCGAATATGGCGACAGGTTCGGCGGCATCGTCCTAGTCGATTCGCCGGTGAACCCGCCGGACCGTCCGCGGGTGGGCCCGCCCCCGGTGCGCGGCGGCAAGGTCTATCCCTCGCTCGAAGCCGCGCTGTCGCGCTTCCGCCTCGCCCCGCCCCAGCTGTGCGAGAACCACTACATCATGGATTACATCGCCCGCTGGAGCCTCGGTAAGCGGCCGATGCCCGATGGCCCGAACGGCGAGCAGATGGGCGATGGCTGGGGCTGGAAGTTCGATCCGTCGATCTGGCGCCGTTTCACGGTTTCCCGTCCCCCGCAGGAACTCCTGAAGGAAACCCGCTGCCGGATCGCCCTGTTCAAGGGCGAGAAGTCGATCCTGTGGGAGGACGATGTCGGCGACTACATGCGCAGCCTGCTGAACCGGCAGGTGCCCTTCATCGTGATTCCCGAAGCGCGCCACCACATCATGCTCGACCAGCCGCTGGCCTTCGTCGCCGCCCTCCGCACCCTGCTGCAGGAATGGCAGTATTCGACGTCCGACCGGGTCGTGCCGGGGCGCTAGGCCAGATTTTTCGCTGCCGGGCCGATTCTCCCACAAATTCAGGGCGATTTTCCCCGCCATGCGGCCTTCTGAGCGCTTTTCAACCGGCGCCGATCCGGCTACATCGACCGCTGCTTTACCGACAGATCGCTGGGAGACGACTCGCGATGGCGCACGCCGAACCTGCCAACAAAGCCCCGATCGTTGCGCCGCCGGCGCATACCGATGCCTACATGGATATGTCGGCTCGCCGCGGCATGTGGAAAAGCTTCGGCGTCCTGACGATGTGGGGCTCGATGCTCATCATCCTCACGGTTGGCTACGCCACCTTCGTCATCACCATGGGCATTCCGTGGATCGGCGCGCTGATCGGCTTTGCGGTGTTCGGCATTGCGGTCGGCCTGCTGATGAACATGGGCGGCGCCTGGGTCGCCACGGTGATCGGCCTCTGCGTTCTGGCCGTCTTCATCGAGATCCTTGTCTGGCTCGGATCTGCTCTGCTCGGCGGCTGACCCCGCTTTCGGGGTTAAGGGGGCGATATGAAAATTGCAGTCCTGAAGGAACGCCGCTTCGACGAAACGCGCGTCGCGGCGACGCCTGAATCCGTCAAGAAACTGATCGGCCTGAAGCACACTGTCGCCGTTGAAACCGGCGCGGGCGCGAATGCCGGCCTTCGCGACGAGGATTTCACCGCCGCTGGCGCAACAGTCGGCTCCGCTGCTGACGTGCTCAAAGGCGCCGACATTGTCTTCAAGGTCCGCGCGCCTGACGCCGCCGAACTCGCCACCTACCCGAAAGGTGCGGCCCTCCTCGGCCTGCTGGACCCCTACTCGGCGAAAGCTGAAGCCGCCGCCTACGCTGCCGCCGGCGTCACCGCCGTGGCCATGGAATTCGTTCCCCGCATCACACGCGCCCAGTCGATGGATGTGCTGTCGAGCCAGGCCAACCTCGCCGGCTATCGCGCCGTCATCGA
>DAIRES010000082.1:0-2989 GCA_036795465.1 Hyphomonadaceae bacterium
CCACGCCCACCAACCGGCGCGACATGATCACCCTGTTCTCGCGCATGCCCGAGCCGATCGACCTCGACCTCGATCTGGCGACGCGCACGCTGTACTGGACGGATCGCGGCGATAACACCCTGTCATGTGCGCCGATGGACCCCATGCCGGGCTATGACCCCGCAACACGCAGGGACAGGAAAGTCCTGCTCCGTGATCTGCGCGAGGCGATCGGCGTTGCGCTCGATCTTCCGCGCAAGCGTCTGGCATGGACTAATCTCGAGGGCGATGTCGGCCTGGCGAATATCGATGGCTCGGATGCGCGCATCGTTCTGAAAGGTCAGGGAATGCTGACGGGAATCTGCTGGGCCTAGCCAGACTTTCGCGCGTTCAGCTGCAGCACGTCATGCACGTTATAAATGTCGCCATGGTGGCATTTCAGACAAGTCATGCGGAAATTGATCGCCGGACGGCCCGCTGCGTCCATCGGCATGGCGCTCACCTTCAGAAGCTTTCCGCAGGCCTTGCACACAATCGCGCGAACGGGTTCCTGGAAAGTTGAACGCATACTCCACTCCTCATTGGTCACGCGCGCCCCATCTTCTGTTCGGGTGCGTCGCGTTGACGGAGCCATGGTGATGGAAGTGAGGCGCGGTTATAAGCCCCGCGCGCGGCTTGCGTCCCCATTTTGGGTAGAGCTCGACGGAGACAGTCATGGATCCCGACGAAGAGAAAATTCCGCCGCGCATGAGGGCGCATGCTTTCGCGGCCAACGAGCTTGTGCTGGATGTGTTGCATGTCGCGCGCCAGATTGCCGATGTCGATCTCGACAGTCTGCTGATCTATCTATGCGTGAACGAAGCGACGATGCGGCCAATGCTGCTCGATCCCTCGACGCCTTCCGAAGTTCTGGAAATGGTGAAGCCGCCGGAGGAATTCCGCGGCTCGATCTCCAGGCTGCTCGTATCCGACAAGCTGGCCATGCCCCGCGAAACCGTGCGCAGGAAGATCCAGCAGATGGTAGCCAGCGGCTTTCTCATGGAAGACGATGACGGCCGTGTGCGGTCGTCGAGCCGGTTTGCCGAAGCAGCGATCCAGAAATGCGTGAAAGATGTTTACGCCTCGGTCCAGCGCTACGACGCCCGATTGCGCCAGCTCGGTTGCGCAGGCGTGATGCCGGCCAAGGGCGATGAGCCGGCGCCATTCCCGTGATTGATGCGCCGGCAGGGGCGGGCTTGTCTTGGCCGTCAGGCTCGTGACATTGGGCGGACAGGAACAATCCGGGGTTCGACCATGCGCTTGACGACGATTGCGGCCTCTCTGGCGTTTGTAGCGGCGATTACACCCTCCGCTTCGTCGCAGCAGGTCGCCGGGCGCGACGCGTTCCGCGCGATCTACAAGGAGATGGTCGAGATCGATTCCTCGCCCACCACCGGCTCATGCACCAAGGTTGTCCAGGCGGCGCAGACGCGGCTGAAGGCTGCCGGTTATGCCGACGCCGATCTCCAGCTCATCGTTCCGCCCGGCAAGCCGGATGACGGCAACCTCGTCGCCACGCTGCGCGCTCCGGGCGCGAAGAAGAAGGGCGTGCTGCTGATGGCCCATATCGACGTGGTCGACGCCAAGCGCGAAGACTGGGAGCGCAGCCCGTTCACCCTGTTCGAAGAAAACGGCTTTTTCTACGGGCGCGGCACCGCCGACATGAAGGGGCAGGCGGCTGTCTGGCTCGACATGATGATCCGCTTCAAGCAGGACAAGTCGTTCAAGCCATCGCGTGATGTCGTCATGGCGCTGACCTGCGGCGAAGAAACCTCGAACCGCGTCAACGGCATCGACTACATCCTCACCAACCATCGCAGCCTGATCGATGTGGCCTTCGCTCTCAATGAAGGCGCGGGCGGTCTCCTGTCCGAAGATGGAAAGCCGCTGACCCTTCAGGTGCAGGCCGGCGAGAAGATCCATCAGGTCTATACGCTTGAAGTCACCAATCCCGGCGGTCACTCGTCGCGCCCGATGCCGGACAATGCGATCTACCATCTGATGGCGGCGACCGACAAAGTCTCGAAGCTGTCCTTCCCCGTGCAGGTGACGCCCGTGGTGCGCGAATATTTCCGCGTCACCGGCCCGCTGCTCGGCGGCGACATCGGCAGCGCCATGTCGGCTGTCGCGAAGAACCCGGACGATCAGGCCGCTCTGAAAGTGCTGCTCGATGATCCGAGCTACAACGCCTCGCTCCACACCACCTGCGTCGCCACGCAGCTGGAAGCGGGTCACGCGCCCAACGCGCTGCCACAGCGCGCCGTTGCAACGCTGTCCTGCCGCGTGATGCAGGGCACGACGCCGGAACAAGTCCAGGAAACGCTGGCGAAAGCCATCGGCGACGAGCAGGTGAAAGTGGCGATCTTCCGCCGCCGCGACGGCTCCAGCGCCCCGCCGCTCACCGACGAGATCATGGGGCCGATGAAGGCGCAGGCTGCGAAGATGTGGCCCGGCGCTCCGATCTCGCCGCTGATGACGGCGGGCGCCACCGATGGCCGCTTCCTGATGAACGCCGGTATCCCGACCTACGGGCTCAGCGGCATGTTCTCGACCACGGGCGAAACCAACGCCCACGGGCTCAACGAGAAGATCCGGGTGAAATCGCTCTACGAAGGCCGCGACTTTCTCGACGCCGTCGTCCGGGCCTATGTGAAGTAGGACGTGCTGCGCCCTACTTTGCCCGCAGCTCACGCACGCGGGCGCCCTGAAGGATGTGCTGAAGGGCGTAGTTCCCTTCATGGCAGGCGAACTCGTACACCGGCCCGTTCGACGGCGTGAAAACCATCTCGCCCTTCCAAGGCTGCGAGTAGAAGCCGGGATCATCAATGGCGAATTCATAGGTGATCTCGTCCGGCCCCGAGCGCGTGAACCGCTCGGTCACGGTCGCTTTCTCCGAGAGAAACACCGGCTCGTAGTCGCCATGCCAGCGGTTCCACCCACGCGTGACAACCACCAGCGTATCGCCATCCCA
>DAIRES010000082.1:3089-14137 GCA_036795465.1 Hyphomonadaceae bacterium
GTCGGCGCGGCGTCGGCAGCGGCCTGCTGCGAGCGGGTATTCTCCATGCGCGTCACCTGCTCTTCATTCAGAAGCAGGGGCAGGGCGGTGTTGTTGCGCTCAAGCGTCGTGATGCTGGAATTGGTCCACGTGCCCTGCAGGTCCGGCTTGCCATCCGGCGTGCGCGGCGGCGCGTAGCCCGCCTGCGCGTTCGCGGGCAGCGCGAGCGCCAGCGCGCAGGCTGCAAGGATGATGTGTGCTTTGCCGATCACGCTTCACTCCGCTCCGATACGCCAACAGACGTCAGCACGGCTCCTTGGTACAGTGTATGCGGCTTGCGTCCAGTTTGCGCACGAATGCTGGTCGACCTTCGCGCAAACGCGCGCAGTTTTTGCGCAAACGCCTCTTCGCATGGTTCACAGCGCCGCCAACCTGACAAGCCATTGTGCGGCAGCGCCTAACGCAACGGCATGACGCAAGCTGAATCGCACTTGCGCGCGTTGATCCGCGCGCCAGTCATGGTGCGTCGCAACAGAATGGTCATAATCCGGACTGCGATAGAAAAAATTCGCGTCGGGCGGCTGCGTGCGCAGTCTCGCCCTGCCTGTCGTTGAGCCTGCGAAAAGCGGGCGCCCGCCAAACTGACATCGTCATGTTTTTCAGGCCTTCCCGGACGCTTCAGCTGTACCCGTGCAAGCCGGGATGACGTCATCGACCCAACAAGAAACGACGGGGATGGAAACAGAGGAGAGCACAGGCACACACGGGGACGACATTATGAAAACCAAACTTCTCTATTCGGGCATCGTCAGCGCAGTCATCGGCGTGACGTTGATGGGGGGAAGCACTGCATGGGCGCAAAGTGGCCCTGATCCGCTGCCAGAGGCAGATGATCAAAGCGCGCCGGCGCCAAAAGACGACATCATCATTGTCACGGGCACACGCACCACGGGCATGACCGCACAGGATAGCCCTGCGCCGGTCGTCGTGCTCGACGCCAGCGCTCTTGAATCCATCGGCCAGCCCGATCTTCGCGTCGCGCTGTCGCAGAACGTGCCGTCCTTCACGGCGCAGGCCTTCGGCGGCGACACGGCGGCGCTCACGCTGTCAGCCAAGCTTCGCGGTCTAAGCCCGAACCACGCCCTTATCCTCGTCAACGGCAAGCGGCGTCACGGCACGTCCAACCTTGCCGTTCTTGGCGGCGGATTCCAGGGCAACGCCAGCGCCGACCTCAGCTTCATTCCGAGCGGCTCGATCGAGCGCGTGGAAGTCCTGCTGGACGGCGCCGCCGCCCAGTACGGCTCCGACGCCATCGCGGGCGTCATCAACATCATCCAGAAAAGCGCGGACACTGGCGGCGCGATTGTCGTCGACGGCGGCCAGTATTTCGACGGCGGTGGCGAAAGCTACCACGTATCGGCCAACACCGGCTGGGCACCCTTCGAAGGCGCCTACATGAACCTCACCTACGACAGCAAGTTCCGGGACGACAGCTTCCGCGGCGATTTCGATCCGCGCGTCGTTGACGGCCCGTGGAACACCGGCGCCACCAACAGCCCGGCGCGTTCGTACCCGCAGGTCACGACAGCTCCCGGCTGGCCGTATCTCAACCGCATCGCCGGCGACCCGCAGATCAAGGTCGACGTATTCAGCTTCAACGGCGGCTACGAGTTCTCGGACGATCTCGAGTTCTACACGTTCGGAACCTACGGCTTCAAACGCGGCAACGCGCACGAGAACTACCGTCTGCCCAACGTTGTCACCGGCAAGGCCCTCACCGGCACGACCCGCACCGACGTTCCGTTCCCGCTGGGCTTTGACCCGCGCCAGGGATCGGTCGAACAAGACTATGCGATCGCCGCGGGCTTCGCCGGCACGACCAACGGCTTCAACTGGGACTTCGGAACGGTTTATGGCGAGGACAAGGTGAAGATCACCGTCCTCAACACGGCCAACGCCGACTACTATCGCGATACATCCGTGCTCGCGACGGGTTCGACGCCCTATATACCTGGCTATACCCCGCGCGACATCTATGCCGGTTCGTTCAGGTCCACCCAGTGGACCACGACACTCGACGGCAGCTACCAGCTTGATGTCGGCTTTGCCGATCCCATCACGCTCGCCGCCGGCGCGGAGTATCGCGTTGATGGCTATACGCTGGGCGCGGGCAACCCGATCAGCTACTACAAGGGCGGATCGCAGTCCTACTATGGTTTCGCTCCCACAGACGCGAGCGACAACGAGCGCGACAGCTACTCGGTGTACTTCGACGTCGCCGCGAACCCGATCCCGCAGCTCACGCTCGATGCCGCTGTCCGCTTCGAGGACTATAGCGACTTCGGCGACACCACGATCGGCAAGCTGACTGCGCGTTACGACTTCAACGACGCCTTCGCCATTCGCGGCACGGCATCCACGGGCTTCCGCGCGCCGACGCTGGCTGAAGGCTACTATTCGGGCATCAACGTCGGCCCGACCAGCATCAGCGGCCAGCTCGCTCCGAACTCGCCCGGCGCGACCCTCCTGGGCAGCACCGGCCTGAGCCCGGAAGAGTCGACCAACCTCAGTGCTGGCTTTGTGGCTTATCCGCTGCCGAACCTCTCGGTGACGCTGGATGTCTATCAGATCGAGATCGAGAACCGCATTATCGGCTCGGGCAGCCTCACCGGGGCCACCTCCGCGACCGGCGCAAACGTCACGCGCCTGCCGCAGGTGGTGAACGCGATTGCGGCCAACGGCGTGCAGATCGATCCGTCGATCTACACGAATGCCTCGTGGAGCATCGGCGCCTCGTTCTTCACCAACGGTATCGACACGCGCACGCAGGGTCTCGACCTCGTCGTCACCTATGACACCGATCTCGGCGCCTGGGGCACGATTGACTGGACCCTCTCGGGCAACATGGCGAAGCACCGCGTCACCAAGGTCGCGCCGCCGCCAGCAGCATTGCTGGTCGGCGCCACCGGTCCTGACCCGGCACTCTTCAGCAAGGCGACGGCGTTCAACTTCGAGAAGGCGGCGCCGGAATACCGCTTCCTGCTGGGCGGCGTCTGGCAGATCGGCGACTACACGATCACCGTGAAGGAGACGATGAACGGCCCATCGACGTCCTATGGCCTGTCTCCCAGCGGCGCCATTCCGTATCTCACCAAGCTCGACACATCGTACATCACGGATGTCGAGGTCGCCTACGCGCTCAACGACAACTGGAAGATCGCGATCGGCGCCGACAACGTGTTCAACGAATACCCGGCCGCGTCGGCGCCTGACTGGGTGCGCGCGCAACAGCTCGCGCTGAACTCCAACGCCTATGTGACCAAATACTCCACGCTGTCGCCCTACGGCATCAACGGCGGGTATTACTACGCCCGCGTCGGTTACTCGTTCTGACGAACGGCTCCACGCGGGGGCGCGCATTCCCCCGCGTGGTCGCTGTTGAGGCGGGGGCGCTGCAATTGTCGGCGCCCGGCAAGGTTTGGAGGCTTCATCTGGCCTCCAGCCTTGTCCGCCCCGTCGGCGCGGCGCAAGCCGGATGCGAATTCCATCACCGCGGAACCTTATCGGGAAGTTGGCGTGGCGCTTAACGACATGGCGGAAATTGCTTCTCAGCAGCACTGGATCGGCCCTGCTATCCAGCAATACGGACTACTTGTTGTATCGATGCTGGTGGCGGGGCTGTTTGCAGGCTTTGTCGCGGGCATGTTCGGCATTGGCGGCGGCTTCGTGGTCGTGCCGGCGCTCGCGGCCGTATTGACCGTTTTGCCGCACGAGGGCGGCAACGAACACATCATGCATGTCGCCATCGGCACATCGCTGGCGACCATCTTCTTCACCTCGCTCCGCTCCGTGCAGGCGCACGCGAAGAGGGGAGCGGTCGACTGGAACATCCTGAAGGGCTGGCTGCCCTGGGTCGTCGGCGGCGTCATTGCAGGCGTTGCGCTCACCAGCTTCATGGACGGCGACCAGCTGAAGATCGCCTTCGGCATCTTCCTTGTCCCGCTGGGTCTCCAGTTCATCTTCCGCATCCTCGGCCGCAAGGCGAAGACGGAAGAAAACATGCCGAAAGGCCCCGTGCGCGCCGCGCTCGGCTCGGGCCTTGGCGCATTCTCCTCGCTGCTCGGCATCGGCGGCGGCACGCCCGCCATCCTGATCATGACCATGAGCGGCGTGAACATGCACCGCGCCGTGGCCACCGCTGCGGGCTTCGGCACGATCATCGCCGTCCCCGGCGCCATCGGCAGCATGGTGACAGGCTTCGGGCAGCCGCACCTGCCGGTCGGCTCGATCGGCTTCGTCAACCTGATCGCGCTCGCCTCGATCACGGCGATGAGCATCCTCACCGCGCCCCTCGGCGCAGCCGCCGCGCACAGCCTTGATCCGGTGAAGCTGAAGCGGATCTTCGGCTGCTACCTGCTGGTGACGGCCGCCTTCATGCTGAAGGATTCGATCCCGGTCGCCGCGATGTGGGCCAGCGTCACGGGCGCTGCATGATCATGGACCGCCGGGCAGGCGCCCAGCGGTCCATGCGATCCGACTACTTCTTCAGCGAAGCCTCGTAGTCTTCCGCTACTTTCAGCAGGCGCACGACGTTGCCGCCCCACATCTTCTGCAGGTCGGCTTCGGTATAGCCTTCCTTCAACAGGCGCTCGGTGATCTTCGGCAGCATCGTGACGTCGTCATAACCGGCGACTCCGCCGCCGCCATCCCAATCCGCGCCGAAGCCGACATGGTCCACGCCCACCAGTTTGATGGCGTAGAGGATCTGCTCCATATAATCTTCGAACGTCGCGCGGTTCTCCGGGAACTGCTTGTTCAGCGCGCTTCTCTCGTCGAGATACTGCTCGTACTTCTCGCCGGTAAGCTGATCGGAATCGCTCCATTTTGCGCGCAGCGCAGCCATCGCGTCCGTGCGTTCCTTGCTTTGCGGCAGGTCTTTCAGGAACGAGCCAAGCGCGTTCATGTGGATCACGCCGCCCTTGGCCGCCATTTTCTTGAGCAGCGCGTCTGGCAGGTTGCGCGGGTGTTCGTGGACGCCGTCACAGCCATGGTGCGACAGGATGATCGGCGTCGCCGACAGGTCGATCATCTGTTCGATCGTGGTGTCGGCAGAGTGGCTGCCATCAAGGATGATGCCGAGTTCATTGGCGCGTTTCACATACTCGCGCCCCATCGGCGAAAGCCCGCCCCACTTGGCGCCGACGGCGCCAGGGTTGGTGGAATCGGCCAGCTGGTTGGTGCCGTTGTGAACCGGCCCCGCCATCCGCACGCCCAGCTTGTAGAAGCTGTCGAGCAGCGAGAGGTCCTCGCCCAGCTCGTAGGAGTTCTCCATCGACAGATAGACGATCTTCTTCCCCGCCGCATTGATGCGCGCCGCATCGGCGGAGGTGAGGGCGATCTCGAACACGTCCGGGTTCGCCGCGACCATCTTGTGGATCGACGTCGCGCGGATCAGCGCCTTGTCGCGCACCTGCTGATAGCCTTCCGGCGTCAGCGGACCCTGGCCCATGTAGATCGCCCAGAAGCCGCCATCGAGTCCGCCGTCCTGCATGCGCGGAAAATCAACCTGCGAGCCGTCGCGCTCATAGGAGTGCCGCTGCATGATGTCGTAGCCGCGCACGGTGTCGAAGAAGGCAGGCGTGTCCAGGTGGGTATCCAGCGTCATGAAGCGCTGGTGCATGGCGTAAACCTCGGCGCTCACGCCGGCCTTGTTCTGGCCGGTGGTCGCGGGCCCCATCGTCGAGCACGCGCTTAGCGACACTGCGCCCAGCAGGGCGAGCTTCAGGGAGTTGCGGAGCGCCATGGAAATCCTCGTCAGTGTTACCTTTGCGGAAGTCATGCACCCTGCGATCCGGCGCCTCAAGGATTTCCTGAGTTGAGGCAGGCTGCCTGTTTGCGGCGTGAAATATTGCGCAGGCCAGACCGGATGATGTGGCTTCGTTGGGCATTCTGCGCAACGCTGGCGCGGGTTTGCAGTTTGCTTGGTTCTCCGCATGGGCGTGGATGTATCGATCCGCGAGGCAGTCGTAACGGAGGCTTCCGAGATTGCGGCCGTGCGAATCGCAGCGGCTGAAGAGCTGACTGCCCGTTTCGGCCGCGGCCTCTGGTCCTCCAACACGACGGAGAAGGGCGTCCAGTTCGCAATGAAGCGCGGCCGGGTGATCGTCGCTGTGAAGGAAAGCGCCATCGTCGGCACGATGACGCTGTCGACCTTCAAGCCTTGGGCGATCAACAAATCCTACTTCACCCGGGTCAAAACCCCGATCTACCTGACCAGCATGGCCATTGCCCCTCAGGCGCAGCGACAGGGCGTCGGCCGCGCCTTGCTGGCCGAGGCCGATGTGCTGGTGCGCCGCTGGCCGGGCCAGGCGATCCGTCTGGACGCGTTCGACGCGGATGCCGGCGCGGGCGATTTCTATGTCCGCTGCGGCTATGTAGAGCGCGGCCGCACCGTCTTCCGCACGGCCCCGCTGATCTATTTCGAGCGCTTGCTTGGCGGACCGCCGGGCTCCCGCCCGGCAGACCAGTCGTCAGGCTGGTAACGCCAGACCAACCGCCGCTCTCGCGGCGCGGCCGGGCAGGAGCCCGGCGGTCTTCATCACAGCTGCGTTTTGTCGCCCTTTTGCAAATGAGAATGGGTTGCAAGTGCGACTGACCTATCGTAACGCTCAGCGGATGAAACGGGGTCGGCAGGGGCACCCGGAAGCAATGCGCGTCGGACAAGATCCGCACATCAGGGAACGGGATGGCCGAGGGGTCGAATTTGAGCGCGAACGCGTATGCGGAAGCCGAAAAGGCTGCCGCGGAAAAGGCTGCGCAGAAGGCCCACCGCAAGAAGGTGCGTCGTCTCTTCTGGATGACGCAGACCCGCGTCTGGCACTGGATCACCGGCGCGGCCACGCTGATCGGCATGCTGATGTTCGCGGTCACGGGCATCACGCTGAACCATGCGGGCCAGATCGAAAGCAAACCCGTCGTCACCGAAATTACGCGCGTCCTGCCGCCGGAGCTTCTTGCCCAGATCGGAGAGGCGCCGCCCGAAGGCGGGAAGGCGATTCTAGCCAAGCCCGTCGCCGACTGGCTGGAGAAGGAAACCGGCGCGCCGATTTCGCGCCGCACCGGCGAATGGTCGGACACGGAAGTCTATGTCGGCATGCCCAAGCCGGGCGGCGACGCATGGCTGTCGATCGACCGCGAAACCGGCGACGTGATCTTCGAAAACACGGATCGCGGCGCCGTCTCATGGCTGAACGATCTTCACAAAGGCAGGAACACCGGCCCGGTCTGGTTCTGGTTTCTCGATATTTTCTCGGTGGCGGCGATCCTGTTCTGCATCACGGGGCTGGTGCTGCTGTGGATGCACGCTCCCCGCCGCCCGCCCACCTGGTTTATCGTTGGGGCAGGACTGGTTGTCCCGGCGCTGATCGCCGTCTTTCTCGTTCACATCTGAGGCAGGTTGAGTATGCGCACGTTTCTGACTCTCGCAGTTCCGGTGATGACGGCGGGCGCTGCCCATGCCGGCGGCATCGAACTCACCGTCGAGATTCCGAAGCTCAGCGTCGCTGAATATCACCGCCCCTACGTCGCCATCTGGATCGAGGACGCGTCCGGCAAGGTCGCAGCCAACCTCTCCGTCTGGTACGATGTCGATCTCAAGGACAGCGAAGGCGAGAAGTGGCTGAAGGATATCCGCCAGTGGTGGCGCCGCACCGGCCGCACGCTCAACATGCCGATGGATGGCGTCTCCAGCCCCACGAAAGCTCCGGGCGTCAACAAGGTGACATTCCCGTCCGACAAAGGCGCGCTCGCAAGCCTCGCGCCCGGTGACTACAAGCTCATCGTCGAAGCCACCCGTGAAGTCGGCGGCAAGGAAATGGTCGAAGTCCCGTTCAAATGGGCGCCCGGTTCCGAAGCCACCGCCAGCGCGAAGGGCAAGGAAGAACTCGGCGCCATCACGCTCAAGCTGACCAAATAGCTCAACGAAATTCTGGGAGACACATCATGAAAACCCTGGCCAGGCGTATCGTTATCGCTGCCGCCGCCGCCGCCCTGATGGTCGGCGCAGCTCACGCCCACCGCGCGTGGATCGTGCCATCCGCCACCGTCGTCTCGGGAGACAATGCGTGGGTCACGCTCGACGCAGCCGTGTCGAACAACCTGTTCTTCCCGGATCACCGCCCGATGCAGGTCGATGCGATCACCATCACGGCGCCCGATGGCTCCGTCGTGAAGCCCGCCAACGCCTCGGTCGGCCAGTACCGCACCACGTTCGACCTCAAGCTCGACCAGAAAGGCACCTACAGCATCGCGCAGGCCAACAGCGGCCTCAACGCATCCTGGAAGGAAGGTACAGAAACCAAGCGCTGGCGCGGCACGATGGCCGAGTACGTCTCGCAAGGCATCGACAAGAAGCCCGGCGTTGAGCTGACGCTCTCCAACCGCCGCGTCGAAACCTTCGTCACCAACGGCGCGCCCACCCCGATCAAGTCGACCGGCAAGGGCCTCGAACTTTCCGGCGCCCACCCGAACGACCTCTATTCGGGCGAGGAAGTCACCTTCAAGCTCACCGACAACGGCAAGCCCGCCGCGAACGTCGAGATCACGCTCATCCAGGGCGGCGACCGCTATCGCGAGGAAGCCGGCGAAGTCACGCTGAAGACCGGCGCCGACGGCTCGTTCAAGGTGAAGGTCGCCAACGCCGGCATGTACTGGCTCGAAGCGGAATCGCGCGGCACGGCCTCGATGGAGGGCAAGTCCGTCAACACCATGTCCACGCTCGTCGCCGTACTCGAAGTCCTGCCGGGCTGATCCGCTGCCATCTTCCCCTGCAAGGCGGGGGAAGGACGGCGCAGCCGGGGCGGGGCGAGTTCCGAGGGGATTCCATCAAAGAATCTCCTCGCTCTTCCCCCAACCCCCGTTTCGCGCCACGTTCGCAAATGCCAGACGTACGCCTTCTTATCCCCACCGGCATGAAGCCTGCGCACGTCCGCGCCTCGCGCATCGACGCCGCCGTCCGCCGCCTCTCGGGCGCCACTATGGGCACAGGCTGGTCGCTGTCCTTCGCCGCAGCTGACAGCATCACAAACACCGCAGTCATCGCCGCGCTGGAGGAGACCTTCGCGCTCGTCATCCAGCAGATGAGCAACTGGGAGCCGGGCTCGGACCTCTCCCGTTTCAATCGCGAAACCGGCTGGCACAATCTCAAACCCGATTTCATGACCGTCCTCGCGCGCGCGCTAGAGATCGCGCAACTCACCGGCGGCGCCTACGACCCCACGCTCGGCGCCCGCATGGATATGCTGGGCTTTGGCCCCTCCGTTCATCCCGGCGAAAGCCAGGCCGCAGAGCCACATGCGCAAGCGTCGCCGCCTGCCACCCTCGATTCAGGGGCAAGCCGGAGCCAAAGCGATTGGCGAAGCATCACGCTCGACCCCCAAAACCACCGCGCCCTGCAGCCCGGCGGCGTCGCGCTCGATCTGTCTTCCATCGCCAAGGGCCACGCCGTCGATCTCTGCGCCGCACGTCTCCGCGCGCTCGGTATCCCCAGCTTCCTGATGGAAATCGGCGGCGAGTTCGTGGGCGAGGGCGTGAAGCCAGACGCCCAGCCATGGTGGGTCCAGCTCGAGCTTTCCGACATCGCCCCCGAGCCCGGCGAGCCGCCGCAAACCGACGTCGCGCTGGTAAACATCGCCATCGCCACCTCCGGCGACTTCGTCCGCCGCCGCGATGGAATTTCGCACCTGCTCGACGGCCGCACAGGCATGCCGGTCCGCGGCAATCTCTCCGGCGTCTCGGTGATGCACGCCAGCGCCATGGAAGCCGACGGCTGGGCCACGGCCCTCTTTGCGCTCGGCGCAGAGCAGGGCATGGCGATGGCCGGTACTCAGCAGTTGGCCGCCATTTTCGCCACCCGCTCGCCCGAAGGCGCCCGCTCAAAGCTCAGCGCGAAAGCGCGCGAGATGCTGGGCTAGCTGTTGCTCTTTTCGGGTTGAGCCCGGCGGATCGCATCGAGCCAGTCACTCCACATCGCGGGGTCGGCGGGTGATCCATCTGCCCACACCTGCTGCTGCATCCAGCTCAAAAGTTTCGGCATCGAGTCCTTGGGGCATCCGTCACGTTCCCAGAACGCTTCGAGAAAACTGACCATTGCTGCGTATGCGTGGCCTGCGCTTATCGAAGTGTCCCGTCCATTCGGAAAAGAGCGCTCGTCCGGTTGCGCATTCGTCGTCATCACTCCGCCTCCACCACATACTCCCGCAGATGATCCAGCACCGGCCCTTGCTCCTCGGGGCGATCCTGCATGCGGATGTGCCACTCGCCCTCGCCATCCAGCGACACGAACAGAGACCGCCCATCGTCATACGGAAGAAACGCCGTGCCGACATAAGTCCACGTCTCGCCAACCAGATGCTCCTGCCGGTCGAAATCCGTAAACGCCTTCACCACGCGATAGCGCTTGCCCGGAACCAGATGCGAATAGCCATGGCCCACGCCCCGGCTCGAATACGTCCCCTTCGGCGCGCCGGATCCGATCATGTGAGCTTCCATTTCGCGACGCGCTCGTAATACGGCCGCGCCTCATTCGCGATCTTCTGCAGGTGATGATTGAGGCGCGGCCTCTTCTCGGCCTTCGGCGCCTCGAAGCCCGTCGATTTTTCGACAGCATCATACCAGGCCGGCGCCCACACCCCGTCCGTCTCGCGCCGCCCCGGCGGCCAGCTCAGCATCGCCGCATCCCACGCAATGCCTAGCGCCGCACACAGCTTCGACAGCGTCCCCGCCGGATCGCGCAGCACGTCGATCCCCTCGACCACCGGCGGCGCGTGGCCAAGCCGGTCCGCCTCGCGCGCGAAGATTTCCGCCTGCTGCACAAAGCCAACATCCGCCAGCGTCACGTCACCGCGCTTCTCCACATAGGAAGCAAGCACCAGCTCGGGGTCGCGGATCAGAAAGGCGTTGCGGCACGCCGCCATCCAGTCGAGCCCGAAGCCCGGCAGCATGTGATGCGTCATGTGCTTCTGATAGAAGATCGTCCTGCCGCCCGGCGGCTCGGCCAGCAGCGCCTCCGC
>DAIRES010000083.1:0-4370 GCA_036795465.1 Hyphomonadaceae bacterium
AAGGCGTCCTGTACGTATATCTGCATGCCACCGGAACGGGTCGTCCGCGACGCCAGCCGGCCGATCGAGAGTGCAATTGCGATAGACCCGCCCGCCGTGAGCAGCCATCCGCCGAAGCTCAGCCCGCCGTAAGGCGCCAACAGCGCAGGCATCATGAAGATACCGGTGCCGATCATTGTGCCGACGCTGAAGGCCCAGCATTGCCAGAATCCAATGACCTTGGCGGCCGGCGCCACAGGCGCGGCCTTCGCTTCAAGTTCGGACATGGTGGCCCCTGTTCCTGATCCCCTCTGGCACCCTGACAGCGGCTGAGGGAAAAGCTAGAGGCCCGAGGGTTAACGGGCGTGAAGCGACGCGATTTGCATTCCCCCGCGACGGCCCCTAAACCGCAGGCATGTCGCATAACACTTATGGCCACCTCTTCCGCGTGACGACCTGGGGCGAAAGCCACGGGCCGGCGATCGGCGCTGTGATTGATGGCTGCCCGCCGGGGCTAAAGCTCACGCCGGAATTCATCCAGACATTCCTCGACAAGCGGAAACCCGGCACCTCGCGTTTTGTTACGCAGCGCCAGGAAGAGGACAAGGTGAAGATCCTGTCCGGCGTGTTCGAGGATGACCGCACGGGCGGACCCGTGACCACCGGCACGCCGATCTCGCTAATGATCGAGAACACTGATCAGCGCTCGAAAGACTACAACGAAATCCGCGACAGCTATCGCCCCGGCCATGCCGACTATGTCTATGACCAGAAGTATGGCGTGCGCGACTATCGTGGCGGCGGTCGCTCGTCCGCGCGCGAGACAGCATCACGGGTCGCCGCCGGCGCCGTTGCGCGTGTCGTGCTCGGCCCATCCATTTCGATCCGTGCCGCCGTGGTGCAGATCGGCCCGCACGCAATCAACTACGACAACTGGAACTGGGACGAGTGCGAACAGAACCCGTTCTGGTGCCCGGACAAGGAAGCCGCCGCGAAGTGGGAAGAGTTTCTCGATGCGACGCGCAAGGCTGGCTCGTCCTGCGGCGCAATTGTTGAAGTCGTCGCCGAAGGCGTGCCGCCGGGCTGGGGCGCGCCTATCTACAGCAAGCTCGACACAGACATCGCAGCGGCGCTGATGAGCATCAACGCTGTGAAGGGCGTCGAGATCGGCGCGGGCTTCGATGCCGCCGCGCTGTCGGGCGAAGAGAATGCCGACGAGATGCGCCGCTCAGGAAACGGCGTCGAGTTCCTGTCGAACAACAATGGCGGCGTGCTCGGCGGCATCTCCACCGGCCAGCCCATCGTTGCGCGCATGGCGGTTAAGCCGACGTCGTCGATCCTCACGCCGCGCCGGTCGGTGAACAAGGATGGCGACGACGTCGATATCCGCACCAAGGGCCGTCACGATCCCTGTGTCGGCATTCGCGGCGCGCCGGTTGCGGAGGCTATGGTCGCGGCCGTGCTGGCGGACCATATGCTGCGCCACCGCGGCCAGACCGGCCGCTAGTTCCGCTGTGCCTTGAACTCACGTCGAAAATTCCTTCAGCCCCCGTTCAGGTTGAAAATCCCAATCTCCACCTGAACATTAGGTCGGAGGACCATTCGATGCGTATCAAAGCTGTTCTCGTTCTCGCCGCCCTGGCCGCCTCAGCAGCCGCTACCGCTCTCCCGGCTTCGGCGCAGGGTTATGCCCGCACCTGCCAGGCTTCGAAGAACGCCAACCAGGTAGGCGGCGCGATCGTCGGCGGCCTGCTCGGCGGCGTGCTCGGCAGCAACGTCGCCGGCAAAGGTCACAAGCATGACGGCACGGCGCTCGGCGCTGTTCTCGGCGGCGTTGTCGGCGCTGGCGTCGGCGGCAGCAGCACGAACTGCAGCTACTCCACCGCACCGCAAGGCAATGGCCGTCTTCCCCCGCCTCCGGGCACCTATTCTCCGGATTACGGCTACAATGACGGCTACGGGCAGGACCGGGACTACGGCTATAACGGCCAGTATTCGTCCTATCCTTCCGATCCTGGCTATTCGTCCGGGTACGGAGAAGACGATCGGTACTACCGGGACAGATCGCCGCAACGCGAGCCAGTTTACGCTGGCGGAAACCGTGACTATAGGGATGACGGTTACGCGGGTGAGGACTGCTCGACAGCTATCCAAACCACGCGTCTTCCCGATGGGACGGTTATCAAACGTCCGGTCGAAGCCTGCCGCGACGCCTACTATGGCGACTGGCGGGTCGGAAATTAGGTTGCTGGCGCTTGCTTTGAGGCACGCGTGAGCGGCCTTCACGGAGCAGGCCCGTCCCCCCAACCCAGGGCCTGACATGGGCGAGCCGCGTTGCGCAAGCGATGCGGCTCGCTTGCGTTTTGGGGCGGCGCTATCGGCTGCTGCGGGCGTAAAAGAGCAGTTCGAGGTTGCCATCGCCGCCGGCGATCGGGCTCGGCGTCCAGGCGTTGATCGGCCATCCCAGACCGGCAAGCCAGTCAGCGAATTCCGCTGCCGCCCGCTCGACTGCAGCCTGATCCGAGACGATCCCGCCGCGACCGACATAGGCCGGACCAACCTCGAACTGTGGCTTGAACAAACCGACCAGTTGCGCCTTCTCCGCAGCAAGCTCCAGCGGCCTCGCCAGCAGCTTGGCAAGGCCGATGAAACTTGCGTCGACCACGATGAGGCTCGGCGGCTCTCCCAATATCTCGGCAGTCAGATCGCGCGCATCCATCGATTCCAGCGACAGCACGCGCGCATCGCCCTTCAGTTTCGGATGAAGCTGCTCTCGGCCTGTATCGACCGCGACGACGCGTCGGGCGCCGCGGGACAGCAGGACATCGGTGAAGCCGCCGGTCGATGCGCCGACATCAAGGCACGCACGGCCAGCGGGATCGACACCGAACACGCTCAGGGCGTGATCGAGCTTCACGCCTCCGCGCGAAACCCATGGATGCGCAGGCTCCGCCAGGATCACCGACGATGGCGTTACGGGCAGGCCGGGCTTGGCTGCGGCCGCGCCATCGACCAGCACCTTGCCTGCTTCAATGGCGGCGCGCGCCTGCGCTCGCGAGGCCACCAGGCCGCGTCGCACCAGCTCCACGTCGAGCCGCCTGGGGTCATTATCGCTCATACGGGCGTATTTGCCCACTTTGCGGAAAGCAGTCTAGAAGCAGGCGGATAGCCGCTTGAAGACACGCTAATGCCCGTCGCACCCGTCGAACGCAACGATCACGCCGAGCCGAATGCGGATGCATTCATTTTCGGCTTCGACTTCCCTGCCGACGGGGTCATCGAGAAAGTCGACTGGAAGAAGATCAAGCCGACTGCCGCTTGCCCGCGAGCAGGCTGGCGCTGGCTCCATTTCAATCGGCTGGCGCCTGAAACGCGCGAGTGGCTGGAGGAATCCAGCGACCTGGACGAGACCGTCATCACTGCCCTGCTGCAGTCCGAGACGCGGCCTCGGTGCGCGGCCTACGAAGACGGGCTGCTGCTGAACCTGCGCGGGATCAACCACAATCCGGGCGCCGAGCCGGAGGACATGATCTCTGTCCGTATCTGGGCGACGCAGAACCTCGTCATCACCATGCGCTCGTATCCGGTGAAGGCCGTGCATGAAGTGCGCGAGGAAGTCGCCTCGGGCATGCTGGAAAATCCTTCGCCCGGCGGCCTGCTGGTCACGATTGCGGAGCGGCTGATCGACAAGATCGAGCCGGTAGTCGATCAGCTCAAGGACGAGGCGGACGAGTTCGAGGAAACCCTGCTGACGTCGCGCGAAAAATTGCCTGCCACGGCGCTTGCGGAATTCCGGCGAACGATCCTGATCCTGCGCCGCTACATCCTGCCTCAACGCGAAGCCATGGCGCAGCTACAGCGGGAAGGCCGGCTGTTGTTCGATCAGGATCACGCCATGCATCTGCGCGAGACGGGCGACCGGATCACACGCATCGCGGAAGAACTGGATTCAGTCCGCGACCGCGCAACGGTTCTGCAGGATCAGGTCGCGGGCCAAAGGCAGGAACAGCTGAATACGCGGCTGCTGGTGCTGTCGATCGTATCGGCGTTCTTCCTGCCGCTTACATTCCTCACCGGGCTGCTCGGAATGAACCTCGACGGGATACCGTTCGCTCACGAGCCGTGGTCATTCTCGGCAGTCGTGGGGCTGACGGTCGTGCTCGGCGGCGGCCTACTCGGCTTCCTGAAGTGGCAGCGCTGGATCTAGGTGCGGTCGTCGCCATCAGTGGCGTTGCCAACAGTTTCCTTCACGCCTTCGCCAACCTGACCAAGCGACTCCTGAAGCGGTTCTGTCGTGCGGTCGATGCCCGCGAGGTTTTCGTCCATCTCACGCCCTGCGCTTTGCAGCGAGCCATCGCGCATCCAGTAGTAACCCATGACGCCCAGAAACC
>DAIRES010000083.1:4470-14058 GCA_036795465.1 Hyphomonadaceae bacterium
GCGCTTTGCAGCGAGCCATCGCGCATCCAGTAGTAACCCATGACGCCCAGAAACCCGACCGCCAGAACGACGACTATTCCCGCAAGCAAACGCATTTCGATTGTCCTTTTGAATCCTGATCAGGTGCGATCGTCGCCATCGGTTGCGCGATCGAGCGCGGCGCCGGTCGAATCGACGACTTCGTCCGTGGTGCTGGCGATTTCGCTGCCCGTTTTGTGGAGCAGATTGTCCATGGACGCGCCTGCCTGCTGGAGCGACCCGTCGCGGATCCAGAAGAAGACGATCAGCGTCATGAACGCGAAAACAGTGAAAACAGCGATAGACCAAAGAACGCGGCGGCTGGTCATGGGTCCCTCACATAGATTGCGAGAGTCCAACGCAGTCTTGGTAAATGGGTTCCGCTGTTATGGTTCCGAACGAATTACAGCTCGGTATAACTCATGAATCGCTAGCCGCGGGGCGTGAAACGGGCCCGCAGATCGTTCTTCATGATCTTGCCGTTGGCGTTACGCGGCAGCGGTTCGCGCTGGATCTGGATTTCCACGGGCACCTTGAAGGCCGCGATCTTGCTCGCCACGAAGCGGCGAAGCTCATCAACGGTGGCGCCCATTTCCGGTTTCAGCTGCACGACCGCGCCAACCTCTTCGCCCAGCACCTTGTGCGGAATGCCGACAATCGCCGCGTCCATGATCGCAGGATGATCGTACAGCGCGCTCTCGACTTCGATGCAGTAGATGTTCTCGCCGCCGCGAATGAGCATGTCCTTCGCGCGGTCCATCATGAAGACGAAGCCTTCATCGTCGATCCGGCCGATATCGCCGGTGACGACCCAGCCATCGACATAGGTCTTGGCAGTGGCTTCGGGCTTGTTCCAGTAGGCCTTGCAGTTGTTGGGACCCTTCACCCACAACTCACCTACTTCGTTGGGGCCGAGCGTCTCGCCCTTCGCGCCGACAATCTTGAAATCCATCGCAGGCGCGGCCGCACCGCATGAATCCGGACGAAGTTCATAGTCCTTGCCGAAATTCACGCACGAGGCTGCGCAGGTTTCCGTCATGCCCCAGCCGTTGGAAGCGAGGCCGTTCGGGAATTTGCGCTTGATGGTGGCGACCAGTTCGGGCGCTGACGGCGCGCCGCCATAGGCGACGAACTGGATCGACGACAGGTCATACTTGTCGCGATCGGGATGCTCCAGCACTTGCCAAGCGATAGCTGGCACGCCGCCGATGGTGGTGATCTTCTCGCGCTGGATGATCTCCAGCGCCTCGCCCGGATCCCATTTGTACATGGTGACGATCTTGTCGGCGTTCATGATCGCCGGAACCAGGTTCGAGAATGCGCCTGTCGCATGGAAGAACGGGATCGCCAGCAGCGGGATCCGCGGCGGATCCACCTTCGGATCGCGCGGCGGCACGGGCAGGCCCTGACGGACGAAATGGCGAGCCTGACACGCCATGCCATTGAACACGTTCGATGCGATGCCGCGATGCGTTGCGAGCGCGCCCTTGGGCTTTCCGGTCGTGCCGGACGTGTACATGATGGTTGCGTCGTCGTCCGGGCCGACATCCGCATCCGGCATGGGCGTATCGGGAAGCGACGCCCAGGATTTTGCCGGGCCGATCAGCTTTTCCAGCGACACGATGCGCGAATCGGCTTCATCTTCTCCGCTGCGGGCGACAAGGACATGCCTGAGCTGGGTGAGCTTCGGCAGGTGCTCACGGATGCGCTCGAGCTTCTCGGCATCGACTATGGCCACCTTCGCGCCGGAATCCGACAAGCCGTATTCCAGCTCTTCGCCGGTCCACCATGAATTGAGCGGCGTCGCGATGGCGCCGATCGCGAGCGCAGCGAAGAAGCCAACCGGCCATTGCGGGTAGTTACGCATGACGACGGCGACGCGATCACCCTTCTTCACGCCGAACTCATCGCGCAGTTTGGTCGCCAGTTTTGCGACAGCCTTGTAGTGCGCGGCGAACGTGACGCGCTCATCCTCGAACACGATGAACTCGCGCTGGTCCCAGTTCTTCGAATTCAGAAGGCAGTCGCGCAGGGTCAGCGGCGCATTCTTGTAGGTGCGCAGCTTCACGCCATTGATGACCTTTTCCTCCAGCTCGAAACGCGCGCCGGGCGCGGTCATCAGCGCATTGCACTGCGCGATCGACATCACCGGAAAGGCGCCGTCAGCAGCCATGGTTTACTCCCTGAGTTCAAAGTCTTCTGCCTCTGAAATCGCATATGGATGCAGGGCGGGCTAGAGCATCCGGCGCCGGAAAATGCTGGCGGCTCGCCTGTCCTTGCGACACAAAGGGCGCAGCATGCACGCCGCAGCGCGGCATCAGCGGAGACGGTATGTCAGGGTTCGAGATCATTGACGCGAAGGAGGCCCATCTTCCCGGCGTGGTGGCGATTTTCAACCACGCCGTGCGCGAGACGTTTTCCATCTGGTCGGAGACGGAAACCACGCTGGAACAGCGCAAGGCCTGGCTAGCTGCGCGCACGGGCGCGGGCTTTCCCGTGATCGTCGCCGTCGACGCCGCCCGGCCGAGCGATGTGCTTGGCTATGGCAGTTTCGGCGTGTTCCGGGATTTTCCGGGTTATGTGAAAACGGTTGAGCACTCCGTCTATATCGCCCCGTACGCCCAGCGGCGCGGCATTGGCCGGGCGGTGCTGGCGGAACTGATCAAACGCGCAAAGGCCAGCGGGATGGCCGCCATGGTGGGCGGGATCGACAGCACGAATGCAGGCTCGATCAGCCTGCACCAACAGGCCGGCTTCGAGATTCAGGGCAATCTGAAAGGTGTCGGCCGGAAGTTCGGCAAAAGCCTCGACCTCGTCTTCATGGTGAAGGCGCTCTGATCGATCAGAACAGCATGTCAGTCAGCCACAGCGTGATTGGTATGGTGGCGAGGCTCAACAATGTGGTCAGCGTAATGATGTTCGCCATCAGCTTGGCGTCTCCGCCGAGCTGCCGTGCGAGGATATAGGCGGAAGTCGCGACCGGGGCGGTGACGCAGACCATTCCGATCTGGAAAGCCATGTGCGACAGCCCGATCGTGTAGGACAACCCGGCCGCGACGCCCGGCATCACCACCAGTCGCAACAGAACCCCTGCCGCCAAAGGCCACTTTGCCGAACGCATCGATGAAAAATCGAGCGCCGCGCCAACGCAGATCAGGCCAAGCGAAACAGTCGCATCGCCCAGCAGCGTCAGCGTATCCCCCACCGGTTTGCTGACCCGCACTCCCAGCGAAACGAGGATGATTGCCAGCAATGTCGACAGGATCAGCGGATTGGTGAGAAGCGACCGGATCACACGCAGGAAGGACGCGGGCTTCTCGCTGGCGTAACGGCTCAACACCAGCACGCTCATCACGTTGTTGACCGGCACCAGAACCGCAAAGCCGATTGCGGCAATGCCTACACCCACTTCGCCGTAGAGCCCGGCCGCCACGCCCAGCGCGACATAGCCGTTCCAGCGGATCCCCGCCTGGAAAACGCTGGAGAACTGTGGCCCGTCCTTCGCCAGAACCGGCCGGGCGAGCAACATCAGCGCCGCCATCGTGACAACCGTTCCCGCCATCGCGAGGCCAAGCCACAGCGCCTCGTCGCTTGCGAACGAGCCGTTGACGATGCTCATGAACATCAACGGCGGAAACAGGACGAAATAGGTCAATCGCTCAAGCGACGACCATCCATCCACCGTCAAAACCTTGAACCGCTGGAGGAGAGCGCCGAGAGCAATAAGCGAAAAAACAGGAACAAGTGAAAGTACAACGTCGAGCATCAGCCAGTTCTGGCAGAGTCTGGCCTCCCACGCGAGATGGCGCCGCCTGCCCCACGACTTCCACTTGCGTCTTCGCGTGCTACGGTCTGCGCTGCACACGCCGGGAGAGCCATGCCAGACGCCAACACTCCGCAACCTAGCGAGATCGCGGGCTCGACGGGTACGGCCGCGCGGATTGGCCTATGGCTCGGGCCTGTGCTGGCTATCGTTTCGCTGCTGATTCCGATGACCGGGCTGGCCTGGGAAGCGCGACTGGTGCTCGCCCTGCTGCTACTGATGGCGACCTGGTGGATCACCGAGGCCCTGCCGCTGGCGGCGACCGCGCTGCTGCCGATCCTCGCAGTTCCGCTGATGGGGATAGACGTCGGCACGGATGCGAGGGGAAGGCTGGTCTGCGCCACCGAAGGTCTGTGCCGGAACGCGCTCACCGATCCGCTGACCAACGAACGGTTGCTCAATCTCGGCGATCTGGGAACGCATTACTCCAACCCCGTCGTACTGCTTTACATCGGCGGCTTCCTGATCGGCATCGCGATTGAGCGCTGGGGCCTGTCGACGCGCATCGCCTATGGATTGGTGGCGCGCGGCGGCGCCAATCCGAAGCTGATGCTGGCGGGCTTCCTCCTGGCGGCCGGCTTCATATCGATGTGGATTTCGAACACATCGACCTCGCTGATCCTGACGCCACTTGCCCTGTCGGTTGCGGCGGGAAGCGCGGTGAACGGGCGCGAGGATCCGAAGTTTGCATCCGCGCTTATTCTGGCGGTCGCCTATGCCGCCACTATCGGCGGGCTGGCGACGCCGATCGGAACGCCACCTAACGGCATCGCGCTGACACAGTTGCGCGCGCAGGGCATCGAGGTGTCGTTCGGACAATGGATGGCCATCGGCGTGCCTGTGGTGATCGTGCTGCTGCCGCTGGCGTGGCTGATCCTGTCGCGCGGGCTCAATATCGATGCAGCGGGTGCTCGCGGCGCGCAGGAACGCGTGCGGCAGGAGCTTGGCAAGCTGGGACCGTTGTCCACCGCCGAAAGCCGCACGGCGATGATCTTCTTTCTGATTGCCGGCCTCTGGATGGTTTCCACGCTGATCGCGGACTGGATCGGCGAGGCCCTGCTGGGCGGCGCTCGCATCGATGGCGGGCATGTCGATACGATGATCGCGACGCTGGGCGCCATCCTGTTGTTCATCGTGCCCGCTGGTGGTGGAGCCAAACGCGCGATTCTTGTCTGGGATGACGCACAGAAGATTCCGTGGGGCATCCTTCTGCTATTCGGCGGCGGCCTTGCTCTGGCAGCTGCGGCGGAGCTTTCGGGCCTGTCTCGCTATCTGGCCGAAGGCCTGAAAGGCATTGCCGACCTGCACCCCGCGATCGTGATCCTGATGGTCGGCCTGCTCGTGATCGTCATCACCGAGTTTGCCTCCAACATTGCCACGATCTCGCTGATGGGGCCGGTGCTGATATCGCTGAGCCTCGGCAGCGAGACACTTGGCGCTGCGACCTTCATCGTTCCCGCCGCCATGGCCGCGTCGATGGGCTTTGCCATGCCGGTCGGTTCGGCATCGAACGCTATCGCCTATGGCACCGGCAAGGTGCGGCAGGCGGACATGATCAGGCGGGGGCTTGTGATGAACCTGTGCGCGCTCGTGCTGCTGACGATTGTCGGCCTCACGCTTGCGCCGCTTGTGCTTGGAGGCGTGTGATGCGGTTTACGTGGGTCATGGGTCTTGCGGCGGTCGGCGCATGCTCATGGGGAGGGCCTGATCTCGCCATGGGCCATCCGCCGCTGGCGCCGTCCTATCTGAAGGACCTGCCGGGCGAGATGCGCAACGGGCTGGCCGTCAACTACACGCAGGCCGATGTGGGCGTGATCAACGTGCCCAACCTGCTTGTGTCATCCAGCGGTAAGCGCATCGAAACGGCTGATGACTGGCTTGGCACGCGCCGGCCGGAAATCCGGCAACTTTTGATCGACAACCAGTATGGCATTGCGCCATCCGTCGCCTCCACGCGCAAGGCGACGATCAAGCATGATTATTCCGAACATGGCGTGTCAGCTATCAACGGCACCGCGCTGCGTTCGCAATCGACGGTGATTGCAACGACCGATTCCGGATCGCACGCGATCGACGTTCTGCTCTACACGCCATCGCGCGCAACGGCGGCGTCGCCTGTGGTGCTGATGGTGAATTTCAGCCCCAACGTCGTGATGGTCGATGATACCGGTATCAAGGAAACCGATGGCTGGGATAATGGAAAGCGCATACCGGGCCGACAATCGCGAGTAATCGCGAAGCCCGATGTGGCGGCCTATCTCGCGCGCGGCTATGGCGTCGCTCTGGTTCATTATGCGCAGATCGAGCCTGATTTCGATGGCGGCTCCGCACTCGGCTTGCGCAAGATCTACGGGACGGTCAACGAAGCCGGTCGCAAGGCCGATCAGGCGGGCGCCATCGCAACCTGGGCGGAAGGCCTGTCGCTAGTTCGCGAGCATCTGGCGCTTGACCCTTCCGTGGATGGCCGCCGTATCGCGCTCTATGGCATCTCCCGCCTTGGCAAGGCCGCGCTGTGGGCTGGCGCGAATGATCCGCGCTTTGCGGCTGTCATCGCGATCAGTTCTGGTGAAGGCGGCGCTGCGCTGAGCCGACGCAACTATGGCGAGACGATCGGCCACGTCGCGGCGGCGTTTCCATACTGGTTCTCACCGAGGTGGAACAGCTTCGCGCCAAGCCCCTCGTCATCACCAGTCGATGCGCACATGGTTCTCGCGATGCTGGCGCCGCGGCCTGTGATGGTGATCGTCGGCGAGACGGATGCCTGGTCCGATCCCTATGGCGAGTTCCTGTCCGCCCGCCTCGCAACGCCGGTCTATCGGCTGTTCGACAAGGTCGGGGTCGACGGCATCCCGCCGCTCGACATTCCGACGCGCCACGACCTCGTCTTCATGATGCACAGCGCCGGACACGGGCCCGCGCCGCAGGATACGCCTGCAATCCTCGCGTTTCTTGATCGAAATCTGAGGCCTGAAGGCAGTTAAGCGCCGTTAACCAAATCAGGGGCAGCATCCGCGGCGGAGGATTCTGCCCGCCATGCAGGCCTATGATCTGATCGTTATCGGCTCCGGCCCCGCCGGAAGGCGCGCGGCTGTGCAGGCGGCGAAGCTCAAGAAATCCGTGCTCGTGGTCGAGAAGGGCCGGCGGGTTGGCGGGGTTTGCGTTCACACCGGCACCATTCCCTCAAAGACTCTTCGCGAAACCGTGCTGAACCTTTCGGGCTGGCGTGAGCGCGGGTTCTATGGCCGGGCGCATCGCAACAAGCAGACGATCACATCTGAGGACTTGCGGCGGCGGCTGGCGATCACGCTGGACCATGAGGTTGAAATCCTCGAGCACCAGTTCGCGCGGAACAATGTGAACTGGGTGCGGGGCGAAGCCCGCTTCATCGATCCGCTGCACATCGAGGTTGCGACCGAGACCGGACCGCAACGCTTCACTGCGCTGCGCTTCATCATCGCTGTCGGCACCGAGCCATACCGCCCCACCTATATTCCGTTCGATGGCGAGGCGATCCTCGACCCGGACGAAATCCTCGACCTGAAACGCCTGCCCCGTTCGCTGTCTGTCATCGGCGCGGGCGTGATCGGGATCGAGTACGCGACGATCTTTTCGGCGCTCGACGTGAAAGTCACGGTGATCGAGCCGGGGGATGCCCTGCTGCCCTTCATTGACCGCGAGCTGGTGGATGAGTTCATCCACGAGATGCGCGACCGCGGAATGAGCCTGCGCTTCCAGAGCAAGGTGAAGCGCGTGACGAAGCCGGCGCCTGACGCCTGCCTGATCGAGCTGGAAGACAGCCGCCAGATCTGGAGCGAAATGGTGCTGTTCGCTGCCGGTCGCAAGGGCGCGACGGAGTCGCTTGAGCTGGAAAACTGCGGGCTATCGACGGACGAGCGCGGCAAGATCGAGGTTGATCGCGCGACCTTCCGCACCAAGCTGCCGCACATCTTCGCGGTTGGCGATGTAATTGGCTTCCCCAGCCTTGCTTCCACGTCGATGGAGCAAGGACGGATTGCGGCGTGCAACGCTTTCGATGCGCCGGCTCAGGCGCCGCCGGAATTCTTCCCCTATGGCATCTACTCGGTGCCGGAAATGTCGACCATCGGGATGACCGAGGAACAGGTACGGCAGAAGCACATACCTTATGAGTGCGGCATTGCCCGCTTCCGCGAAACGGCGCGGGGTCAGATCATGGGGCTCAATGCCGGGTTCATGAAAATGATCTTCGCGCAGGAAACCCGGCGGCTGTTGGGCTGCCACATTGTCGGCGAAGGCGCGACCGAGCTGATCCATATCGGACAGGCCGTGCTGAACCTCGGCGGCACGCTCGACTACTTCGTCGAGAACACCTTCAACTATCCGACGCTCGCCGAGGCCTACAAGATCGCAGCGCTGGATGCCTGGAACCGGATGCCGCGCAAGCAGCCGAGCGTTGCTGCGCATGACGATGCGATGGCGGCGCTGGAGCGGTTCGCGAAAGCGGCGCGGAGCACCTGACCGCTACCATCAGGCGGCGGCTTTTCCTTTTTCTGCCGCGACCTTTGCGCGGACTTTCCAGAAACGCAAAGCCCGGCGTGCCGCCACCACTGGGACCTGTTCATAGAGCTGCCCGTATCTCTCAGCTTTGCTGAGCCCGCCGCTGCCGCCAAGCATCATCATGCAGAGCGTAACGAAAAGATTTCGCTCGAACTCAGCAGCTCGGCAAAGTAGCGCCATGGCATCGACATCCTTGGCTTCGATAAGCCGACTTGCGAGGTCGAAATCAACATCGGTCAATCGCGCAAAAGCGATTACAAACGAAGTGTGTTTGTTACCTCGCAGCATGGCCTCAAGCGAAGAGGGCCGGAGAACGTCGCGCTTCTGAAGATCGTCAACATCCTGTTTGGCAAGCTGGTAGTCTGCGGGCAATGCGCCATAGGCGCTGGACAGGTGCTCCCGGCTGGATTCCAGCGCTGCCTGTACGTCCACATCGGTCGCGCCCTGAAATTTTCCGACGATCTCCCGGCGCAGGTCGGCAGACACTTTGAGATAGACTTCGTTCAGAAGATCCAACGGCACATTCATGCGCCGGACAAATGGCGCGTGCAGCACCGGACTGGTGAGCGCACGATGTGCGACACGCTCGTATGTCTCGCGGCTGATGCGGGCCAGAGGATTGCTAAGCAGCGACGCCACGACCGGATCTTCGCCCCTAGCGACGAGAGCGCTCGCTGTTCTCTCTCCGATATCGGGGCGCTTTGTAACGGCCATCATGTGATCCTGCGAGGTCTGCTGGATCACGTCGACAAGATCGCTTTGGGTCAGTGCGGTAGATTTCTCGAGAACGGGGCGAGCGACTTCGATATCGTCAAATGCCAGCCGCCGCGCCGTGCGGCGGATTGCGAGCCGGCTGGCCGCGACCTTCTGTGCGAGTTCAATCCGCACCTGCGTTTCAAGATCCGCCGCAACTGCCCCAACGATTTCATCGAACAGTTCGGCTTCGCGGTCAGAGCGGGTTTGCGATTCAACGAGAAAGACATCCGTGACCTGTCGCAAGAGTTCGCGGCGCTTTTCGCTGGACGTTTCCTTTGCCAATTCGACAAGAAGCGAAAAATTGCTGGGACGCTCAGCCATAGGCCATCTCCTGGGAGGTGGCTGGACGCTTATGGCACCGTAGTTAAAAACCTGCCACATGAAGGCAACAAATTGCAGGCAGCGTCGGGACGGCAACCCAAATTGGGTAGAAGCAAGTCCCGCAGCCTGCTGCA
>DAIRES010000312.1:0-2796 GCA_036795465.1 Hyphomonadaceae bacterium
TGTGACTCGCCCCCTCCGTCTCGCGTGCTTCGCATGCGATCCACCTCCCCCGCCTTCGGCGAGGGAGGAAAGGGGCCGGCGGCTTTCCTTCTGGCGATCGCGCAAAAGAAAAGGCCCGCTGTTTCCAGCGGGCCTTTCCGTAAGCTTGTGGCTTCGTCTTACGACTTGGCGATGGCGAGCCAGGATTTGGCGAGCCAGGCGGCGCCGTTGTCGGCTTTCACCGAAGCCCATGTTTTCTTCGCGTCTTCCTTCTTGCCGCCCTTGAACTGGGCAACGCCGAGGCGGACTTTCACGAGGTCGGTGACGCCGGCATCCATGTTTCCCTTGGCGAGGGCCTTCTGGAACAGGTCGATCGCCTTGGCATTATCGCCAGCGCCGAGCCACGACTCAGCCGTGTTGGCGTAGGCATCGCCCGTCGCCTTGGCGGCAGCTTCGGTCTCGCTCTTGGCGAGGTCGGTCGCTTTGTCGGCCTTCGCTTCGGTCACGGCCAGATCGTACAGGCGCTTGTTACGGGCGGCATCCTTGTCGGATGCGCCGCCGAGCGTGCCGGCCTTGAACAGCGGAGCCCAGATCTTCTCGGCCTCGATCGCCATGCCGCGGTTGAGGGCCATCTCGGCCATCTCTTTCTGCTCTTGCGTATTGAGCTTCACACCGGCGGCGGTGAGAGCGCGATACACGTCGAGCAGGCCTTCCTGCGACTTGAACTTCGGTTCTTTCTTGGTGCGCTCGATGAGCATGCGCCAGTAGGTATCCTGCTTCATCGCCGGCGCGATGCGTTCGACGACCTTGTAGTAGTCGTCCATCTTGCCCTGCGCGCTGTAGGCGTTGAGCATGATGTTGTACGCCGTGCCGCCGCCTTTGGCGTCGACAGCCTTCTGGGCGTATTTCACGGCCTCGCCGTAGTTCTTCGCGTCCAGTTCCTTGCGGGCGATGTACTGCAGTTCGGTGGCCGAACCGCCGTACTTGTCGATGTTCGCCTTGGTCTGGGCAGTCGCCTTGGCCGACTGGCCGAGGGCGTCATACTTGCCGGCGAGCATCTTGTCGTAGTTCTGCTGCACGGCAGACGGGAGGCCGCCGACCGAGCGGGCCTTCTCGATGGCCGAGACGCAACCCTGGTGGTTGGTTCCGGCGCAGGTCGCGCCGACGCGGATCTGCTCGATCGCGCTCTTCTGCTGGGTGCCTTCCGCGTGCGCGGCGGCTGCGTCAGCCTTCTGGAGCGCTTCGGAATAACGCTTGGCCGAGAGGGCCGCGTTGGCTGCGTTGAAGTTCTCGACGAACTCCTTCTTCGCCGTGACCTTCTGGGCGATCGCAGCGGGCGCCGTGACAGCGATTACGCTGGCGACGGCAAACGCGCTGATAAGGCCAAGCCCGAGAGCAGGCAGGCCGTTGCGCATGGCTTTGCCGAACGTCTGCATTTCAAACCTCCACCTAAACGTCTTCGTTTCGATATAGACGGCCAGGAACCGTCCTCAACTGTGAATCAGCAGCTTGCGCTGCAGACGAACGGCGCCCTCCGCTTCCGGAAGAGCGCCGCCGTTATTGTACCAGCTTCAAATGCGGCGAGATCAAGTTCCCCCGATCACGCCCATTTTAGTGAGACCGTTACGCTGGGCCGACGCCATCACGTGAGCAACGACACCATACTTGGCGAGCCGGTGCGGCTCGATATGGATCTCCGGCTGAACAGCGCGAGCGGCCTCTTCCTTGAGGTTCCGATCGAGCTGGTTCCGGTTCACGACCTGGCCGTTCCACAGGATGGAGCCATCGAAGTCCACCATGATCCGGACGGGGTCCGGGAGGTCTGGCGGCGGCGGCGGCGCATCCGGCGGAGGCGGCAGCGGCGTGTCGAGCTTCACGGCATGCCGCTGAGGCGGCAGCGTGACGATCAGCATGATGAGCAGAACGAGCATCACGTCGATCAGTGGCGTTGTGTTGATCTCGGAAAGCGGATCGCCTTCCGCCTTATCTCCAACTGCCATTGCCATAGCAATTAACTCCTATCGCCCGAGGGGCGTTACTTTCTGACGAAAGACCCCGGGGGCGCCTTCGTGATGAACCCGATCTTCAGGATGCCGGCCTTCTGCGCGATCTCCACGACACGTCCGACCTGATAGTATTCGGTCATCAGGTCGCCGCGGATGTGCACTTCGGGTTGCGGGGTGATGCGAGCCTGGACAGCGAGACGCTGGGCCAGTTGTTCTTCGCTCACCTGCGCGGTGTTCCAGTAGATCGATCCGTCGACAGACACCGCAAGGTTCACGTTTTCCTTGCGGGTCTGGACGACGAGGTTCCGTTCCTCAGGCAGCGTCACATCAACCGTACCGACGGCGACAGGCACCGTGATCAGGAAGATGATCAGCAGCACGAGCATGATGTCGACGAGCGGCGTCGTGTTGATCGACGAGTTTACGGGGCTATCTTCTTCCTCGACCAGCTGGATGCCGGCCGGGTTTCCGACGCCGCTTTCTTGACTGTCAGCCATGACTGGCCCTCCTCAAGTAAGCGGTTAGGCCTTGGCCGACGAGGCCATCAGCTTGTCGACGTCGTAAGCGAAGTGGCGCGCAGCGTCCGAGATCAGTTTGTTGCGACGGCCCAGCAGGTTGTAGAAGATAACCGCGGGAACGGCGACAGCCAGACCGATGGCGGTCATGATGAGCGCCTCGCCGACCGGACCGGCCACAACCTCGATCGAGGCGTCGCCCGAAGCGGTGATGCGGATGAGCGCGTTCACGATACCCCAGACCGTGCCGAACAGACCGACGAACGGGCAGATAGCGCCGACGGTCGCGAGGAAGG
>DAIRES010000313.1:0-2796 GCA_036795465.1 Hyphomonadaceae bacterium
CCACGAAGGAAGGCCTGCTGCCGATCAGCCAGCATGCGCTGATCGCGCTGCCGAACCTTGCCTATCACGACTATGAAGGCATCGCGCTCGACCTTGATGAGCGTGAGCGGCTTGTTCAGGACCTGGGCGACAAGAAAGCCCTTATGCTGTGGAACCACGGCACGCTCTCGGTTGGCGAGACGGCTGCACAGTGCTGGATGATGATCTTCTACCTTGAGCGCGCATGCGCGATCCAGGTGATGGCCTCGGCGCAAGGCCGCGAGCATATGCGGATTGCTCCGGCGGATGCGATCGAGACGGTCAAGGAACAACAGGCGATGGCGAGCGGCATCGGAGCCATGCTGGCGTGGCCGGGGTGCCTGCGGAAGCTGGATCGCGAGTCGCCGGGTTACGACAGCTAGGAAGACTATCGGGGGGATGTATGGTTGGGGGACGCGCGGGGGCGCATGGCTTCCTGCTGCTGGCGGGAGCCGGTTCGTTGGCGCAGCCGGCTGAAGCCGGCGCGTGGGCAATTGCCGAAGGCGTGCAGCAATGGTTTGCCACGGTTTCGCGAGAGACCGGTGATTTCGGCGAAGCCTGGCGCGCCGACGACTTCACCGAATACGGGCTGGGCGGCGGATGGGCCGTAAACGCCAAGATCGAGAGCGAAATACGCATCGCCGATTTCTATGATGACCGCTCAGGCTTCCGGCTGGGCGTCATGAAGTCGTTCGCATTGACCGACCGCGCGGCCTTTGCCGTGCAGGCTTCATTCATCGGTGGCGAGGCGATGGACGGGCCAGAATGCACTGGCGAGGGCTATGAGTTGCGGGCGGCGCTGGGCACGTCCTTCTCGCTGTTTGGACGGGAGGGATTCGTGAACACCGAAGCCGCCCGCCGTTCGCGCGGAAACTGCGACCGGGATGTCGTGGAGGTCGCGACCGGCCTCGAATTCGCGCCCGACTGGAACCTCACGCTGAAAGCCTGGGAAGAGCGCGGCGAGGAAAGCCGATCCGCCAAGGCAGAAGCCAGCGTTATCCGCGACTTTGGCGTTTTCAGCGTGGGCGCCGGTTGGCGCGAGGAAATCTCAGGAGAATTTGACGAGAAGGGCTGGGTCTTGCTGGCGCGGGCGACTTTCTGAGAATCCACGCCCACTAAATATAGGGGGTGGCGTTGGGTCAGTCGTTTGTTAACTTTCCTGCCAGCACTATCACTTGAATCGCGCATTCTGCGCCGTGCAGCGACGAACAGGGGATGGGAATGGCCAGACAGAAGCCCATCGAGGTCATCACACCGCCGAACATGCTGAAGACGAAGATCGGCGGCGCCATGCCGGCGCTCGATCAGCGCGCCATCGCGAAAGCCGAAGCGGCTCTCGAAAAGATGTCAGATCAGTTCGCCGAGTGGATCAAGGAAGAGCTCGCGCGACTGCTGGAAGCGTGGGCTGCCTTCGAGGCCGCCGCCGGCTCGCCCGCCGCCAAGAACGAACTCCATCGCCGCGCCCACGACCTCAAGGGCCTCGCACCGACCTACGGCTATCCTCTCGTCGGCCGTATCTGCGCCACGCTGTGCAAACTGACGGGTGACGAGCATGGCGAACTCACCGCGCCCGACCGCCTGCTGAAAGCGCACGTCGACGCGGTGAAGGCTGCCGTTCTCGGCAAGATCAAGGGCGCCGAGCATCCCGTCGGCCTCGCGCTGGTGGCTGAGCTTGAAGCCCAGACCAAAGAGATCATCGCCACTCAGGCTGCTGAAGCTGCTGCGGCGCCGCCGAAGGCTGACGCCTAGCCCATAACTTCCTTCATGCGCTCTTCCGTGAGCCCATAGCCCGCTTCTGCCGGGATTATGAGAACTTTGCCGTCGGCGCGCTCCTCCACGCGTGGCTCCACCGTCACGACCTTGTTCGCACGCGCCGCAGCCGCGGCTGCAGATGCATTTGCTGACCGCGCCAGCACTTCGAGGTTCAGTCGGGTCGGGAACATCAGCTTCGCATCGCCCTGCTTGCGCCTGTCGAGCAGGTCCTGCGGGGCAACCCATTCATGATCTACCGCCTCGCGGCCATCATGGCGCACGACCTGATCCGCAGGCGCATGAACGAGGAAAAAGTGCGTGTCGAAGCGGCGCGGCTCGAACGTGGGCGTGATCCAGTGCGCGAACGGGATCAACCGGTCAAGCGTCAGCCTAAATCCTGCATCGCGCGCCAGCTTCAGCAGAAGCGACGGCTCCGCCTCAACCGCCGAGCGCATGCTGTCGAACTTCGCGCTGGCGTCTGCATCAAGCTCACGGCCATCACGCGTCGCCAGCAGCAGACCGGACTCCTCGAACACCTCGCGCGCCGCCGCGATGCGCAGCGAGCGTTCGTAATGATCGTAGCTTCCGTCTGACAGCTCATCCCAGGCCGGATCGGAATCCGAGGCCGCGACCTTGCCGCCCGGAAACACCCACGCACTGGCCCCGAACGCCATTCCGGCGCTGCGCCGGACCATCAGGACTTCCAGATTACCCGCCCCGCCGGGCGCATCGCGCACCAGAACAACGGTGGACGCAGGCTTGGGAAGATCGGCTGCTGAGGTCATTTACCACTTCATAACCATGAAAAACGGAATGCCAACGCCGTCTCGGGATTTGCTCGAAATTGCAGCGTCCAGCTTCGGCCAGCCTTCAGGCCGGTCTGTCATACAGGGGCTACTGAACACCTCAGCCGGAACCCTGCAATGACCCAAGCGCGTGCCTCGCACCTCCGCCTCGTCGTAAACGAGCCCACCCCGGTGACGGTGCGTCAGCCCCGGCTGCGCTTCCACCCGGTCGTGCGCCTCG
>DAIRES010000084.1:0-14044 GCA_036795465.1 Hyphomonadaceae bacterium
TCATTGCGCCCGGCGGCCCGCATCGAGACCATTCGCCCGGCTGGCCCCGGCAAAGTGCAGATCATTGAACGCGACCGCCCTCCGCAGACCTTCGACGCGGTTATACTGTCGTGCCACGCCGACGAATCCCGCGGGATGCTGGATGAACGCTATGGTGAACAGCGTCTCGCGCTCGGATCGGTAAGATTTTCGAAAAATACGGCCTATCTCCATCACGACAGTAGCCTGATGCCCAAGCGCCGCATGGCCTGGGGATCCTGGAACGTCATGAAGGGACCTGATGATCGCGTGTGCGTATCATACTGGATGAATCGCCTGCAGAAACTGCCCGGCTCCCGGCCGGTGTTCGTGACGCTGAACCCGGTCCACGAGCCCGCAGCGGACAAGACGTTCGGGGTCTATGAGTTCGACCATCCCATGTATGATGGCCCGTCGGCGGCGGCGCGCCGATCTGTTCAGCGCATACAGGGTCGCGACGGATTGTTCTTTGCCGGCGCCTGGCTTGGTGACGGGTTTCACGAAGCCGGACTTCGTACTGGCCTTGAAGCTGCGTTCGCGCTTGGCGGGCAAGTGCCGTGGGAAGCAACCACGACGCAGACGCACGCGCTGGCGCATTCACCTTCCATGATTCACTCGCCTGTCGCGGCGGTGGCGCAATGACGGTCCCTGCCCGCCTCTGGTTCGGGCAGACGGCGCACGTCCGTGAAAAGCCTTTCCGTCGGGCATTCAAGCATCGCATCGCCATGCTTGAGGTCGACATCGACAGACTGAAGGAAGCTGATGGTCTGTCGAAACTGTTCTCGGTGGGACACGGCAAGGCGATTGCTTTCCGTGAGGAGGACGTCGGAGCCCGCAACAAGGCGACGCCGCTGCGCGCCTGGGCGGAGGGCCGATACGCGGAGGCAGGTGTCAATCTCGATGGCGGCAGGATCAGGCTGATCACGTTTCCCCGCGTGCTGGGATACGGCTTCTCGCCAATCTCTGTATGGATCGGGCACGGACCCGCCGGCGAGATCCGCGGCGTTATCTACGAAGTTCACAACACTTTCGGTGAAGCGCATTCCTATGTCAGCGCGTTCGGTCATGCTGACGTGCGCGACAGGGCGAATAAGGAATTTCACGTTTCGCCATTTTTCGATGTCGCAGGCGAATACAGGTTTACCCTGAGGCCCGGCGAGACCGGCATGTCGTTGACGGTTGAAAACATGAGCAGTGACGGCCGTCAGCATACGGCCAGTCTTTCGGTAAAGCCTTCTGCCCTAACTACAGCCGCCATTTTGAAATGGCTGATCACAATGCCCATATCAGGCGTAGGTGTGATGGTCGCCATTCACTGGCAGGCCTTCCATCTATGGCTGAAAGGCGCCGGTTATCGTGATAAACCGGAACAACGTGAAAAGCGGACCACTCTGGCTAGTCCCGAGAAGAAGACCGCTGGCGCCTCTGAAGACCTAAGGAAACGCGCATGACACGCATGGAACGCATGGTGCTGGAGATCGGCGGCCCAGCCGACCTGCACAAGCTGGACAAAATGCCCGCGAGCCTGACGCTCACGGCAATGATCCTTAGCCGTATGCCCCGCGGCAAGCTGGACGTGACCCTGCCCGACGGGCGCACGCTTCGCTTCAATGGAAAGGAGCCGGGCCCTTCCGCCGAGCTTATCGTGCATGATCCGAAGTTCGCACGGCACGTCATGGCGCGCGGCGACATCGGGTTCGCCGAAGTGTACATGGACGGAAAGGTGGGTTCGCCTGACCTTCCCAAACTGCTCGAGTATTTCAACGCGAACTGGGAAGATGCCGGCAAGCTGACCATCGGCAACGCGATCGCCCGGTTCTTCGCGAACGTGCGCAAGAAGTTTCGCAAGAACACCAAGAAAGGCTCCAAGCGGAACATTCTGGCCCATTACGATCTGGGCAACGACTTCTACGCGCGTTGGCTCGATCCGACGATGACGTATTCGTCCGCGATCTTCTCTTCGCCAGACCAGTCGATGCAGGACGCACAGCTCGCCAAGTATCGCTCCATCGCGCGTAACCTGAACCTCAAGCCGAATGATCATGTGCTTGAGATCGGTTCAGGCTGGGGAGGCTTTGCCGAAGTTGCGGCTAAGGAATTCGGAGCCCGCGTAACGTCCATCACGATCTCGGATGCCCAGCACGCCTATGCGGTCAAACGCATCACCGACGCGGGGCTTTCCGATCGGGTCGAAATCCTGATGCGTGATTATCGCGACGTGACTGGGCAGTTCGACGCGGTCGCCTCCATCGAAATGTTCGAAGCTGTCGGCATGGCTTACTGGCCCGGCTATTTCAGCAAGATCGCCGAAGTGCTCAAACCCGGCGGACGGGCCGCGCTGCAGATCATCACGATCGACGACAAGTATTTCGACGACTATCTGAGCCGGGCCGACTTCATCCAGCACTATATCTTCCCCGGCGGTATGCTGCCCTCCGTCGAGCGGCTGCAGGCAGCCGTGGAGCGGACCGGGATGTCATTCGCGGTCGACAAGATGTTCGGCAAGTCCTACGCGCGCACCCTGCATGAATGGGCCAAGCGGTTCGACATTGCTTGGGATGGAATAAAGGGCGGCAAGTTCGACGAGCAGTTCCGCCGGTTGTGGCTGTACTACCTCGCCTACTGCGAGGCAGGCTTCAACACAGGCCGCATCGATGTCGGACAGTTCGTGCTGAGCAAGCCGGCCTAGCTCTTGATCGCCTCGGCGACCGTCTGCACGTGGGGCTCGACGTGGGTCTTGTAGAGGTCGTGAGCCTTGCTGCTCCACTCGGGCGGCAGGATTGTCGGGTCGATGGCGTAGGCGATGCCGCCGGCAGCGATCATGACCAGGTTAAGCTGGAACAGGAGGCCGAGCACGGTGCCCTTGCGCTGTGAACGCTCGCCCACACGTACATAGTTCTTGCTCGATTTTCCGCCGGACAGCAGCGACGTGGTGTGCTGGATCTGCGCCTGACGCTCAGCCTTTTCGGCGCGCTCGTCGATGGTATCGCGCTGCGCCTTGCTTTTCTTGGGGTGCGGCGGCGCCTTCTCGAAACCAGGCTTGTTGGACGCCGCACGTAAGCCAGCGCGCAGATCAGCGATCCGCGTTCCACCTGGCTTGTTCGCAACGCGAGTCATGTTTTGCCCCGAATAACAAACATGGGTTTAGCGCGAACCTGCTAAAGTCCGTTCAGCATTGCCTGAGCAATTTGAAGCCTGTCGGTAACGATTGATTAGACGTCGAACTCGAGGCCGATCGCGGAATAGCGCTCGCGATTATCCTGCCAGCGTTCGGAGACCTTCACGCGCAGGAACAGATGCACGGGCCGGCCGAGGATGTCAGACAGCTCCTTGCGGGAAGCCATGCCGATCTCCTTGATCGTTTGCCCGTTCTTGCCGAGGACGATGCTGCGGTGGCCCTCACGGGAGACATGGATCAGCTGTTCGACCTTCACTGCGCCGTTGTCATGAGGTTCCCATGTCTCGGTCTCGACCGTCAGCTGATACGGAATTTCCTGGTGCAAGCGGAGCATCAGCTTTTCGCGCGTGACCTCGGCCGCAAGCATACGGACCGGGATGTCAGCTGACTGATCTTCCGGGAACAGGTATGGCCCGGCGGGCATGCGGGACGCCAGCATATCGGCCAGCTGGTCGACGCCATCTCCGTTGAGACCAGAGATCATGACGACGTCTGAATAGACGCCAGTGTCGAACAGGGTCTTCGCCGCAGCCAGCAAACCGGAGCGTTCGACAAGATCGATCTTGTTAAGCGCGAGGATCGCCTTGATGCCGAGTTCTTTCAGGCGGGCGATGATCGCCTCGTCTTCTTCGGGGCCTTCGTACTCGCCGCTGCCTTCAGGCTTATCCGTGGCGCCGGTCCAGTGGCGCGCGTCGATGAGGTGGACGATGCCGTCTGCATCGCCTGCGCCTTCCCATGCGGACTTCACCATGGCGCGGTCGAGACGGCGTTTCGGCGCGAAGATGCCAGGGGTATCAACGAGCACAACCTGGCTGCTTCCACGCATCATCACGCCCCGGATGGGGAAGCGCGTGGTCTGGACCTTGTGCGTGACGATGGAGACTTTCGATCCAACCAGCCGGTTAACCAGCGTGGATTTCCCGGCGTTGGGAGCGCCAATGATGGCGGCAAAACCCGCGCGCGTGTCAGTCATAACGGAACTCCGATGGCCGCCAGCATCTTCTGGGCGGCATCCCGCTCGGCGTGTTGCTTGGAAGAGCCGGAGCCGGAGACGGGATCGTGGCCCTGTATCAGCACAGCGGCCGTAAAGACAGGGGCATGATCAGGCCCATCGCGCGCATCATGCCGGTAGCTTGGCGTGGGCAGACCGGCGCCCTGGGCCCATTCCTGCAGTGCGGACTTGGGGTCGCGCGGCTTGTCATTGCTGGCCTTGAGCAGGGCCGCCCAGTGCCGGAGGATGAATTTCTCGGCAGCTTTCAAGCCCCCGTCCAGATAGACAGCCCCGATTACAGCTTCGGCGGCGTTCGCCAGCAGCGATCTCTTGGTGGCGCCGCCGGTCGCGCGCTCGGAACGGTCCACGATGAGATACTGGCCCAGCCCGAGTTCGGCGCCGACCACGGCGCAAGTGTCGCGGCTGACCAGCGCGTTGAGACGCGGCGCAAGGTCGCCTTCCCGCAGGTCGGGAAAACGCACCAGCAGCGTGTCGACAATGACTAGGCCGAGCACGCGATCGCCCAGAAACTCGAGGCGTTCATTGCTCCAGGCGACTGCCTTGCCTTGCGTGGCACTGCGATGGGTCATCGCACGATCGAGAAGCAGCGGGTCCTTGAAGCGATGGCCGATCGCGGTTTCGCAGGCTTCGCGCTGGTCCGGCGCCAGCTGCGGCGCGGCTTCGGTCCCGCGCGCGCGGTTGCGGCGGCGCTTGCCGGTGTGGCTGGAATTGGGGCGCGTCACGATGGCGTGCCTGAGGGCAGCGCTTCGATAATCACCTGCGCCTGCGCGTAGGGATATTCGTCAGTGATGGTCAGATGGATGAAGCAGGTCATCCCCGGCGGCGTCAGCTTGGCGAGGCGCGCGGCTGCCCCGCCCGTCAGCGCAAAGGTCGGCTTGCCGGTGGGCAGGTTGACGACTCCCATATGCTGCCAGTGAACGCCACGACGCGGCACGCCGGTGCCGAGCGCCTTGGCGCAGGCCTCCTTGGCAGCGAAGCGCTTGGCGTAGGTGGCCGCCCGTTGCTTGCGGCGATCAGCGGTGCGGCGCTCGACTTCGGTGAAGACGCGCTGCGTGAAACGGTCGCCGAATTCCTCGATCGATTTCTCGATCCGGCGAATGTCGCACATGTCCTGACCGATGCCGATGATCATGCGTGACCACGCGCGACATCAATCTCGTGCCTCATCCGCTTCACGGCAGTTTCCAGGCCAACGAACAGAGCCTCGCCTAGAATGAAATGTCCGATGTTGAGTTCGCGCACTTCCGGTATGGCGGCAACGGGGCGAACCGTATCGTAGGTCAGGCCGTGTCCGACGTGGATTTCGATGCCCTTGGCGTGGCCATGCTCTGCAGCTTCGCGCAAGCGGTTCAGCTCTTCAGCAGCCTCGGCCTTCTGACCGGCAAAAACCAGATCGACATACTTTCCCGTGTGCAACTCAACCACGGGCGCGCCCATGGCCTCGGCAACGGCCACCTGCACCTTGCTGGGTTCGATGAAGAGCGAAACCCTGATACCGGCGTCGCGAAGCTTGCGGACGAAAGGCTCGACCTGATTATGCAGTCGGGCCACGTCCAGACCGCCCTCGGTTGTGCGCTCTTCCCGTTTTTCCGGCACGAGGCAGGCGGCGTGCGGCTTGAAGCGCGTGGCAATGGCGAGCATTTCGTCAGTGGTCGCCATTTCGAGATTGATCGGCAGCGTCGTGGCGCTGCGCACAGCTTCCAGATCGTAGTCGCGGATGTGGCGGCGATCTTCGCGAAGATGGATCGTGATGCCGTCCGCTCCAGCCGTCTGCGCGAGAGCAGCGGCCTTTGCCGGATCGGGATGCGCGCCGCCGCGTGCGTTGCGGATGGTTGCGACGTGATCGATGTTCACGCCGAGGCGGGCGCGGGCAAGCGTCATTTCAGGCCCCTGCTCCCCGGCTTGATGGCGGGAAGTTTCGCCAGTTCCGGCGGAAGGTCGTTGGCGTCGTAGTCCGGGAAGTCCACAGCGGCGAGTGAGACGAGCTTGAGGCCGCCGACGTCGGCCTTGCCGTTCGCGCGATCGACGACGCAGGCCGCACCGATGACATTGGCTCCGGCGTCTTTTAGAGCCTTCAGCGTCTCGCGCATCGAAATGCCGGTGGTGACGATATCTTCGACGATGACGACGCGGTCAGTCGGCTCGACTGCGAAGCCGCGACGGAGGCTCATCACGCCGCCCTCACGTTCGGTATAGATCGAGCGGCAACCAAGGGCGCGGGCCGTCTCATAGCCGGGGATCAGGCCGCCGACTGCGGGGCCGACAACGACGTCGATCTTGCCGAACACGCCTTCGAGCTTGCGGGCGAGCGCGCCGCACAGGCGCTCCGTTGTCGGCGGATGCGAGAAGACCAGCGCCTTCTGAAGGAAGACCGGGCTGCGGCGGCCGGACGACAGGATGAAGTGGCCCTCAAGCAGAGCGCCAACCTTACGGAATTCGTCGAGGACTTCTTCGGTTTTCATGAGCCCGCTGTAGCGCCTTCAGACGCGCCGCTCAACGGATTCGCGCGATTTTATGGGCTAGTCGGCGCAGAGTGGATAACCGGCCTTGCCGTTTTCCACGAACTGCATGCAGCCGCACGGGTCGCTGGTGGCCTTGCAGACGCCCGTGGCGGGCTGGTCAGGCGGGGCCGTGCCGTCGACGATGCAGCTGCCCGAGCATTGCGAACTGTCCGTGCAGGCCTTGCCCGCATCCTTGTAGGTCAGCACGCAGGCGGGCTTCTGCATCATGCAGATCGGCCGCCAGTCGCCGCCCTGTGTGCCGCATGCGGCGGGATTGTCGGCAGGCGTGATCTTGGCGACCGCAACCGGCGAGGGCTGAGGTTCCGGCTGGGACGTGATCGGCGCACAGGCGGACATGAGGCCGATGATGGCCAGAAAAACCAGATTTCGCATGATCATGCCCTGATGCGTCAGTCGACGCAGATCGCGGCAGTCGCCTTGCCGTCTTCGATTTTCTGCTTGCAACCGCACGGATCATTGTTGGCCGCGCAAATGCCGGTGGCGGCGGCGCTGCCATCTGCAAAACCGGCATCCGGGCTGGCCACACAATCACCGGCGCATTGCGAGCCGTCCGTGCAGGCCTTGCCGGCATCGGGGAATGTCGTGATGCACGCTGGCTTCTGCATGCGGCAGACCGGGCGCCAGTCGCCGCCCTGCGTCTTGCAGGAAGCTTCATCGGTGGCGACGATCTGTTCGGGAGCGGTCGAGGGCGTTTCTGAAGACGTGACAGGCGCCGGCGTGGGAGCCGGTTCAGACGGAGCGGGCGATGGCGTGCAGGCCGCTGTGATCGCCAGAGCCGCAAGTGCAATGAGAATGCGCATGTCTATCCCTTTACCCGCTCAGCTGAATCGACAACTGCAAGCGCCCTCAACGCAGCCACGATCTGCGTCAGGCGCCGACTGTCCTCGACCTCCACGTCGAACTCGAAATCGAAAAAGTCCGGCGAACGTTTGAGCGTCTTTACGTTGATGATGTTGCCTTGTGCGTCTGAAACCGTTTTGGCCAGCAACGCAAGTGCGCCACGGCGATTGGCTGTGGTGACGTGGATCCGCCCCACGGCGAGAACGTCCGAATCCGCATTCGGTTTCCAGCGCAGATCGAGCCAGCGATCGGCCTGGTCTTCATAGTCGGCAAGACGCGCGCAATCGATGACGTGAACCTCGATGCCCCTGTCGGGGATCAACACGCCGACGATGCGGTCGCCCGGTAGAGGCGAGCAGCATTCGGCCAGGTGCATGGTGACCCCGGCCGTCATCTCGCCGCCAGCAACCAGATTGGGGCCTTCCGCATTCGGGCTCGATGGCATGTGGCGGCCAGGATCATCCAGGCCCGGAAACGCCTTCTCGAGCATATCCGCCGTCGAAAGACGGCCGCGACCAACGGCTTCGGCAAGCGCATCGATCTTCTCGAAGCCCGTCCGCTCCGTCATCTCGTTTTCATCGACTTCTGCCGGGTCGAGGCCAATTCGGCGCAGGGCATGTTCGATCAGACGATGGCCGATGGCGATGAACTCTCCCCGCTCTGCTGTGCGTGTGAGGCGGCGAATGGCGGAACGCGCGCGGCCCGTGACCGCGAGGCTTTCCCAGTGCGGCTGGGCTGCGGGTTTGGCGCCGCGCAGGATCTCGATCGTGTCGCCGTTCTCCAGCACCGTGCGCAGCGGGCGTTCCTGCCCGTTGATGCGCGCGCCGATGGTCGTGTCGCCGATTTCGGTGTGGACCGCGTAGGCAAAATCCAGCGGCGTCGCGCCGGCGGGCAGTCGCACAAGCTGCCCCTTCGGCGAGAACACGAACACGCTGTCGCGATACATCTGCAGCTTGGCGTTTTCGAGAAACTCCTCGGGGGTGGAGCCATGCTTCAGCATGTCAGCGAACTCGACGAGCTCACCCTCTGCGTCGAGGCCAGCTTCGCGCGCGGCTTCTGCGTCGAAGCCGTATTGCGAGTTCTTGTATTTCCAGTGCGCTGCAACGCCCCGCTCCGCGATGGCGTCCATTTCCCGCGTGCGGATCTGGAGTTCGACACGGCGATTGCCGGGCCCCCGGAACGTGGTGTGGAGCGAGCGATAGCCGTTGGGCTTCGGAACGGAGATGTAGTCCTTGAACTTCTCGGACAGGGCAGCCCATTGCTGGTGCGCAGCGCCGAGGGCCTTGTAACAGTCCTCCGGCGTTGGAACGATCAGGCGATAGGCGAACACGTCGCCAAGATCGTTGAACGAGATCGACTTGTTCTCGAGCTTCCGCCACACCGAATAGGGACGCTTGATGCGCCCCTGCAACTCGCCACGGACGTTGCGGGCCAGCATAACGGTGTCGAGGTCCGAGCGGATACGATCGAGAACCGATGTGTCATCAGACACCAGATCTTCGAGACGCTTCACGATAGCCGAATAGGCCACCGGGTTCACTTGCCGGAAGGCGAGGTCTTCCAGTTCAACCGCGAAGATCGAGAGGCCGACGCGGCGGGCAAGCGGCGCATAGATATCCAGCGTTTCACGCGAGACGCGCAGGCGCGACTCCTCAGTCGGCATGAACTCGATCGTCCGCATGTTGTGCAGGCGGTCGGCCAGCTTCACGAGCAGAACGCGAATGTCTTTCGTGGTGGCAAGAATGAACTTCTGGAAGTTCTCAGCCTGCTGCTGGGCGCGCGGAACCGGCTGGCCTTCCTTCGCCTTCGGTAGTTTGGTGACACCATCGACGAGATCGGCGACTTCCTTGCCGAACATCTCGCGGATTTCGCTGACGGGGACGTTGCAGTCCTCGACCACGTCGTGCAGCAGCCCTGCGATGATCGTGGACTGATCCATCCGGATTTCGGTCAGCAGGCCGGCGACCGCCACGGGGTGCGCGAAGTAGGGATCGCCTGAATGGCGCAGCTGCTGGCCGTGCTTCATCACGGCGTACACGTAGGCCTTGTTGAGTTCGTCTTCGTCGGCGTCCGGCTGATAGCTCTTTACGAGATCGACCAGCTCGTTCTGACGCAGAAACTTGCGCCGCGGTTTGGCGGCGGGCGCAGGAGCATCCGGCTTCTTGAAAGGGGCGACGTTAGACGGTGGCCCCATACTCGCCCCTTAGAAACGCTCTTCGCGGGCCGACTCCAGCTCGACCTGGTAGGCCTTGAGGACTTCTTCTTCCGAAGAGGCCGGAGCGGCGGCCAGCGCGCGCTTGTCGGCTTCTTTCTCGGCTTCCTCGCCGGGGCGGACCTGTTGAAGGTCGGCCACGAGGCTGTCACGGATGGTTTCGAGATCGACCGTCTCGTCAGCGATCTCGCGCAGGGCCACAACCGGGTCCTTGTCGTTGTCGCGATCGATAGTGATGGGCGATCCCTGACGGATCACGCGGGCGCGATGCGCAGCAAGGAGAACCAGCTGGAAGCGGTTCGGGACCTTTTCCACGCAGTCTTCAACCGTCACGCGGGCCATACGAGTCTCCTGTGGGAACCGCCCTCCCTACAGGAAGGGGTTCGCGGATGCAACATGGACCTTCAAGCGAGGTTTTACCAGCTTTTCCAGCGGTTCGCCCCCCATTGTCGCAGGGCAAAGGCGCTCAATATCGACCTGAGGGGACACAGACCGGCACTTCCAGGCTGGCGGGGGCTGAACGAGGGGTAGGAACCATGGCCTTCTACAAGACCGAGCGTCTGGCCCTCTTTATCGATGGGGCGAACCTCTATTCAGCCGGAAAGACGCTGGGGGTGGAGGTTGACTACCGGAAGCTGCTGGACGAGTTCCGCAGGCGGGGGCAGCTGATCCGGGCGTATTATTACACCGCCCTCATCGAAAACGACGACTATTCCCCCATCCGGCCGCTGGTCGACTGGTTGCAGTACAACGGCTTCAAGGTCGTCACGAAGCCCGCGAAGGAGTTCGCCGACTCATCCGGGAGGCGGCGTGTGAAGGGTGACATGGATGTGGAGATCGCGGTCGATATGCTCAGCCTGTCGGCCCATGTGGACCACGTCGTCCTGTTCTCGGGTGATGGGGATTTGACCCGGCTGGTCGAGGCGGTGCAGGAAAGAGGCGTCCGGGTATCGGTGGTGTCGACGGTGAAGACCTCGCCACCCATGATCGCGGACGAGTTGCGGCGGGCGGCGGACACCTTCATCGAGCTGGCGGATCTTGCCGAGCTGGTTGGGCGACCGCCTCGACAGTTGCAACCGCAGATGGCCACGGCCCATGCCGGCGACCGTGACGAGGACGACGACGAGGAGGATTGATGCCGAAGGGAAACGCCGCAGCAGCGCCAGAAGCGCCGCTCGATTGCCCCCTCTGCCCCCGCCTCTTCGACTTCCGGACAGCCAACGCAAAGGCCCATCCTGACTGGTTCAACGCGCCCGTGCCGTCTTTCGGCGACGCTTCGGGGCGGCTGCTGATCGTCGGGCTCGCGCCCGGCCTGCAGGGAGCGAACCGGACCGGGCGGCCATTCACGGGCGATTACGCGGGCGACCTGCTCTATTCGACCCTGGACAAGTTCGGGCTGTCGACCGGCAGGTTTCAGGCGCGGCCAGATGACGGACTGAAACTAAAGGACACGCTGATCTCCAACGCGGTGCGCTGCGTGCCGCCGGAGAACAAGCCGACCGGGGCGGAGATCGTGTCGTGCAGGCAGTTCCTGATCGCGCGTATCGCCCAGATGCCGAACCTGAAAGTAATGGTCGCGCTTGGCCGGATCGCCCATGACAGCGCGGTTCGGGCGCTGGGGGGCAAGCCGACGGTTCATGTATTCGGGCACGCGAAGCGGCATGCCATGACCGGGCCGAATGGCGGTGTCGTGCTTCACGACAGCTATCATTGCAGCCGGTACAACACGAACACGGGCCGGCTGACGGAAGAGATGTTCCATAACGTCTTCGCAGCCGCCCAGCGCGATCTGGACAGCTGAGACCCGATAGACTTCGGGCCCGTTTTCGCGTAACCGCACCCCGGCTCGCGGGTATAGCTCAATGGTAGAGCAGCAGCCTTCCAAGCTGAATACGAGGGTTCGATTCCCTCTACCCGCTCCATTCCCTCACAATTCAAGCATTCCCAAGGGAAGGCCCCAGCACGGCCGGGTTCCTCAAATCAAGAATCCCGAACTTTCGGTTCGAGCCTCCGGCACGCTTAAGAATTATTAGGGATAATCGCGCACAACTTGTCGCAGGGAAACGCACCACGACTGCTGCCTCGCGATCCACGCCTCTTCACAGGAGGCGAGCGGGAAGCCTGCAGCGAAAAGGTGCGTTCTGGGGTCCGCGCAAAAAGCCGGGCTCGGGGAACGAAAGGCAGAAGTTCGCATGTCGCCAACGAACATGGACGTTGATCCCATTTTCCTTGAGGCGATCGAGAATCTGCCGGACGGGATTTCGATTTTCGACGCCAACGGCGTCCCCCTGCTCCACAACCACATGTCGGAAAAGCGCTTCCCTCATTTGTATGAGGCGTTCGCCAAGGGCGCGCGGCATTACAAGGAAGCGCTCGCCTACACGGTTCGACAGTCGCGTCCGGATTTCAACGACGAGCAGGTCGCCGAACAGGTCGAGAAGTTCAACGCGTTCACCGAGACCGGCGACACCTACGAGCAGCGCACCCCCGATGGCCGCATCGTGCAGGTCACGTACAGGCCGATGTCGGACGGCCGGAAGGTCGCGATCTCTGTCGACGTCACCGACCTGCGCCAGCGCGAGAAGGAATTGAAGAAGGCGCAGCAGGCGGCCGTTGCGGCCTCGAACGCCAAGTCTGCCTTCCTCGCCAACATGAGCCACGAAATCCGCACGCCGCTGAACGGCATCCTGGGCATGGCGCAGGTACTGGAAATGGGCGGGCTGAGCTCCGAGCAACGCGAGCAGGTGCAGACCATCCTCGACAGCGGCCGCAACCTGATGGCGCTGCTCAACGACGTGCTGGACCTTTCCAAGATCGAAGCCGGCAAGATCGCAATTGTTTCGGCGGATACAGACCTCACGCATACGCTGCGTCGCCTGCACCGGCTCTGGAAGCCCAAGGCCGAGGAATCCGGGCTGGAGTTCTATCTCTCGCTGGACGCGGACCTGCCGCAGGTGCTGAACTTCGACGCCGTGCGGGTGCGCCAGTGCGTTTCCAACCTGATTTCCAACGCCATCAAGTTCACGTCCAAGGGCCGCGTCGAGGTTTTCGTTACCGCGAAGCGCCAGCCGGATGGCCAGCACCTTGTGAAGATCCGCGTGTCCGACACGGGTGTCGGCATGGACGAGGAGACGATGGGCCGGCTGTTCCGGCCGTTCACGCAGGCCGACGATTCAACCTCGCGCAAGTATGGCGGCACCGGCCTTGGCCTTTCGATCACGCGCAGCCTTGCCGAGCTGATGGGCGGCGAAGCCAGCGTGCGCTCCGAGATCGGACGCGGTTCGGAATTCACCTTCTCCTTCCTCGCGGGCGAAGCGGCGCCGCAGCATCGCGTTGTCAGCGAAGGCGTGTCGATGAACGAGGATGAGTCCCGTTCGTCGCTGAAGAACCAGAACCTGCGCCTGCTGCTGGTCGACGATCATCCGATCAACCGTCAGGTCGCCTCGCTTTTCCTGCGCCCGTTCAACATGCGCATCGTCGAAGCCACCAACGGCAGGGAAGCCCTCGCCGCGCTGGAGCGCGAAACATTCGATGTGGTGCTGCTCGACGTCCACATGCCGGTGATGGACGGCACGGAAACGATCAGGGCCATTCGCGCCTCTGGACAGCCATGGGCGAACCTGCCCGTAATCGCCCTCACCGCCGATGCGATGACCGGCGACAAGGAGCGCTATCTCGGCATGGGAATGGACGGCTACATGTCCAAACCGATCGCCGAGCGCGACCTGATCACAGAGATCAGCCGCGTGCGCAGCCTGACCCTGGAGCAGCTGGCCCAGAACCGGCAGCTCAAAATGGTCGACGCGGAAGATCTGGCGGCCTGAGCCCGATTCCCTGCTGAATTTCCGCAGCTACCCACAATCATAGCGGTTTCGTGAGGCGGGCAGCTGAAGAAATCGCTGGCGCTTTACGCGCCCGTAAGCTCATTTCCGTCCACACCGCGAAAGCGGGAATAGGGAGAGGAAAAACGATGAAAGTTATCTCGACACTCGCGGCCTGCGCTGTTGGCGCCGCCGCGATGACCGGCGCGGCCTGGGCTCAGAAAGCCCCCGAGTACGTCTCCATTCCGATGGAGATCACCGTCAACAAACCCGCAGCAGACGTCTGGGCCAAGATTGGCGGCTGGTGCGATATCTCGAATTGGATTTCACCGACGGGCGGCGTGCCCTGCGAAGTGACCTCCGGCAAGGGCGAGATCGGTTCGGTGCGCGTGATCGCCAAGCGCGTCACGGAAGTGCTGACCGCCAAGACCGAGCTGAGCT
>DAIRES010000085.1:0-14031 GCA_036795465.1 Hyphomonadaceae bacterium
AATTTATTGCAGCGCAGCATAGTCTCGATGCTCCAAAGGAGCATGGGCTTGCCGGCCAACACCAAAAACTGCTTCGGCGTTGCCCCTCCGAGGCGGTTGCCGGAACCGCCCGCAACCACGACTCCGGCCGCTTTGAAGCCCAAAAACGCCTCTTGATTGTGCATTATTGACGCCTTCACGCGGGTGAGGTCTAAGTGTAGGGTGAAATATGCCTAAAGATTGGGCAGTTCGGCGAACCTTGGAGAGACTGTTTCGTGTTCCGGGTAGGAGATGTCCAGATCGCCGCGCCGGTTTTCCTGGCGCCGATGTCGGGCGTGACCGACGCGCCGTTCCGGCGTGAGGCCGACAGGTTTGGTGCGCCCGCCGTGGTAACGGAGATGGTCGCGGGCGCTGAGCTGGCTCGCGAGACCGAGGAATTTGTCCGGCGCGCCGTCCCGCACAATGGATCAGGTCCTTTCATAGTTCAGCTGGCCGGGCGGGATCCTGAGTGGATGCGCGTGGGCGCGGAACTCTCGGAAGCGGCTGGCGCCGACATTATCGACATCAACATGGGCTGCCCCGCGAAAAAGGTCACGGGCGGACAATCGGGCTGCGCGCTGATGCGCGAACCGGAACTGGCGCGGCGCCTGATCGCGGCGACGGTTGCCGGAACTCAACGGCCGGTGACGGTGAAGATGCGGCTGGGCTGGGACGACGCCTCGCTTAACGCGCCGGAGATTGCGCGGATCGCGGAGGGCGAGGGCGCGCAGATGGTGACAGTCCACGGCCGAACGCGGATGCAGTTCTACACCGGGACCGCCAATTGGGCGCGGATCGCGCCGGTGGTCGAGGCGATCAAACTGCCGGTGATCGCGAACGGAGACATCGAGAGCGGCGATTCCGCGCGCGAAGCGATGAAACAGTCGGGCGCGGCCGGCGTGATGATTGGTCGTGGCGCGGAGGGGAGACCCTGGCGACTGGCCGAGATTTCACACGCTGTGTTTGGCACGCCGTACCGCGAGCCGACACGTGAAGAGAAGCTGACCTCAATGCTCGATCAGGTTGCTGGCTGCGTGTCGCTGTATGGCGACCGGCTTGGCGTGCGGGTCGTGCGCAAGCACGTGGCCGCCTTCGTGGATGCCTGGTGCGAGGATCACGGATTGCCGCCGATGGCGGAAACACGTGTTGCGCTTTGCAGGATCGAGACGCCGGCGGCGCTTCTTGATGCGTTGGCGGCAGCGCTTGGCAATCGGAGGAACGCGGCATGATCACGTCAGTACAGGACCCTACGTCCATCGCGGCGCGTGTTCTGGATGCGATGCCGTTCGCGGTCATCGGGTTGTCGCGGCGAGATACGGTCAACTTTGTGAACCCGGCGGCGGAAACCCTGCTGCAACGTTCGGCTCCGCTGCTGCGCGGACGGCCGTTGACCGATCTGTTGCCGGAAGATGCGCCGCTGCTGGATTTCATCGGGCGGGCGCGGCGCGAGGGCGGCATCATGTCGGCGCGATCGGTTCGCGTTGGAAGCCCGCACATCGCGCCGATCGATCTCGATGTCTCGGCGTCACCCGATGGCGACGATGGCGGTCTGGTGCTGACCTTCCTTCCGATCACGCGCAATACGCAGGACGAGACCAATGCAGAGGTGAATGCGTTCGCCCAGATCGCGCGCATGCTCGGCCACGAAGTGAAGAACCCGCTGGCCGGTATTGTCGGCGCGGCACAACTGCTGGCCCGGCAGGCGAGGGACGAACAGCAACCGCTACTGTCGCTGATCCGGGAAGAGGGCGCGCGCATTCAGCGGATCGTTGATCGGTTCTCGGCCTTTGAAACGTTTTTCTCGCCGCGCACGCGGATCACCAACGTGCACATCGTGCTCGACAGCGTGATCGATCTTGCCAAGGCAAGCTTCGGGGCAAATGCGCGCTTCGACCTGATGTACGACCCATCGCTGCCGGAGATAGAGGTCGACCCCGATCACCTGCATGAGGCCGCGCTGAACCTAGTGAAGAACGCGGTCGAGGCGGTGGGCAATGCGCCGAAGCAGGCGCGGATTTCCGTGACGACGCGCTATCGCGCCGGTTTCCGTTTTGCGGGCAGGGACGGCCCGCGGGCGCGTGGAGCGCTCGAGATATCCGTCACCGACAACGGGTCCGGCGTGCCGGAATCGACGGTGGCGCGCGTGTTTGAACCCTTCTTCACCACGAAATCCGGCGGCGCCGGCATTGGTCTGGCTGTCGTTGCCGAGATCATGCAGGCGCATGGCGGCTTCGTGGTTCTCGACAACAGCGCAAGCGGCGCATCCCTGCGGCTGCTGTTCCCAATGACGCGCCAAAAAGGAGCGGCCAAATGAGCGGTCCGACAATCCTGGTCGCAGATGATGATGCGAGCGTAAGGCTCGTTATCTCGCAGACGCTGGCGCAGGAGGGCTATCATGTCCGCGCCACCAACACGATGTCGGCCCTCTGGCGGTGGATTCAGGCGGGTGAAGGGGACCTGCTGATCACTGACGTTTATATGCCGGACGAGTCGATCTTCGATCTGCTTCCGCAGATCCGCCGGACGCGGCCGGACCTGCCGATCATCGTCATTTCCGCGCAATCGACTGTGCTGACCGCCGCGATGGCGTCGGATCACGGCGCGTACGATTATCTCCCCAAGCCTTTCGACATCGATAAGCTGGCCGAAACCGTGCGGCGTGCGCTGCAGAAGAAGCCGTCGCGTGGGCAGGAGACGACCGGCCGCCGCGCCGAGAAAGATGAGGCGCTGCCACTGATCGGGCGATCGAAACCGATGCAGTCGGTTTATCGCGTGATTGCGCGCGTGATGAACAACGATCTCACCGTGCTGATCGAAGGCGAAAGCGGAACGGGCAAGGACCTCGCGGCGCGAGCGATCCACCAGCTCGGGAAGCGCAAGTCCGGGCCCTTCGTTCCGGTAAGCCTCGCAGCCCTGCAGCGCGACCAGGTGGAAGACGAGCTGTTTGGCGCTGGCCGTGATGACCGCGGACGCCGCCGTGGCAAGGTCAGCGAAGCGGACGGCGGATCGCTGTTCCTCGACGAAGTCGGGGACATGCCACTGGAAGCGCAGACGAGACTGGTGCGGTTCCTTCAGGATGGACGCTTCGCGACCTCTGGTGACGATCTCGACGTGCGGATCATCGCGTCGACCAAGCACGACCTGAGATCGCTAGTGGATCAGGGGCTATTTCGTGAAGACCTCTACTATCGCCTGAACGTCGTCGCCTTGCAGCTCCCCCCGCTGCGCGAGCGTAAGGAAGATATTCCCGATCTCGCGTCGGCATTCCTCGTTCGCGCGAAGAAGGAAGGCCTGCCCGAGAAGCAGCTCGACAAGAGCGCGTATGACCTGCTGGTCGCCTATGACTGGCCGGGCAACGTTCGGGAACTTGAGAACGTCATCCGCCGGCTATCGGCGCTTAGCCCAGAGCCGGTGATTTCGGCTCGCGAAGTGGAACGCGAGCTGCGCTCGTCCACGCGCGCCGTGGCGGGGGAACGCGAATTCGAGGCTGAGATCGAAGCACTGCTGTCGCGGCATTTCATCTCGGCGCTCTCCGCAGATCCCGACAAGGACCCGGACGGCGGCCAGATCTACCAAACCGTGATCGAGCAGGTGGAGCGCCCATTGATCAAGCTCGCGCTCGCGGCCACGAGTGGAAACAAGGTGCGCGCGGCGGCTTTGCTTGGCCTGAATCGCAATACACTTCGTTCGAAGATCAACGGCTTGGGCGTCGGCGGTGACGACTAGCAGTCGCCCGTCAGGCGAATCATAAGCCGGCACTACCCCAGCAGCGGCGTGCGTCGCAGCCCAACAGCTGAAGTCTGTTGCATCCCTGCATCAGAGTGTGCTTTGCTCGTCACACAGTGTTGCTCATCCGCCGCAGGTATCTCCTGGAGAAGCGGGAAGCAGCATCAGGGTGATTGATCGCCCCGACAGGAAGCCGCCCCCGTTCGTCAGGTAGGAGGCAGCACCAGCCGGGCCAGCGGGTAGAGTGCATGCCTGACACGACCACGATGACCGATGCGAGAACGAGGCTCGGAAGAGCCACGTCGAACACGTTCAAAGTCTTGTTCGGTCTCGCCGCCGTTGTGGCCGCCGGTGCTACCTACGTCGCGATCACGGATTCCAGCCCGGGCGCGGCTGCTCAGCCGGGCTTGTTGTGGCTGCTGATCGCGAACCTGATCCTGATTGCCGGCATCGCCACGGTTCTGGGCATGCGGGTGTTCCACCTCGTCCGGGAAAATCGCGAGACGGAAGGCGGCGCCCGCCTAAGGCTGCGGATCATTTTCCTGTTCTCGGCGGCGGCGGCCATTCCGACAGTGATTGTCGCCGGCTTTCTGGCTGTCGCGATCAATCGCAGCGTTGAAGGATGGTTTGGCGAGCCGGTGCGGAATGTTGTCGCCAACGCCCAGGCGGCGGCCAAGGCGTCGGTCGATGATGTGAAAGAGGACGCCACCACGCAGCTCGCCGCCATGGTGAGCGACCTGAACACGCCGGATTATGTTTCGGCTCTTCAGAAAAGCCCCGAAGCGTTCCGCGTGGATCTGCTCGGCGGGCAGGCGCAGTTCCGCGATTTTGCGCGCGCCGCGATCATGTCGTCTGATCGCAATCGCATCAGCGAATGGGTTGCGCCCGAGGCGCTTCCTTTCCGGATTCCAACTGACAAGTGGTGGAGAGACGCAAACGAGGGCGCCGTCGGCGGGATCGTCGACGAAAAAGAGGTTGTCGCATTCGTAAAGCTGCAAGCTTATCCCGACGCCTACCTTTATGTTTCGCGTCCCATCCCTCCAGTGCTGAGCCAGAGGCTCGCCCTGATCGATGCAGACAACCGCCGTCTGCGCGAAGCGGAAGTGCGCCGGAACAGCCTCGCGGTGGTTCTAACGCTGTCGTACATCGAAGCCGCGTTGCTGATGCTGCTGGGGACGGCGTGGCTTGGCATGACAGCGGCTTCGCGTATCGCCATGCCGATTGGCGCGCTCGCGGGCGCCGCGCGGGCAGTTCGCGACGGAGACCTCACCGTGCGGATTCTGAGGCCGTCCGTGCGGGATGAGATCGCAGACCTTGCTGATGCCTTCAACGAGATGACGGACCGCCTGTCGCGCCAGACGGCGGCGCTGGATCGCGGCAGGATCGATGCTGAAACGCGTTCGGCCTTCATCGAAGCCGTGCTTTCCGGCGTTGAAGCCGGCGTTATCCGGGTCGACAGCAACCTGAAGATGACGATTGCCAACGCGTCGGCTCAAACGTTGCTGGGCTTTGTCTATCGGCCTGGAACGGCCATGGATCTGGGGCAGGTCGCGACCGAGTTCGTTGTCGCTACGCGCCGTTCGATCGAGACAGGGCAATCCGTCGATACCAGCTACAAGCGCCCGGTCGACGGGGCGACGATGCATCTTCAAGTGCGGGTTGCGCCGGAGCATGACGGGGCAGGGGCGGTTATCACCTTCCACGATACAACCAGGCTCGTGCTCGGGCAGAGACAGGCGGCCTGGCGGGATGTGGCGCGGCGCATTGCGCACGAAATCCGTAACCCGCTGACCCCGATCCAGCTTTCGGCGGAGCGCTTGCGCCGCCGCTTCTCTACCCAGATCACATCTGACCGTGAGACGTTCGAGAAGTGCACAGACACGATCATGCGTCAGGTCGCAGACATCGGCCGCATGGTCGAGGAATTCTCTGGCTTCGCCCGGATGCCGAAGCCGACCTTCGGTGAGTTCAATATCGTCGATATGATCCAGTCCGTGGCCTTCGCGCAGCGAATGGCTACGCCGGCGATTGCCGTTTCGGTGAACGCACCAGCGCATCCGGTTGTGATACTGGGCGACGAGCGAATGCTCGCCCAGGCGGTGACCAATCTCGTGAAGAACGCCGCCGAAGCCGTAGAGCGCCAGCTCGAAAGCGTCGTCACCAAGTTTGGTTCGGTGATGATCGACATCTTTGAGGATGTGGATGAGGTTCAGGTGACAGTGCGCGACAACGGACCGGGCTTCCCGGTTCAGGACCGCGAGCGTTTCCTCGAACCCTATGTGACGACAAGAAAGAATGGCGTGGGCCTCGGTCTCGCCATTGTTACGCGCATTGTTGAGGATCATGGCGGCCGGATATGGCTGGGTGACAACGACGCGGCGCCAACCGGCGCACGCGTCGACATTCGCATGCCGATGCAGCCCAAGCCTCTCGAAGAACCTGTGGCGTATGCTCGCGAAGGAGTAGCCTGATGGCGGCAGAAATCCTGGTGGTGGACGACGAGGCGGATATCCGCGAACTGGTTGGAGGCATCCTCCAGGACGAGGGCTTCGCCGTGCGAACGGCGGGCAATTCCAGCGACGCCCTTGCGGCGGTCCGTGCGCGGGCGCCTCGGCTCGTGGTTCTCGATGTCTGGCTGAAGGGATCGGAGCTGGACGGGCTCGGCATCCTGTCGATGCTGAAAGAGATGGACCCGTTCCTGCCGGTGGTCGTGATATCAGGCCATGGCACGGTTGAGACTGCGGTCGAGGCGATCCGGCGCGGAGCGTATGATTATCTCGAGAAGCCGTTCAAAGCCGAAAAACTCATCGTTACGATCCAGCGGGCTATGGAGAACGCCGCGCTGAAGCGGGAAAACTCCCGCCTGCGCGCGCGGTCAGCATCTTCCCACGAACTGGTTGGCCACTCAGGCATTCTCGCGCAACTGACTGGCTCGATCGACAAGGTTGCGCCGACGAACAGCCGCATCATGGTTTGCGGTCCGCCGGGGTCGGGTAAGGATCTGGTGGCGCGGCTGATCCATGAGCAGTCGAACAGGGCGACCGGGCCTTTCATCGTCGTCAACGCAGCCGCCATCGACCCGGACAATGTCGAGAGCGAACTGTTCGGTGAGGAGTTCGGCGACGGCAAGGCGCCGAAGATCGGGCTGTTCGAGCAGGCTCACGCAGGAACGCTGTTGCTGGACGAGATATCGGACATGCCGCTGGCGGCTCAGAGCCGGATACTGCGGGTGCTGGTGGATCAGCGCTTCCGGCGCAGGAATGGCCGCGACGACGTGACGGTGGATGTACGCGTCATTTCGACGACGGCCCGCGACCTGAGGTCAGAGATCCAGGCCGGGCGTTTCCGCGAGGACCTGTATTACCGCCTCAACGTCGTGCCCGTGGACGTTCCTTCGCTGGACCGGCGCCGTGAGGACATTCCCGATCTTGTTGACTACTTCGTCCAACGCGTTGCGGATGCGACAGGCCTTCAGCCTCGTCCGTTCAGCGAAGACGCCGTGGCGGTGCTGCAGGCCAGCGAATGGCCCGGCAATGTGCGGCAGCTTCGCAATGTGGTGGAGCGGCTGCTCATCCTTGCCAATGGCGAGCCGCCGGGGCCGATCACGGCACAGCATCTCCCTAGCGACGCCAAGGGCGGCGGCGCCTCTGCGGCAGGATCGATGCAGATGATCTCGATGTCCCTGCGCGACGCACGGGAGCATTTCGAGCGTGAGTACCTCGCGATGCAGATCACGCGGTTTGGCGGCAACGTGTCGCGGACGGCGGCCTTCATCGGCATGGAGCGCTCTGCGCTGCACCGGAAGCTCAAGGCGCTGGGCGTTGATACCAGCCTCGGTATCAAGGAACCGCAGGGCTGACAGGGCAGGTAGGGCTCGCGCCACCTGCCGCCTGTGTTGCATTTCGCCGCGGCGCCAGCCGTTCGGGCGCGTATTCCGTGACATGACGCCCGTTGGGGCGGGGCGATCTCATGACCATAGCTTGAAGGGCAAGGCATTGCTCATTGCACGCTGGAAGCGTTAAACGTGAGGCAAGGCCCCAGCAAAGAAGGCTCGGAATATCCATGTCGTCTGACAAAAAACAAAACCTGCAGGACATTTTCCTCAACGCCGTGCGGAAGGGGAAAACACCCCTGACCGTGTTCCTTGTGAACGGCGTTAAACTCCAGGGCATCGTGACCTGGTTCGACAATTTCTGTGTTCTGCTCAAAGGCGAGGGACGCCCGCCGCAACTGGTGTACAAGCACGCCATCTCGACCATTGCGCCCAACGCGCCGGTCAACCTTTTCGAGAATGAAGACGAGGACTGATTGCCGAAAGACCTGATCGATCGCCGGCCACCTGAAGACATTGCCGCGGTCGTTCTGCCTGTCATCGGCGGCGCCGACGTCGCGAGGTCCCGGCTGGAGGAAAGCCGGGGGCTCGCGGAAGCGTTGGGCGTCAAGCTGGCTTTCGCCGAGCAATTGAACGTTCGCGAACCACATCCTGCCAGGTTGCTCGGAGCAGGACAGCTCGATGCGTTGCAGCGGCGCTTCAAGGAAGACGGCGTCACGCTTTTCATCGTCGACGGCGCGCTGACGCCTGTACAGCAGCGCAACCTCGAGATGGAACTCAAGCTCAAGGTCGTGGATCGCACCGGGTTGATCCTGGAGATCTTCGGCTTGCGCGCTCGAACGGCTGAAGGCCGACTTCAAGTCGAGATGGCGCGCTCACTCTATGAGCGGTCTCGACTGGTCCGAACCTGGACCCACCTTGAGCGCCAGCGCGGCGGCTTTGGTTTCCTCGGCGGCCCAGGCGAATCCCAACTCGAAACCGACCGACGACTGCTCGACAAGCGCATCGCCGGCTTCAAGCGCGAGCTGGAAGAAGTACGCCGGACACGGCGCCTGCAGCGCGATGGCCGAGCCAGACGCGGGGCGCCAGTGGCCGCTATCGTCGGCTACACCAACGCCGGCAAGTCGACGCTGTTTAACCGGCTGACATCATCGGACGTGCTGGCAGCCGACATGCCGTTCGCGACGCTGGACCCGACCGCCCGGGAAATCGTCGCTGCTTCGGGGCGACGCATGGCGCTTGTCGATACCGTCGGCTTCATCACGGACCTGCCGACCACGCTGGTGGCTGCCTTCCGCGCAACACTGGAAGAAGCGATGGAAGCCGATGTTCTGGTGCATGTCCGCGACATCGCGCACCCGGACACTGAATATCAGGCCAATGACGTCCACACGATCCTCGAACAGCTCTCCGAAACGACAGGACTGGATCAGCCGCCGATAATCGAAGTCTGGAACAAGGCCGACGCGCTGGATGAAGCCACCCGTGATGTGCTCAGCAAGCGCGCCGCGGAGCACAATCCGCCGGCGCTTCTTGTCTCCGCGCTGACCGGGCAAGGTGCTGACGAATTGCTTTTCCACATCGAGGCAGCGCTGTTTCGCAACCGCAAACTGCGCGACGTCATGATCCCGGCGGCGGACGGACGACTTCACGCGTGGCTGCACAACAACTGCGAAGTGTCGTCAGAAATGTTGTCTGGCGACAGCGACCTCAAACTGGAAGTCTTCATGACAGACGAAGACGTGGCGCGCCTGCGGGCAATGTCTCCGGACGTGCGTATCAACGGATAGGGGCAGGTTGAGATGGCAATACGTGGACAGATCGTTTTTTCGATGATTGCCGCGGCCCTGATAGCCTCCGCCTGTCAAACCGCCACCCTGCCGGCGATGCTCGTTGACCCGCCCCGCGATGCGGCTCATCCGGCGCGCATGGAAGTGCTCCATATTCCGTCAGGTGGTGTGGAGATCAATGGCGTAGCTTATCTCGCCAGCGGGGATGGCACACACCCGACGCTGATCATCGCGCACGGCTGGCCGGGCAATGAGAAGAACCTTGATCTCGCGCAGGCAGTGCGTCGTGCGGGCTGGAACGCGGTGACCTTCAACTATCGTGGCAGCTGGGGAAGCCCCGGCGAATTCCACTTCGCGCAGGTTCCGGAAGACGCGGCGGCTGTCATCGCCTGGCTGAGACGACCGGAAGTCGCCGCGAAGTACGGCATCGATCCGGCAAAGATCGCACTGGCCGGACACAGCATGGGTGGATGGGCTACGGCACAGGTCGCATCGAAAGACCCGGCCCTCATCGGAGCCGTGCTGATTTCGGCGGCAGACATGGCGCGGCTTGGCGATATGCCCCGCGCAGCCGCCATCGGCGCGGCGTCTGGCAATGCCGAGACGCTGGTGACGACGCCGGAGAAAATGGCTGACGAGTTGGCTGCCGTTGTGAAGACACTGCCGTTGAAGCTGACCGCCGACGGGCTAGCGAAGCTGCCTGTCCTGATCCTGTCGTCCGACGACGGGCTTGCAGCCGGAACGGACGCTCTTGCCGCCGCCATTCGCCAGGCCGGCGGAAAGGTGGAAACCGCGCATGAGGCGACCGACCATAGCTGGTCCGACCGGCGTATCCGGCTGGCAGGACTGGTCATTGATTGGCTGAAAGCGCTTCCGGGCGCAAAATAGTATCCGGCGGGATGGTGCTGCCGGGGAGGATTGAACTCCCGACCTCAGCCTTACCAAGGATGCGCTCTACCACTGAGCTACGGCAGCATCCCGCGGAGGCGATCGCATAACGGAAACCCCTCGCCATGGGAAGGGGAGGTGTGGGATAGGCGAGAATGTCGCGGAATCCTCCAAATAAGCCCAAAAAAGCGATGACCGAGGCTGAGCGTCGCGAAGCGCGCCTCGCTCAAGCCCTGCGCGCAAACCTGAAGCGCCGGAAAGCTGCGGGGCAGGCAGGCCATCAGAATACCCCCGGAAAGCCTGAACCAGGCGAGGATTAGCCGGGGCGCCGCCTTGTCGCGGACGAAATCGGGCTCATAACCATGGCCCATGGACAAGCTTTCGATTCTCCCCAGCGGCCCAATGGAGGGCCGTATCCCGATCTCTGGCGCCAAGAACTCGGCGCTGAAGCTGATGGCGGCGTCTCTGCTGTGCGAACAGCCGCTGGTGCTGACGTCGATGCCGAACCTGGCGGACACAAGGTTCATGGCCAAGCTGCTGCAGAGCCTCGGCGTGGTCGTCGAATGGCCAACCGGCGAGGCCCTGTGCCGGATGGATGCCGCAAACATCACATCGACGATCGCGCCGTATGATCTCGTGCGGAAGATGCGGGCAACGTTCAACGTGCTTGGGCCGCTGCTGGCCCGCGTTGGTCACGCTACGGTTTCGCTGCCGGGCGGTTGCGCCATCGGCGCGCGGCCGGTCGACCTTCACCTGAAGGCCTTTGAGGCGATGGGCGCCGATATCGTCATCGAGGAAGGTTACGTCAAAGCGGCGGCGCTGCGCGGCCTCAAGGGTGCCCACATCAACTTTCCCTTTATTTCAGTCGGCGCGACCGAGCACGCGATGCTGGCGGCAGTTTTGGCTGATGGCGAAACCATCCTTGAGAATGCCGCGTGCGAACCGGAAATCGGCGACCTTGCGATTTGCCTGAATGCCTGCGGCGCCAAGATTACGGGTTACGGCACGCCGACGATCCGCATCCAGGGCGTCGCGAAGCTCACGGGCGCGCGTCATGATGTGATCGCTGACCGTATCGAGGCCGGCACCTTTGCAATCGCCGCAGCCGCCACCGGCGGAAACGTTTTCCTTGAGGGAGCACGCGCCGAAGACCTCGGCGCACTCATCGATGCGCTTCGCAAAGCCGGCGTGACCGTAGAGGTGGAGCCCAAGGGGCTGCGCATCAAACGTAATGGCAGCGGTCTCGTGGCTGTCGACGTGGACACGCGCCCGCATCCGGGCTTCCCCACCGATCTGCAGGCGCAGTTCATGGCCCTGATGTGCATCGCGGAAGGCACGAGCACGATCCGCGAGAACATTTTCGAGAACCGCTTCATGCATGCGCCGGAACTCAGCAGGCTTGGCGCGAACATCACGGTTCGTGGCAACGAGGCCATCGTCAAAGGTGTATCGAAGCTCAAGGGGGCGCCAGTGATGGCGACGGACCTGCGCGCTTCCGTAAGCCTTGTGATCGCCGCCCTGGTGGCCGAGGGCGAAACAACGGTGAACCGCATTTACCATCTCGACCGCGGTTTCGAACGGCTGGAAGAGAAGCTCGGTCGTTGCGGAGCGAAGATCACCCGTTCGGGTGATTCTGCCTGATATTCGAGCGCTCCAAGCGTGCTGGAGCCTGCCGCCAATCTGGTCTAGGGAAGTCGCGTCTGGGCGCACGCCCATGAACGCGGAAAAGCTTATGGCAACGAACGTACTGAGACTGCTGGCGGAGGATGCCGAAGGGCTCGGTATCATCGCGTCCGCCGTTCAGGACGGCCTGGTCAAGCCGGAAGACCTCAAGCTCGATGCGCGCTCGCGCACGTTCGGACTTGAGATCAACCGTTTCCAGTGGGAACGCGCCGGCAAGCGCATGCCGTTCTTTCGTTCGCGCGCCGTGCTGGCGTTTGCAGGCGTCCAGAATGTGCGCAGCCGCGCTGTGTCGAAAGATATCGACGCCGTACATTCACTGATCGACATTCGCTTCGATGAAGCGGCCGAAGCGCCCGCTGGCGCCATCACGCTGGTTTTTGCGGGCAGCACGCAGATCGAGCTGAGCGTCGAGTGCATCGACGTGACGCTTATGGATATCGGGCCAGCCTGGCCAACGCGCCGCAAGCCCGATCATGGGAAGCAGCGGCCATGAGCATTCGTCGTTTTGACGCGCAAGCTGATGGCTTCACCGAAACGTTCGGCGAATTCCTGGCGTTGCGCCGCGCGCAGGGCACGGAAGACGTACATGCAAAGACTGCCGTTATCGTGCGCGACGTGCGCGAGCGCGGCGGCGAGGCGGTAGCGCAGTACACGCAGCGCTTTGATGGGGTGAAGCTCGATCCCGATACACTGACTGCCGATGGCATCGACTTGTTCGAAGCAGCGGAGCGCTGCAACCAGGACGTTCGCGAGGCGCTGGATTTTGCTGCCATCCGCATTGAAAGCTACCACGCGCAACAGAGGCCTCAGGACCATTCCTTCATTGATCCTGCCGGATTGGAGCTTGGCTGGCGCTGGACGGCGGTTGATGCCGTTGGCCTGTACGTTCCAGGCGGGCGGGCGAGCTATCCCAGCTCGGTTCTCATGAATGCCGTTCCTGCACGCGCTGCGGGCGTGAAGCGCATCGTGATGACGTCCCCGGTTCCTGGCGGCCAACTGAGTCCGGCGGTGGCTTATGCCGCTCTGCGCGCTGGCGTGACCGAGTTCCACCCCATCGGCGGGGCGCAGGCCGTCGCGGCGCTGGCTTACGGGGCAGGGCAACTGAAGCCCGTCGACAAGATCGTTGGTCCCGGAAACGCTTATGTAGCAGCGGCAAAACGCATCGTGTTTGGCGATGTGGGCATCGACACAATTGCGGGCCCGTCCGAGATCACCGTTGTCGCGGACAATCAGAACAACCCTGAATGGATCGCCGCAGATCTTCTGTCGCAGGCGGAACACGACCCTCTGGCGCAATCGATCCTCATCACGGACGACGACGCGTGGGCCTCGCGCGTCGAGGACGCTGTGCAACGGCAGATGACGCTGCTCGCGACTGCGCCGACGGTGGCTCAGGCGTGGAAAGACTACGGTGCGATCGTGCTGGCCCCGCTGGGGCGCGCCGCCGCCATCGTGAATCAGATTGCCCCAGAACACGTTGAGCTTGCGGTTGCGGATCCAGACGCCATTGCGAAGGATGTGCGACACGCGGGCGCGATCTTCCTTGGTCGCTTTGCGCCGGAAGCGCTTGGCGACTACGTCACGGGTTCCAACCACGTGCTGCCGACATCCGGCGCAGCGCGCTTTGCCTCGGGACTGTCTGTCCTGGACTTCATGAAGCGTACGTCGATCCAGCGCATCAGCGAGCAGGGCTTTCGTCATCTGGCGCAGGCGGCGGAAACTTTGGCGAAAGCCGAAGGCTTGCCGGCGCACGGGCTGTCCGTGTCCATCCGTCGGAGCGAAGGATGACAGGCCAGCCGCGCATCGCATCCATCCTGATCGATGAGCGAAGCCTGGCGCCGGCGGGGCCGGATGCTGAGCATGAACGGAAGGTCGCGATCTTCGATCTGCTGGAGGGCAATCACTTCCGGGTCGTCGGGCATGATGGCGGCCCCTATCACGTCGTGCTGTCGCTGGCCGATAACCGCCTGGTCTTCGACATCGCGGAGCAGGACGGCGCCCCCGTTCGGAAACTCCTGCTCTCACTCACCGCACTGCGGCGGGTGATCAAGGACTACTTCATGATCTGCGACAGCTATTACGACGCCATCCGCA
>DAIRES010000314.1:0-2771 GCA_036795465.1 Hyphomonadaceae bacterium
TTGCCTGGACGGGCGTCTCCAGCAACGACCGCATGCTGATGTGGGGGTGGGAGCCAAGGCTGACGGCTTTCGCGGAGCTGCCCTCCGCCGATCGCGCCGCCCACGCCGAATTTCTCATCCGCCCGAACCGCGCCCGCAGCTATTTCCGCGAGCGGCTGTTGCGCGACATCGCCGTGGTCCCACCCGCCATCGTCGTTGACGCCAATCGCCCCGGCAATTTCTTCGGAAACTTCCACGGCTATCGTCAGGAGAATTTTCATCTCGACGAATTCCCTGAACTCAAGAAAATCGTCGATACGGGGTACGTTCCAATCGCGGGCGATGAACAGCGCACGGCGGTCTATTTGCGAACCGATCTGGCTGCGGACCTGCGCGCAGCAGATATTCCGCTGACCACATCAAGCCGCGAACTCGTGGACAGTTCGGTCGCCGAACGCGCCGACGACTGGCTGGATTTCGATGCATCCGTTCCGATTGACCTGCGCCTCAATGCGCCGGAACCCATTCAGGAAATCTGGGTCCTGGCCTCACGCGGCGGCCCCGGCAGGCAGCGCGGCTCAACGCGCATCGCCCTCGACCTCCAGACAGCAGACGGCGTCCGCCACATCGACGTCGCGCTGTTTGGCTATCCAGGCTGGACAGTGATCCCGGTCGACAACGTCGCCCCAGTCATCTCGTTCAAGGTGACATCGACCGAGAGTGTCGGCGCCGGCCCCGCGCTGAACGAGATCAAGGCGTTCCGCACAAGGCGCTCAGCAGCCGAATAGCTGCAACTCACCGGCTGGCGGGCCTGATCGAGGAAGCCCTAGATCTTCAGCGCTTCCACGCCCGGCAGGACCTTGCCTTCCATCCACTCCAGGAAGGCGCCGCCTGCTGTCGAGATGAAGGTGAGGTCGTCGGCGACGCCGGCATGGTGCATGGCCGAAACGGTATCGCCGCCGCCGGCGACCGCAACGAGCTTGCCTTCCTTGGCGAGCTTCGCAGCTTCCTTGGCGGCTTCCACCGTGCCCCTGTCAAAGGGCGGAATTTCGAACACGCCGAGCGGGCCGTTCCAGATCAGCGTCTTCGAATTGCCCATTGCGCGCTTCAGGCGCTCGACCGTTTCCGGGCCTGCATCGAGAATACGCTCATGCTCGTCGACGTTGCCGAGATTGCGCACGCGCGTCGGCACGCCCTTGGCCATCTGTTCGGCGACCACGATGTCGATCGGCAGGAACAGCTTGCAGTTGCTCTGTCCTGCAAGGCGGATGATCTCGCGCGCGGTCTCGGCAAGGTCCTTCTCGCAATATGAAGCGCCAACATCATGGCCCTGCGCATAGAGGAAGGTGTTCGCCATGCCGCCGCCGATCGCCAGCTTGTCCAGCCGGGTGACGAGATTCTTCAGCAGGTCGAGCTTGGTCGAGACTTTCGAGCCGCCGACAATGCCGATCACCGGCCGCTGCGGATTGCCCAGCGCGGCGTCGAGCGCATTGAGTTCACGCTCCATCGACAGGCCCGGATAAGCCGGCAGAAGTTTGGCGAGGCCTTCGGTCGAGGCATGCGCACGGTGCGCGGCCGAGAAGGCGTCGTTGACATAGATGTCGCCCAGCTTGGCGAGTTCGGCCGCGAACGCCGGATCGTTCTTTTCCTCGCCCGCGTGATAGCGAAGGTTTTCCAGCAGAGCGACGCCGCCAGGTTTCAGGCCATCGACCGTCGCCTTGGCGTCAGCGCCGATGCAGTCATCAGCCCACGCCACATCATGGCCTACCAGCGCGGAAAGCGTGGGCAGCACCGGCTTCAGGCTCATCTCAGGAACCCGCTTGCCTTTCGGCCGGTCGAAGTGCGCCAACAGCACAACCTTGGCGCCGGCTTTCGACAGAAGCTCGATCGTCGGCAACGCCGCGCGCAGGCGCGTGTCGTCGGTGATCTGCCCATCGTCCATCGGCACGTTGAAATCAACGCGCACCAGCGCCGTCTTGCCTTTGAGGTCGGCACCCTGAAGCGTGCGGAAGGTCATTTCGTTCGTCCCGGTTCGTAAAGGTAAGTCGTTGTCGTTGGTCGCTTGCAGCGTTCAGGCCGTCAGCTGATCGGGTCTTCCCACGGAACATCCTGTTCCTTGACCGACTTCAGCAGCTCGAAGCCGATACGGCGCGGCGCTTCGTTGATCTTCTTCACCGCCACCAGCAGCAGGCTGACCTGGCTGTAATGCTGGATCAGCTCCCATTTTCGACCGTCAGGGAATTCGCCGAGGAACAGGATCATGTCCGGTCCCCAGCTCGCCACGTTCGACAGGTGCAGCGGCTCTCCGCTTGGCCCTTCGACGAACCGACCGCCAACTTCATGGTCCGGCCCGAGGTTCTTCTCGAACTCCATGATCTGGTGAACCAGCCGCTGGTGCATCCAGGCGGCAGGGTCATAGGGCTTCTGCTCGCCCGTCGTCGCGGGTGTCTTCGCTGCCGCTTCAACAACTTCGCCCTTCACATGGTAGGGCGGGGCGGCAGAAGCGTGAACGGCGACCTCTTCGGTCGCCGTCCCTTTTTCGTCTGTTGTCTTGCCTGCCACTAGATCAGCTTCGCCCAGGCGACAGCCGTGTCGCTCATCCGGGTCGAGAAGCCCCACTCGTTGTCGTACCACGACAGCACCGACACGAACGTGCCGTCCATCACCTTGGTCTGGTCGGTGTGGAAGATCGACGAGTGCGGGTTGTGGTTGAAGTCGCTCGAGACCAGTTTCTCGTCGGTGTAGCCGAGGATGCCCTTCAGCTTGCCGTTCGCCGCCGTGCGGATGAGATC
>DAIRES010000086.1:0-13842 GCA_036795465.1 Hyphomonadaceae bacterium
GCGTCTCGTTCCTCGCCGGGCCCGACTCGGCCTTCATGACGGGAGCGACGCTGACAGCCAATGGCGGGCAGTACATCACAGGCTAGCAGTTCAGGCCCGGCGCGGCGCCCGTGCAACGGTGCGTCGCGAGCGCCTAACACCTTGTTTTTGATGAATCGCCGAGTCTTGCATCCGCCGCTGAATGGCCCCATCGTGACCAGCGGGGCCCAGCATTCGAACAAAGAATTGCCCCCTTTGCCGTGCTCTATGGCGGGGATGATGGTGAAAGAATTTCATGTCCCTGCGGACGCTGCTCGTGCAGGTCGGGCCGCAGCCCTTGCGCTGGTAGCCGCGCTCGCTGCGGGATTCGCAGCGCCGGCCTTCGCGCAGGACACGCAGGCAGCCCCGACATTCGCCTCCACCCGCGCCGCCAAGGCGTCTGCGCCGCAGCAGGGCGGGACGTGGTATGTCGACATGGGCTCCGACAAGAATTCAGGTTTCGTGCTCGAGCAGCGCGGATCGATGGTGCTGCTCAAGGTTGATGGCAGCGACAACGTGCTGTCGCTGATGCCGGTGCCGGGGCAGCGCGGCGATACCTTCTTCATGGATTATGCGGGCCGCATGGTTCTGCGCGTGACGCAGCAGGGCAATGTGGTGTCGTACATCCACAACGTTTCCGGCTCGCCGGCTGAACCCTCCGCCAAGGCGCCGCCGATCACGCCGGGCGCGATGACGGCGTCGCTCGACAAGATGCGCGCGAGCGCGGCGAACGAGCTGACCAAGCTGGCAGGGCACGAAGTCACGATCTGGGGGACGCAGTCCTTCGCGAGTGACGAGGCCTGGGCGGCGGATGCGTTGAACATTCTGGTGCTGGGCGTGAAGAACGCCAACGGGCTCGCCGGCAAGGCGGCGTCCAAGGTCGAGAAAGTCACCGTGCGCCGGGGCAAGGCGCCGAAGGTTGGTTTCCGCGATGGCGAGCTGACCGTCGACGTGAACCCGGATGACGGCTGGTCTGGCCGCGTGACGCCCGAGGCCATCACCAACGCGCTGACGCAGTCGCGCAACGCGGGCTGATATCGGTCAAGCGCCGGGCGACCAGCCAGGCGGGGCCATTTCAAATGCAGAAAATTCGAAGCCGGGTGAAACCGTGCAGCCGACGAGCGTCCAGTCGCCGAGGCTGCGTGCGGCCTGCCAGTGATGTGGCGGCACGATCAATTGCGGGCGCTGGCCGGCGAGGAGGTCTGCCCCGAGCGTGCGGGTCTTCACGCGCGAATGATCCGTGACTGCGAGGCTCAGCTCCAGCGGTGCGCCGGCATAGTAGTGCCAGATCTCGGTCGCATCGATGCGATGCCAGTGCGAACGGTCGCCGGCGCCGAGCGCGTAGTAGATCGCGGAGCCGGGCGAGCGATGGCCATGACCGTGGGGGTCGGGGATGCGATGCATCTCGGCATACCAGCCGCCCTCGGGGTGAGGGATGAGGTTCAGGGTACGGATGATGTCGTCGAGGGTCATGGGCGAGATGTAGCGCTTCCCGCGCGGGCCGGGGAAGGGTTGAGGCCTATGATCGGTTCTTCCGCTCCCTGACTTCCGCGAAGGTCGCGACCACGTCGCCGGGGTGGCCGACGAATTTCTGTAGCGCTGGGTCGTCGGCGCGGAGGAAGGGGTTGGCGCGTTTTTCGGCGGCGATGGTGGTGGGCACGGTGGGCTCGCCGCGGGCGCGTTTGGCGGTGACGGTTTCGGCGTAGGCGCGGAGGTCGGCGTTGTCGGCGTCGACGGCCAGCGCGAACTTCGCGTTGGATTCCGTGTACTCGTGCGCGCAATAGACGGTGGTGTCGCCGGGCAGGGCGCGCAGCCGGTCGAGGCTGGTCCACATCTGTTGCGGCGTGCCTTCGAACAGGCGACCGCAGCCGAGCGCGAACAGCGTGTCGCCGACGAAGGCGATGTGGGCGTCGGGCAGGTGATAGACGATGTGGCCGAGTGTGTGGCCGGGCGTCTCCATCACGGTGGCGCTGATCTTGCCGAGCTTCACGATGTCGCCTTCGCCGGCGATGCGATCTGGCGCAGGCGCTGCGCGCTCGACTTCCTTCGGGCCGATCACCTTCGCGCCGGTCTTCGCAACGATATCGGCGTTTCCGCCGGCATGGTCGGGATGCCAGTGCGTGTTCCAGATCTGGGTGATCTTCCAGCCTTTGGCGTCGGCTTCGGCGAGGATACGGGAGGCTTCAGGCGTGTCGATCGTTGCGGTCTCGCCCGTATCCGGATCGTGCAGCAGGAAGCCGTAATTGTCCTTCAGGCAGGGGAAGATGTGGACGATGGGTTTGCTCACGCGGTTTACCTTTCCGGTCGGCTCCCGCCCTATATAGGCTGGATTACAGGTGACTGGCACGGGCTGCAGGTCAGGGCATGCGCTTCGACATCGACAGGTTGCAGGCCTTTTACGGGTCGGCGCTCGGGGGCATGTCCCACGACATGCTTGCCAAGCGCGTGGCGGCGCTGTGGCCGCATGCAGACGGGCTGGACGTGCTGGGCCTGGGACATGCGGATGCGCTGCTGGAGCCCTATCGGGCGGGCGCGCGTCGGGTGATCTCGGCAGCGCCGGACGAGCAGGGGGCTGAGCGCTGGCCGGCGGACGGGAAGGGGCTGACCGCGCTGGTCGAGGACGAGCGGCTGCCGTTTCCGGATGCGCTGTTTGACCGGATCGTGGTGTGCCATGCGCTGGAGGAGGCGGAGAGCCCGCACCGCCTGCTGCGCGAATTATGGCGCGTGGCCGCGCCGGAAGCCCGGATTCTGATCATTGTTGCTCATAGACGGGGACTTTGGGCGCGCGCGGAGTCGACACCGTTCGGGCATGGACGGCCCTATACCCGCTCGCAGCTGAACCGGCTGCTGGAGGACGCGATGTTCCTGCCGCAGGCATCCGCCCGGGCGCTCTACGCACCCCCGATCAACTGGGGAATCATCTCCTCGGCGGGCGATGCGTGGGAGAAAATGGGCAGGTTTGCCTGGTCTGGATTCGGCGGCGTGCTGATGATCGAGGCGGTCAAACGCCTTTATATCGAACCCGGAACGCCTGCGCGGGGACGGCGTGTTGTGAAAATTGCGCCTGAAAAGAGGAGCTTACGCAATCCCGTTGACAAAAGTCGCACTTAGGTGTTGAAGGTGTGTAAGTACAGCGATATATACACCGGGAAGGCGGAGATCACCCGCCCACCGAACAGGAAAGGGAAGCCCCAATGAAATACATCACCGCAGTGTTCAAACCGAGCCGTCTGGACGCCGTCCTCGATGCCGTGACCGCCGCTGGCGCTTCTGGCGTCACCGTGACGGAAGTGCGCGGCTACGGCCGCCAGCAAGGCAAGACGGAAGTCTATCGTGGCGCGGAATACGAAGTGCGCCTGCTGCCGAAGGTTCGCATCGAAGTGGCCGTGTCTGACTCGGTCGTCGAGAAAGTCGTCGACGCGATCACGCAGGCCGCCAACACCAACAAGATCGGCGACGGCAAGATCTTCGTGCTCGACCTGGAAGGCGTGCTGCGCATCCGCACCGGCGAGAAGAACGAAGCCGCTCTGACGTCGTAAGACCTGCCTGACTTCCGGCCGTACTCTTCCCCAAGAGTGCGGCCGGCGCGTCACCGGCCTCAATGCCAATTGGGCTGGAGCGTTGGCAGCCTACGCCCCCGCAACAAGCAGCCAGAGCTATGAGCCGCCGGAGGCCGACCCCTCCCGGCGGTTCCGCGCATTTGAGCAGCAGTTCCGGCTATCGCTTATGACTGGGCTTCGGGCGCTCGCCGATCTCGACCTGTCGGTATGAGCGGGCAGTTTGGACCGCTTCGGCGCGTGATAATCCCGCCTGATTACGGCTTCGCGCGGTAAGGCAGGTAGCCGCGTTCGACCATGCGGCGCATGGCTTCGTAGGCTTCCGTCAGTTCCTCGTAGGCGCTTCGCAGCGTTGTGAGTTGGGCGACGTCCTGCGGGGCGGGGGCCTCAGGTTTTTCGGTCAGTGCGACGGCGGCGGCGACCCAACGGGCGCGGGCTTGCGCGGCGGCGACGGCGAGGCGCTGGAAGCGGTTGAGGTCGGCGTGGCCGACGATCTTGGCCACCACTTCCTTGTTGGCCGCGAAGGCTGCGTAATCGATCTGTTCGAGATGCGCGCGCAGGGCGCGCTGCTGCTGAGGATCGAGATTGGCTTCGGGCTCGAAGTGGTCGCGGGTTTTGCGGACGGTCGAGGTCATCGTGAAAGACATGACAAGGCTCCGGGCCCGCCGGGGATTGCGGGCCGACGGGGCAAGGGTGCGCCTTTGCCGTTAGCAAGGGATTGACGGAATCGGGCGGATTGGTCGGATTTGCGGGCGATCAGCCCTTCTTCCGCTCCAGAACGAAGACGAGTTCGTCGGCAGTCCAGTTGAGGCGCCCGAGGGAGCCGCCGGTGACCGGCTTGCCGTTGACGGCGGTGGCGGCGGCGATGACGAGGCCGGCTTCGGCGGCGAGTTCGGCCATGTCGCGGGCCGTGCAGGGGCGGCGAGCGCCGTCTGACCACCAGCCCGTGCTGTGGCCGAGATTGGGGATGCGGCCCGTGGTGAGCAGGGCGGTGCGCACACGCCAGTGGCCGTAATTGCGGAACGACACGATCACCCGGCGGGCAATGCGCGAGAGTTCGTCGAGCACGAATTTGGGGCGCGCGAGTTCCTGGATCGTCTTGGACAGGATGGCGACGTCGTAGGCGTCGTCCGGATAGACGGGCAGGTCGGCGTCGGCGTTGCCCTGCACGACGGCGAGGCCCTTCGACATGCAGCTGTTGACGCCGGCCTGTTCGACTTCGAGGCCGCGCGTGCGGGCGCCGCGTTCCTGTTGCAGCAACTCCATCAGCTGGCCGTCGCCGCAGCCGACGTCGAGCACGAGTTCACCCTTGTTGATGAACTGCGCGATGGCGACGTGGTCCGCGCGGCGGATGGCGTTCGTGTTCGGAGCAGATGTCATGCGCGGGCCTTCGGCAGGCCACGGGCGTTGGCGGCTGCATCGACGAAGCCGCGCAGGCCGGCTTCGAACTCGGGCTCTTCGACGAAGAAGGCGTCGTGGCCCTTGTCGGTCTCGATGTTGACGTAGCTGGTCTCGCAACCGGCGGCGTTGAGCGCGCGGACGAGGTCGCGGTTTTCTTCCGGCGAGTAGTGCCAGTCCGAGGAGAACGAGAAGACGCAGAAGCGCGTGTTGAGGCCGCGGAACGCGTTGGCGAGAACGCCGCCGTGTTCGCTGGCGAGATCGAAATAATCCATCGCGCGGGTGATGTAGAGATATGAGTTTGCGTCGAAGCGATCGACGAAGGTCTGGCCCTGGTGGCGCAGATAGCTTTCGATCTGGAAGTCGGCGTCGAAGCCGAACGTCTTTGTCTGGCGGTCCTGCAGCTTGCGGTCGAACTTACGCTTGAGCGCGGTCTCGGACAGGTAGGTGATGTGCGCGGCCATGCGGGCGACGGCGAGGCCTTTTTCGGGGCGCGTGCCTTCGGCGAGGTATGTGCCGTTGCGCCAGTTGGGGTCGGCCATGATCGCCTGGCGGCCGGTTTCGTAGAAGCCGATGTTCTGCGCGGACTGGCGCGGGGCGACGGCGATGGGAACGGCGGCGAAAACGCGGTCGCGCGCCTGGATCGTCCATTCCAGCACCTGCATGCCGCCGATGGAGCCGCCGATGCAGAGGAAGACGTCGGAAATTCCCAAGCGTTCAAGCAGCGCGATCTGGGCGCGCGCCATGTCGGCGATGGTGATGATGGGGAAGTCGGTGCCCCAGTAGGAGCCGTCCGGCTTCTTGGACGCCGGGCCGGTGGAGCCCATGCAGCCGCCGAGGATGTTGGAGCAGATGACGAAGAAGCGGTTGGTGTCGACCGGCATGCCGGGGCCGACGATGCGGTCCCACCAGGCGGGGCGGCCGGTGACGGGGTTGGGCGTGGCGGCGAACTGGTCGCCGGTGAGGGCGTGGCAGACGACGACAACGTTGGACTTGTCGGCGTTGAGCGTGCCCCAGGTCTCGTAGGCGATTTCGACGTTCTCGAGCACGCGGCCGCTGTCCAGCTTCAGGGGCTGGGCCGGCGTGGCGACGGAGAGGCGTTTCAGCCCATCCGCGCCGCTGAGGGTGCGGGCGGGCGCGTTCATGGTTCGGAGCCTAGATCAGGTCGATCGTGGAATGAAGCAATAGGCAGGAACGGGCCGTTTGCTCAAGGCGGCGTTGTGGCTGGACGTAAACGGGGAACAGCTTTTGCAGGAAGGGTTTTGGAGAAGGGGAAACTCGGGTATCACTTTCGCTGCGCTGGGGAGCGTGACCGAGTTAGTCGAGTACGATGGCAGCTGACAGCTTTCACAACCCATCCGATACAATGAACAATGCTTTTCTCTCGGCTTTGGCCGAGAAATGGCGGGAATTGCGGGATGTCCCGGCGGTTTCGGCCTCGGGGATCGGCTTTCGCCCGGCCCGTGAAGCGGCCGAAATGCGCAGGATGTGCCGGGCTGCAACGGCTGCCGGCGCGCCGCCCGACGCCATTGCCCGAGTCTGGCGCTCGCTGTGCGGGGATGTGGCGGTCGCGCGGGGACTGAAGGCGGTTTACGTGGCCGGCGGCGACATCACCCTCGGGGTTGAAGCGGCGCGGGGCTATTTCGGCTTTGGGCCCAATATCGTGCCGCTCGTCGGCGTGCGCGATGCGCTGGACCGGGCGGATTCCATGCCGGGCGCTCTGGCTGTCGTGCCGTGGCCCGAACATGCCGGGTCGGGCCAGTGGTGGCCGATGCTCAACGAGAACAAGTTCCGCAACCTGTCCATCGTGGCGGGCTGGCCCAGCCTGCCGGGCTCGGCAAACGAGACGCCGCGGATGGCCATTGTCGGCAAGATGAGCATGGAAAGCTCCGGCGAGGACGACACCCTCGCTACCGCCCATGACGACCACTACAGCGCCGACAAGCGGCTTCAGGACGTTGGTTTGCAGGCCGAAGTGGTCGCGCGGGCGCGTTCGCTGGCCCTGATCCGCATCCCGGAATTCGTGGCTGTGGACGACCGCCGGATCGATCTGGCCCGGAAGGCGGGACTGGACGGGCTGCGGGTTGTCGGGGTACGGCCTCGGCCCTGATCCGAGGCTGAAATGACCGATCGTCCCAAGCCGTTGCCGCAACTTGCCGGCGTGAACGCCTACGTTCCCGGCGAGGCTCCGAAATATACCGGCGGGCCGAGCTACAAGCTTGCGTCGAACGAGAACCCGCTGGGCGCATCGCCGAAGGCGAAGGCCGTGCATGTCGAGATGGCCGGGAAGCTGGACATCTATCCGGACGGGACGGCTAAAGACCTCAAGGCTGCCATCGCGAAGAAGCACGGGCTGGACCCGAACCGGCTGGTGGTCGGCGCCGGATCGGACGAGATCTTCCTGATGCTGGGCCGCGCCTATCTCGGGCCGGGCGATGAGAGCATCTGCACGGCGCACGCGTTTGCGATCTACGCGATCATTGCGCAGCAGCAGGGCTCCACGGTTGTTGAAGTCGCCGAGAAGAATTTCACAGCGGACGTGGATGCGATCCTCGCGGCGGTGACGCCGAGGACGAAGATCGTGTGGCTGGCCAATCCGAACAATCCAACGGGCACCTACCTGCCTTATGACGAGGTGAAGCGCCTGCACGCCGGGCTGCCGTCGAACGTGCTGCTGGTGCTGGATGGCGCCTATGCGGAGTTCGTGCGGAAGAACGATTATGCGTCAGGCATAGAGCTCGCCTCGCAGTTCGAGAACGTGATGATGACGCGCACTTTCTCGAAGCTCTACGGTCTGGCGGGTCTGCGCGTGGGCTGGGGCTATGCGCCCGCGCACGTGGTGGATGCGATCGAGCGTGTGCGGATGCCGTTCAATGTGAACCTAGCGGCGCAGGCCGTGGCGATCGCCGCGCTGGAAGACGAAGCGTTTGTTGAGGCGTCGCTGGCGCACAATGACCGCGAGCTGGTGCGGCTTGCCGGCGAGTTGAGGGCGCTGGGCCTCGACGTGATCGACGGCGTCGGGAATTTCTGCGTCGCGAAGTTTCCCGAGACCAAAGGCAAGACAGCTGCCGAAGCGCTGGCCTACATGAAGGAACGCGGCGTGACCGTGCGCGGGCTGGGCGGCTACAAGATGCCGAACCATCTGCGGGTTTCGGTCGGCACCGTCGAAGCCAACAACGCGGCGCTGAAGCTGCTCAAAGAATTCCTGGGCAAGTAATCATATGGCCCCGGTCTTCAAGCAGATCACAATCATCGGCGTCGGCCTGATCGGCGGCTCGATCGCGCGCGCGGCTCTGGAGAAGGGCGCGGCGGGCGAGGTTGTGCTGTTCGATGGTGATGCGGATGCCCTGAAGCGGGCGGGCGAGATCGGTTTCGGAAGGCCTGCTGCAAGCATCGAGGATGCGGTGCGCGATGCGGACGCTGTGTTCCATTGCGTGCCGGTGGGCGCCATCAGCGCGACAGCGAAGGCCAGCATCGGCGCGATGAAATCTGGCGCCATCCTCACCGACGTTGGCTCGGTGAAGGGCAATGTGGCGCGCGAGTTCAAGGCGCTGGGCCGGGAAGACGTGTACGTCATCCCCGGGCACCCGATTGCGGGGACGGAGAAGTCAGGCCCGGACGCAGGCTTTGCGAGCCTGTTCGAGAACCGCTGGTTCATCATCACGCCGGAGACGGGCGGCTCGGCGGAGTATGTTGCGGCGACAGACAATCTCGCCGCGTTCTGGTCGATGCTGGGTTCGAAGGTCGAGCGCATGGATGCGGCGCGGCACGATCTCGTGCTGGCGGTGACGAGCCATATTCCTCACCTGATCGCCTACAACATGGTGGCGACGGCTTACGACATGGAAGCGGTGACGGAAGGCGAGGTGGTGAAATTCTCCGCCGCTGGTTTCCGCGACTTCACCCGCATCGCGGCGTCTGATCCGACGATGTGGCGCGACGTGTTCCTCAACAACAAGGAAGCCGTGCTGGAAGTGCTCGGCCGGTTCGAGGAAGACCTGACGGCGCTGCGCAAGGCGATCCGCAATGCTGACGGCCAGAAGCTGTTCGATACGTTCACCGAGTCGCGGCGTATCCGGCGCGAGATCATCGATGCGGGGCAGGATACGTCGGCCGCTAACTTCGGGCGGGATACCAGCAAGAAGCCGTGACGCTTCTAGCGGGTGGCCAGCGCGCCCATGGCGTTTCTCACGGTCGTCCTGAACAGGACCCCAAGCACGCCGAGATAAACCACCGCGCCGGTCGCAACCTTGGTCAGCAGGGCCATCTGGGGCGACATGCCCGCCAGATGGGGCTGGATCGCGATGATCACTGCGCACATCGTGGCTGCGGCGATGTAGGGCGGGGCCATTTCCCGTCCGTATTCGCGGAACCCTACGCCCATGCTGCGCAGGATAACCGGAAGCGCCAGCAGGATCAGCAGGATCGATGCGAGCGCGCCGCCGACGAGCATCATCGAAGTGCCCGAGCCGCTCAATATGAGCATGCCCACGATTGTCGCGACGAAATCGAGCACCGAAAACCAGACGAGGAAGTTGAACTTCTGCAGGGCGGTGAGAATCGAGTTCCGCGAATTCGTGATCGGCGCGAAGATCATCAGCACGCACAGCGCCGTCAGCAGCTGGGAGGCCGGCGCATATTGCTGCGGCAGGATCAAGCTGACGATATCCTGCGAGACAAGCGCGAGGCCTGCAAAGCCGGGGAGCGAGATCAGCGCGGTCAGGCTTGAGAGCTGGAGGAAAATCCTGCGGCGGTCGATAGCGGAATCCTTGGCTTTCGACAGCAGCACGACCCACAGCTGGCCGATGGGATTGATCAGCGTGTTGAGGGCGAGATCGGCAAGGCGCGCGGCAATGCGCAGATAGCCCAGCGCAACCACGCCGAAGAAGTATCCCATCATCAGGTCGACAGCTCTGGGGGTGGCGCTTGCGATCGCCTGGCCTGCGAAGATGCGCCAGGTGGCGGCGAACCAGGTGCGCGCAGCCGTCATGTCGAAGCCGAAGTCCGGCAGAGTGCGCGTGCGGAACGTGGCCAGCAGGATCATGGTGCCGGTCGTCACGAAGCGCTGGACGACCAGCGACCATTCCAGGAACGGCGTATAGGCCGTCGCGAGGGCTGCGAGGCTGCCGGCGAAGGATGAGGTCATGCCGAGCAGGGCGAGGCCCTTGAAGTCCATCCGCTGACGCATCACCGCCATCGGGCCGACGACGAAAGGCAGCATGAGCATGGTCAGGGACAGGAATTCCAGGATGACCCCGACCTGAGACGTGTTCACTGCCGCGGCGTATGTGTGGGCGATCATGAAGAAGACCAGCGTGGCGACCGAGCAAAGGGCGAGCATGGACCAGGTGATTGTCGAGAGGGTTCGGCGGGTGTAGTCCTGCCGCTGCACGACGGCATCGACGGCTGAAGACGCGCCAAGCGTGTAGAGGACGTCGGTGACGACAGCGGCGAGCGCGAACGTTCCGAACGTCACCGGATCGAGACGCGCGGCCAGCAGCAGGAAGATGCCCGCCAGCGCGATCTGCGCGAATGCCATGGTGACGACGTTCCAGATCAGCGTCGATCTGATCGCCGAGCCTACCTCGGACGTTTTCGTATTGTCCGGCGTGGTCGGAAGGCCCATCGCAGCGTGTCCTGGTTAAGCCCCCCGGAGCGTCGGCTGCACGGTTTATGCCGTTGATCTTGCCAGCGATTATCGCAGCAAGCCGGGTTAACGCCGCCATTGATCCATGATTGTCCGGGGCGCGAGGCGTGAGGATTCAGCCCGTAATATGCTGCGGTGCAGCGGGGCTAACCTTAACGCTAGCTGCGACCACCCTGCGCGGCGCGGCCCTCGGCCACCAGCTTTTGCGTGGCGGGATCGAGCGCATCTTTCAGCCGCTGGGTGAATTCGGCACGCTTCAGGCCGGGCTCGATCGGGGGCAGGACTTCGAAAACGACGTGGCCGGGTTTGCGCAGGAAGCCCGAGCCTTGCCAGCACAGGCCGGTGTTCAGGGCGACGGGGACGCACGGGATGCCGAGTTCGTTGTACATGAAGATGACGCCGGGCTTGATGTCGGCGGGCGTGTCGGGAAGCTGGCGCGTGCCTTCCGGGAAGATGACGATCTGCTGGCCGGCTTCTGCGCCCTTGCGCGCTGCGGCCAGCATCAGCTTCATCGTTTTCGTGCCGCCGGCGCGGTCGATCGGGATGCCGACGCGCGAGGCGTAGATGCCGAACACGGGCAGTTTCAGCAGCTCCTTCTTCAGGATGTAGCCGGGGTTCCGGATGAACAGGAAGGGCGCGATCGTGTCGTAGGTCGACTGGTGCTTCATCGCGATGAGGCCGCCGTCTTTCGGCAGGTGCTCCAGTCCGCGGAATTCGGTCTTGATGCCGCAGATCATACGCAGGCCGAGGCGCTGTGCGCCGCTCCACATGCGGATCGCGCTCATCGCGGCGTCGCGCGAGAACAGCGCGACCGGCATGCAGACCAGGCCGATGACGATCATGGTCAGATAGAACCATGCCGCGTAGAGCAGCGAGCGGATGAAGGTCATCAGGTTTTTTCCGGAGTGAGCGCAGCCGTGCGCAAGCCCGCGAGGCGATACTTGATCCATTCCTCGATCAGGGTCTTCGCGGTGGATGTGTCGCGATACCAATCCGACGGGCGGACCTTGGTGGTCATTACGGCGTGCGGAAAGAAATGGCCTTCAGGCATGGCGCGCTTCAGTTCGAACAGAGCGCGTTCCATGTGATATTCGGACGTGACGACGATGATGCGCTCGACCTTGTTGCGGCGGGCCCAGTCGGCGACTTCATCACCATTGCCTTCGGTGGAGGCGGCGGCCTTGCCCAGCGTGACGCAGCAATCGATCAGGCCGACATCGACCTTTGCGACGCGGGCGATATCGGCTGGGGTAGCGTCGACATTCACGCCGGAGATGAGCAGCGGAAGGTCGAGTGAATCCGCGAGCTGGACGGCGGAAATGATGCGGGCGTCGGAGGCGCCGGTGAGGGAGGCGACGGCTTCGGCTTCGATCGGTGGATCAGGCGAGACGGCGCGATCTGCGCGCGCGACGAAGCGCGAAAAGTCCCAGCCCGCCAGCAGGAGCGCGGCGGCAAGGACGATCACGAAGACGCGGAGTACAAAACGCAAAATATCAGGCCCAAACTACTTTCCGGAACTCTTTCAAGCTCCGGACCATGAAATCAAACCATGTCGGAAAGAGACCGCATGACAGTCACTTTCGCGGCCAGCATCGACGCAATCCCTGCAACCAGCGGCGACACGCCGAGGATAAGGCCGTCTGCCAGCGACAGGGATAACTGTGGCAACAGCCAGACCTGCTGATCCGCCTGCTTGACCACGAACAGGATGAACGCCGCCGCGCCGAACGCCAAGAGGGCGCCGAGTGCGCCTGCCTGCACGCCAAGCATCAGGAAGCGGCGCTCGAACAGGCCGGAGATGAAAGTGTCCTTGGCGCCTGTGAGGTGAAGCAGTTCCACCATATCGCGGCGAGCCAGCAGAGTGGCGTGTGTAGCGAAGGCGATGACGGCAAGGCCGGTGGCGCCGAGCAGCCCGACGGCGACGAGGGCGACGAGGCCGGCTGAGTCCGTGGCGCGCTTCACGTCTTTCGACCAGACGATGTGATCGTCGACGGTGGCGTCGATGCTGGCGGCCTTGAGCGCGGCGGACAGGCGTTGGCCGGCGCCGCCTGCCTTCGCGGCGGATGGCGAGGCTTCGGCGGCGATGAGATGTGGCAGGGGTAGGTCAGCCGGCACGGCCGCGCCAAGCCAGGGGCGGAGAAGTTCTTCGGACTCGGCGCGTTCGAGCGCGCGGGCCGAGATGATGTCGGGCGTTGCTTTCACGATGGCGACGGCGCGCGCGGTCGCGTCGTCATCGCCGCGCACGCGGATGGTGATCTGGCCGGTGACGCGATCGGTCCATTCGTCTGCGGCGGAATAAGCCGAGCGCGCGACGAGGCCGGAGAGCGCAGCGAGGAAGCAGAGCGCGCAGACGACGAAGAACAGCGCAGCCTCGCGCGCATCTTCCTTCGGCAACAGGGGCGACAGCGATGGCTTCATGCCGGCGCCACGGGTGAAGCGTCGACCGGCGCGGGAACGCGCACGACCATGCCGTCTGCCAGGCGCAGCACGTCAGTCTTTGCCTTGCGCACGAGGGCGAGGTCGTGGGTGGCGATCAGCAGCGTGGTGTTGAGACGCTTGTTGAGTTCGCGGAACAGGCGGAACAGGCGGTCGCCCATTTCCTCGTCGACATTTCCGGTCGGTTCGTCGGCGATGATGAGATCGGGCTTCACGACAACAGCGCGGGCTATGGCGACGCGTTGTTTCTCGCCGCCGGAGAGGGTCGCGGGGCGGGCGTCCAGCCGGTCGCCCAGGCCGACCCATTTGAGCAACTCGATCACGTCGTCGCGGTAAGTTTTTTCGTGCTGGCCCAGGACGCGGAGGGGCAGGGCCACGTTTTCGTAGGCCGTGAGGTGGTCGAGCAGGCGGAATTCCTGGAAAATCACCCCAATCCGGCGGCGGAGGGGGGCCAGCTCCTTCCGGGACAGGCGGCTGGTATCGACCCCGAACATGGAAACCCTGCCCGCCGTAGGCCTTAATGCCAGATAGGCCAGTTTCAGCAGGGTGGACTTGCCGGCCCCCGACGGGCCGGTGAGAAAAGTCATCGATCCGGGGCGCAATTGCAGAGAAACATCAGCAAGAACATCGGCTTCCGGCCCATAAGAGAGCCCGACCCGGTCCAGCCGGATAACCGGTTCATCTGAGGTTAGCTCGCGATCCCGCATAAATCTCCGGGGGTGGGCGTGTTACAGAATCCAGCCCTAATTGGACTATATTAACCGCTTCTATGATTCCGATAGTGCG
>DAIRES010000087.1:0-1283 GCA_036795465.1 Hyphomonadaceae bacterium
CGCGTTGATCTCGCGCAGGAACCTCACGTGAGCATCTTCTTCAAACGCGCATAGTCCGCTTTGGAATTATGGCGATTGTCCATCGGCACCTCACGCAGAACGACGACGTCAATCGGACCAAGACGCACCGCGCGCGCCTTCAGATCATCCTCATCCAACCCTTCACCGGACACGGCAAGCGTACCGCGCGATCCCTGCGCCAGCAGCGCCGCCTGCCGCACGCCGGGCCAACTCAGCGCCGCTGTTTCAACGGCAAACGGGAACAGATCACCTGACGCTGCTTCGCGACGCCCCAGCAACCAGAGCCGGCCCTGGTCATCGAGACGCGCCGCATCGCCGGTCCGGTGCCAGAGCGTTCCATTGCGCAGTGATTTGGTCGACTTGTCGTCGCCCGGATCGAGATAGCCGCGGTTTACGTGCGCGCCCGCCACATAGATTTCGTGGTCGCGTAAATCAACCGAGATTTCCCGAACCGGCTTTCCGGTCAACAAGCCAGCGCCGTTCGCCATGGCGGCCCAGTCAGCTTCGGAAATCTCACTCATCGCCAGATGAGCGATGGGCTCCGCTTCGGTCGATCCATAAACCGCATGCACGGCTGCATTCGGCGCCGCTCGCGCGATCGCATGCAGCAAATTCGGAAACACCGGCCCCCCGCCGGTGAAGACCGCTTCCAGCTGCGTCATCGGCGCAGCGCCTTCGGCTATCCGTGCGCACACAGCGGGCGGGGCGATGATCCGGTTCACGCGATGATCCGCGATCTGCTTACGCAACAGCGCGCCGTCCAGCTTGGCAGGCCGCGTCAGCCGCCCCGCCGGAATGACACTCGCCGCACCCGCCGCCAGGTTCGACAGGATGAACACCGGCAACGAGATGAGATCTACGTCCCCGGGCTTCGTCCGGCGCAGGTTTTCCAGCAGCGTATGCTGAAGAACGAGAAAATCCGACGTCCGCACAATTCCCTTCGGTCTGCCTGTGGAGCCCGAAGTGAATGTGATCAGCGCCGGCGCATCGCCCGGCAGATGCGCCAGGATTTCGCGATCCACCATTTCGCCGCCCGGTTCCCCAAGTGACCTCAACCGACGCAGTTCCGGAAAAAGCAGCCGCAGCACATGTCCGATACCGGTGGTGGCAACAGCCTTGGGCTGAGCCGCCTGCACAGCAAGACGAAGGCCCTTCAATCCGGCAGCAGGCTCCGGAAACATCGCCACGGCCCCAAGCCGGAAAACGGCGAGCAGCGTCTCGTACAGTTCCACCGAAACACCGCGCGCGATCAGCACGATGTC
>DAIRES010000087.1:1383-13830 GCA_036795465.1 Hyphomonadaceae bacterium
CACCAGCTCCGGATCGATAGCCTTCAGCACTGGCCGATAGCTCGCCAGAAAATCTTCAAGCGAAATCGGCTGGTAGAAATGGTTCGAAGCAAAAGTCGCCAGCGACAGCTCATGTATCCGCGTCAGCTCCGCCTCTGCATTCGCAACATCGAACTCTCGCAAGCGCAAGCCATCGGGTGCCGCAGACCCGCTCGCCAGCACATCAGCAGGCCGCACGGCGGAGACGTACCGCGACACGATCTGAAATCCGGATTGCTGAAAGGCATCGACATAATGCGCCGGGTTCTCCGGCTCCATCAGGAACGGCGGCCGGCCATCGCTCTCAATCACCAACCGGTGCTTCGCCCACGTCGATCCATCCATCGGACCAAGCACCGCCTCGAAGCCCTCGGTCTTCAGCTCCGCGACAGCTTCACGGATCAGCGCGGCACCCGCCGCAGCCGTCTCGCACGAAAACCGCCCCAGTGCCGCCGTGCGCGCGCCATCCAACGCCGGTGCATCGCGAAAGATCGCCAACTCCGCGCCCGCGCTCTTGAGAACCTCAGGCGCGCTCATGGCGGCGGCCACATCGGCATGGTGACCAGTCCGACGATCATGCTCAACGCTCCCAGCATCATCCATGGCCTGTCGTAATCCCGCCGTCGCAGCAACCACCCTGCAACCGCCACCAGCACAATGCCGCCAAGCCCCACCAGCGTGAAGACCAGCCCCGCATCGCTCTGCCCAACAGCCCAGTATGTGCGCACCGACATTGCGGCCCAGGCAACGACAACCACAGCAACGCAGCGCCAGACCTGCTTGGCAAACCGCCCCGAAATACCCGCCGCCAGGGCGGCAAAGGACAGATTGAACCCAAAGATCGTATCCCGCAGCGTCACATTGCTGACGACGAAATAGACCATCGCCACAGCCAAAACGACGATGAGCAGGTTCAGTGCATCAAACGCCGGTCGCTCCTGGTTACGGACGGCATCGGCGATAAAGTATGTCCCTACTGCAACCGCCGGCGTGATGATGCTCGGCGGCTCGGCAAAGATCGCGATGCAGAAAAACAGTGTCGACCCTACAGCCAGGAAATGCCGCTCTTCTCCCGGCCGGTTGCGCGTCACATAGAGCAGCAACATCAGCGCGATGAAAAACAGCCCCGCAATACCTGCGAGGCCGACAACGCCCAGATACAGCAGGTTCGAGATCAGGAAATAGAGCCCGAGCGGAATGAACAGATTGTCCAGCCCGCGCCAACTCGCCGCTTCAAGCAGCGCGCCGAACGCCGCCACGATGAACGCCAGCAGCACCGCTTCGCTGCGCCCGATATCCGTCATCAGCAGAATGACGATCAGCGACAGCAGCCACGCGGTAACAGCGAAAACGACAACGCCTTCGACGCTCTTCGAGCCTTCCTCGATCTGGAACTTCTGCTTCCCATAACGCGAGCCCACCACGGCGCTCGCCGCATCGCACAGCGTCAGGATCAGGATCGGCAGCATGTAAAGCACAGGCCCCACCGGTGGCTTGTGATGCAGCGCCAGCGAAACGAAATGCCCGTCCTTCAGCCAGAACAGCAGCGCTACCGACACGGCAAACAACAGCTCGCCATACGATACGCGCTTCACGGCATGCAGCCCGCCGCCAAGGCTCTCCCGCATTGTTCCTCGCGCCAGCAGGAACACCAGCACAGCCAATCCGCAGGTCGCCACCACCTCCCAGACCGCGCCAAACACATACGGAAACGTCAGGCAGTACAGCCCCAGGCTGATATGCACGAGCTTCCGCCCAATCTCCGGATCCAGCTTCGCGATCTTGGCCAGCTTCGACACGCCCCACAGCACGAGGGCGAGCAGGATAACTGACCCTGCGATCTTGCCCCCGCTGATCAGCAGCGCGTCGTTCACGCAACTTCCTCGATCACGAAGTCCGAATAGAAGAACGCCTTGTCGATCGGCTTCAGCTTGGCTTCCAGCTCAGAATTCGTGCGCACACGACTGGCCATGGAAGCCGGCACGCGCCGCGGCGCCATCATGTTCCAGTAGGCAATCCGCGCGCCCGGCCGCGAAGCGGCAAGAATGGTCCCATAAGCCTGCTCGTGCGCCTCGGGCGACATGTACTCGAAGATATCGGAGAGGTTGAACGCGTCTGCCTTCACGCCTTCATCCGCCAGCGTCTCGACTGTACAGAGCCGTATCTCCAAACGATCCAGCCGGTCACGGATCGTCTCGAACCGCTCCAGCTCCAGCGCACGCGGCAACACATCGCCATGCGTCCCTTTGAGGATCCAATGCAGATACGGATTCACCGCTGGGTCCTGATCCACCAACGCCTTGCGCGTCAGCCTCGCCACTTGCTGCGACGGGCCAACTTCAACGTGATCGAAGAAAGCCGGATCACGCCCCAGCCGCCCCATCACAAACCGCGAGAAGAAGCCTTTCAGCATCATTCGCCAGCCCCAGACGTTCCACCGCTTGTCAAAGAACGCTTTGCGTTCTTCTAGCGTCCGCTCCCGCAGCAAGTCGTCAATCGTGTCGTGGTTATGAATGAAGGGCAGAACCCATTCGCGGAACGTCCGGAAATAGTTCTCGAACTTGCCGACGCCGCCGACGCCATACTTCACAACGTCATCAACACGCGCCGCCCAATATTTCCGGTCTTCCTCTGAAAGCGTCTGCGCCGCCTGATCCAGTAGATGCCGACGCCGTCCGGACGGCCGCGAGCCCATCAGCTCCAGAAACTCGCCATGATTGTGCAGCTTGTACATCGCGGCCCGCATCCGCACGCATGCCAGCTGAGCGGGATTGAGGTCGACCGCAATCACACGCTCGGCCCCCTCGGCCAGCAGCGCCAGCGCGTTATCGCCCGCCGAGGCAATCGATACCACCGTGTCGCCCGCCTTCGGTCGCAGCGCAGCGACCAGAATGTCCGCGTCTTCCCACACCTGCGCATAGCGTATGATGTCGAATGCTGCTCGCTTGGCGATATCTGTTTCGGCCATGATTATTCCGTATCCACCCGCGCCGTTCTTTCAACCGTTCCGGCCCCGCCGTCCAGCCGTACCGTGTCGCCTGTCTTGAGCCATTGGGTCACGCCCTTCAGCGAAACCACACAAGGCACACCCATTTCACGTGCAACAATGGCCGAGTGCGACAGGAGAGAACCCCGCTCGGCTATCACCCCGGCCGCGTTGGCGAATACCGCGATCCAGCCAGGATCAGTGTGTCGCGCTACCAGGATTTCCCCGGGCAACAACGCCTCCACTCGTGGATCTTCGATCACCCGCACCTTGGCGATCACAACACCTTTGCAACACGCCAATCCTTTGCGCGCTTCGTTGGCGTGCAGCGGTTCGGCCGGTTCAACCGCCATTTTCGAAATTCCGCTGATGTGAGCGCCGCGCACGCTGAACCGCTCCGGCGGGTCAGGCCGTGCAATCTGCGCGCGCAGCTCCGCATCGCGAAGCCGCACCAACGCTTTGAGGTCACTGGCAATGCCAGCACCCTCAACGGCTCCCAACAGTTCTTCAACTGTCAGGTTGAATACGTCACGCGGATCGTTCAGCACGCCGGCTTCTGTTAACCGCGCGCCTATGCCGAGGAATATGCGTCGCACACGCCCGAACAGTCGCGTCCGCTCGAAACGCAGGTTCTCGCGATCCCGCACCCGCGCCTTGGCCCACTTCAGCAGCCACCGCGCCATCACGCGCTTACCGAGTTCCGGCACAAGATCATGCAGGTCGTGCGCAGCTCCCGCGGCTTCAACGGCCGCTTTCGGAGTCGCCGCCGCCGCGATCGCCATCAGCACTTGTGCAGGATCGTCATGTAGCGTGCGGCTCTCAAGCTTCAGTTCCTGCGTACAGCGATCTCCGAACTTGGCGATGTAAGCGTCAAATGCCAACCGCAAGTCCGGCAGCGCATCGACTGCCGTCCGGTCGCCAGCCGCCAGTCGCGTCACGATCTCCGGCCGATCACGAACCATCGCGCCCATCTCGCGGATCAACCGGGCGGGCTCCGCGGAGATGATATCGCCCTGGCCAATCAGCATGCCTGACAAAAGCGCTACGCCATCGTCGCCCGCCCACTTGGTCATCGCCTTCTGTGCCGCGCCGAAAGCGATCATGCACAGGAAGTCGTTCACCAGCGGCGCATCCCACTTCGCAAGAAGTTGCTGCTCCAGATGGCGATACTCTGCCGCCAGCTGCGTCGCAGACATCGCATCAATCTCGGCGTTCGGACGCGCGAGCGCTGCGTTCAGTCGTTCATAGAAACTGTCGATGGTCTGCCGGATTGTCAGCTCATGCCAGACCAGGCCGAAGCCCACGCGCGCAAGTTTGAGATTGTCGAAGAACCGCTCCGTGCCGCTGTCCGTCGGCGGCGCGATCGCATCCGCCATCTCCTGAGGCAGAGCTTCGGAGACACCCATCATGCCTTCCATGAACTTCCGGTTCGCCTTGAAGCCGGGAAACAGTGCGAGCGCGCGATACCAGTTCAGCAGGTTGTAATAGACCCGCCCATCCACGCGCCCGAGCATGTTCTCGAACACCGCGCGATGTTCATCCACCACCTTGACCGGCACGCCCATCAGTCGAGAGAACGCCTGATAGACATGGCTATAGACATACCGCGCGAACGAGAACGTCAGCGCCGACGTAACTCCCGGATAGCTCTCAACGATGTTCGAGTTGTCCCAGATCGTCAGCTCATCGTCTGCCTTCGCATCGGTGCCCAGCGTCGTGATCGGACGGGACTGCAACATATGCAGCTTGGCACGGTCGAACGCCCACTCGATATCCTGCGGCGAGCCAAAATGCTCCGCCGCGCGCCGCGCCAGCGCCGCTACCTCGCCACGCTCGCTTTCAGTCAGAACAGGTGCATCACCAACCAGCTCGGCATCCAGTGTCTGGCCATCAACACCGATACGATAACTGTCGCCGTCCGCTTCGCCGCCAACCAGCTTGTCGGCCAGCCCCTCGATCGCGCTCACGATCACTACGCTTCTATCGCCAGAAACGGGATCAGCCGAAAATGCAACGCCGGCCGCCCGCGCTTCAACCATCACTTGAACAACAACCGCCGGAGGCTGCGGCACGCCCGACAAGCCCTTTGCCGTTCGATACTGCGCCAACGTCTCGCTGAATCCTGACTTCCACACCCGATGCGCCGCCGCCAGCACATCCGCCGCCGCAACATTCAGCTCCGTCTCGAACTGTCCCGCATGCGCGCTATCCGTGCCATCTTCCTCGCGTCCGGACGAGCGCACCGCGAACGGCCCTGCCCCCAAACGTTGCAACCCCTGCTTAACCTGTTCGCACGCTTCCGCCTTGAGCCCGGCATCGTCAAACGCTTCAGCCGGAATAACGAAGAACGCAGGCACTGGAAACGTGGCCGCCAGTTTCGCCAGCGCCGCGCCCTTGCCGCCAGACACAGCAGACGACATCGCCGCCTCGCCCGTCAGCACATATGTCTCCGCTACAGCCACAGCGACACCAGCAGAGGCAGCACACCCAGCAGAAGATAGTTGCACAACACGAACACGCCGCTCGACGTCTCCAGCGCCTTGGCCGTCTTCGGCGTTGGCGTGCCTGCATAGTCGATGGCGGTCCACGCCGCCCACGCACTCACCAGCACCAACCCGCTCAGGAACCACACGCCTGCCTGCGATCGCACATTGATGAAGGCTGCCAGAGCAAGCCCCGACAGTACGATCGCCATAACCGCAACGCCCGCAGGCCCCGGCTTCCACAGCTTGGAATACGTCTCGACCCCTTCGCGCTCCTGCTCCGGCGCCCAGCTCTTCCGCGCGATCTCGATCGCCGAGCCGTTCACCAGCGACAGCAGCAGGAAAGCTCCCAACGTCAGCCCGAACCCTTCATGCATTGCGAAGTCGTTCGGCAGCCAGTCGCACGCCGTCGCATAGAGATCGATCAGCGGCATGATCGCCATATGGCTCACCATGTAGATCAGCGGGCGCTTCTTCAGCCATTGCGGAAAGAAGAACTCCTTCGTCATGATCGCCAGCCAGCCCCACACAGCCAGCAAAAGCACGATCAACCGCGCATCCAGCCAAGCCGTCAGCCCGACCTGCGCGCCCCCCACCACGATCGCGACCACCCGCAACTCGCCCAGGGTGACAAGCCCACGCGGCACCGGCCGCTCCGGGCGATACTTCGTGTCATCCTCATTGTCTTTGTGCTCGTCGGCCACACGCAGCTGAAAGAAGAAGCCGAACAGCACAGCCACAGCCACGCCAACCGCCAGCCATGACGGCGTCGCCCCGCGCAACAACGCCGACAGGCACACCGCCGACGCGCCAAACGCCGCGATCAGCACACCATGCTTGAACACCGGAAAGCGCTCGGCCTGGTACTCCCACAGCCGCGCAGCAAGCCCGCGCACAGTCCGCGACTGAGCCGCCGCCTCGCTCACGCCTTGCCCCGCGCGAGGTTCTTGTGCGCGCTCGCGAACTCATGCGCACACAGCGCCCCGATGATCGACAGCTCGCCCGCCAGACACAGCGCCGCGCAAACCTCGCCAAACACCCGCGCCTTGCCCGCGCCCCTCAGTCCCATGATGTTGAGCCCGGCACTCTGCGTCGGCAGACTCGTGCCCCCGCCCACTGTCCCCGCGATGATGTTCGGCAACGTCACCGAAACGAACAGCCTGTTTCCCTCGCGCAGCTCCATGCGCGTCACGCCCACCGCGCTTTCCGCCACGCAAGCCGCGTCCTGTCCCGTCGCCAGATAAAGCGCAGCCAGCCCGTTCGCGTAATGCCCCTGCACGCCGATCGAGCCCGACATCACTCCGCCCAGCGCCGACATACGCCAGTAATCTTCCATCCGCTTAGGCGTGGTATGAAGCTGCTTCTCGATCTCCTCGCCAGGCAGCTCGACCGAAGCCGTCACCTTCCGCCCGCGCACGCCGACAAAGGACATCGCGGACGCCTTCTTGTCGCCAGAGAAGTTGGCTTCGACAAACCAGTACAGCGGCTTCACCGGCGAATGCTCGATGATCGCGGCGCACACGCGCTCCGTCGCGATCGTCACCATGTTCTGCCCGGCAGCATCGCCCGTCGTATAGCTGCACACCAGATAGACATGATCCCCCTCAACGTGCGGGCTCAGCTCAACAAGCCGGCCATGCCGTGTCGTCTTCTCCGCAGCCTCCTTCAGCATCTCGAAATTCATGCAGACCCAGGCGACAAACAGCCCCGCCTCGGTCGTCGAAGCAAACGCAAACCCCGGCGAGCGATGCACGCCCTCGGCCAGCGTTCCCGTCGTCGCACCACCCACAGACGATATCAGCCGCGCCCCGCGCCCATAGCTCGCCACCAGCGCGGCTTCGCTCGTCGCCAGCGGTACATAGAAATCGCCCTTGGCAAAAATCCCGTTCACCCGCAGCGGTCCGATCACCCCCACCGGCACCCGCAACGTCCCGATATAATTCTCGACGTTATGCTCATACCGCTCCAGCTGCTCCTGCGCCTTCGCGTCATAAAGCTCAGCCTTGTCGGCTTCAGTAGCGCCTGAGTTCGCAAGCAGCGTTTTCCAGTTCGACGCCGTGAATGTCGGCTCCAACCGCTTGGTCGGCCGTATCCACGGCTTCAGCGGAGTGGTCGTATCCGGCCGACTCTGTTTTGCGATCTCTTCGGTCGACCGTCCGGCCATCATGGCCGCGATCATCCGCTTCGCCGCATCGAATGCGCTGGGCATATGTCCCTCAACCCGCCGTCCCTGCGGCGCGGGGGCATCAATCAGCCGATTTGAGGAAAACTCAAGGCGCGCGGCGGGCCAGTCCGCCCCAATCCCGTAACCATGACCCTGCGTCGCGCGCTGTGCGCACAGATTCGCGTGTCAGCGTGCAGGCTGCGGCGGAAAAACGAGCAGACCGGTATCATACCCCATCGCCTTCACCTTCGCCGTCAGTTCGGCGATCATCGCCGCTCCCGGCTGTGGATTGCGCGTGAAGATGTTGACCTCGCCGAAGTCCGGCGTCGTGGTGATGAACCAGCCGTAGTCCGGCGCAAGCGCAACAACCCACGTCTCGCGACTGACAAACGGGAAATAGTCCACACGGATTTTCGCGTTCGTGCCGGGGTCGAGAATATAGCCAGTCCCATCAACGGCCTTCTCCTTCCCATCCAGCGTCTTCTCACGACACGAATCCCGCACACCGACTTCGTTAGCCTTCTCCTTCGGCGTGTAGCGCGTAATCCCCGCCACGCAGCCTTCGGTCATCCAGTTGGGCCGGAAAGCAATCTCATGCCAGTCGCCGGTATAGAGCTTCGCCCTGTCCACCGACGCCACAGGCGGCGGCGCCCCCCCGGGTCCGGGCGAGGTGATACAGGCGGTTGTCGCAAGGGACAGCGAAAGCGCAAGAAGTCCGGCAAGGTGTTTCATGCACCTCATACGCGCGTAGATGCGGGTTGGAGCACCATCACCGCAATTATTTGGCGAAAAGCCGCCCTGCCCTCATATCAACCCCAATGATCCGCCCCGAAGACCTTCTCCGCCCCACGCCACAGGGCCTTTATTGCCCGCCAGGCGATTTCTACATCGACCCCGTGCGCGGTGGCGTTGACCGCGCCGTCGTCACGCATGGCCACTCGGATCATGCGCGCGCCGGCCACGGCGCAGTGCTCGCCACGCCCGAAACCATCGAAGCCATGGCCACGCGCTATGGTCAGGAATTCACCCGGTCGCGCCAGTCAGCCCGATACGGTGAAAGCAATCGCATCGGCGACGTCGACGTCCGCCTCTTCCCCGCAGGTCATGTCATCGGCTCGGCTCAGGTCGAGGTGAAATGGAAAGGCCTCACCATGGTCTGCACCGGCGACTACAAGCGCCGCGCCGACCCCACCTGCTCGCTCTTCGAAGTCATCCCCTGCAACATCTTCATTTCGGAAGCCACATTCGCGCTGCCCGTATTCCGCCATCCCGACAGCCCCGGCGAAGTGGCGAAACTGCTCGCCTCGATCCGTGCTTTCCCCGACCGGGCGCATCTGGTCGGCGCCTACGCCTTCGGCAAGGCCCAGCGCGTCATCCGGGAGTTGCGCGACGCGGGCTACAACGAAACCATCTACATCCACGGCGCCATGAAGGCCCTGTGCGACATGTACGAGCGTCTTGGCGTCGATCTCGGCCCCCTCGAATCCGCCACGCTCGAAAAGAAGCAGAAAAGCGAAAGCGACAAGTTCGCCGGCAAAATCATCATCTGCCCGCCCTCCGCCACCTCGACACCATGGGCGCAACGCTTCCCCGATCCGGTCGTCGCCTTCGCCTCCGGCTGGATGAACATCCGCCAGCGCGCCAAGGCCGGCGGCATCGAACTCCCGCTCATTCTGTCCGACCACGCCGACTGGGACGAACTCACCCAGACGGTCCGCGATGTAAACCCGGAAGAACTCTGGGTCACTCACGGACGCGACGACGCCCTCGCCCGCTGGGCCGATCTCGAAGGCCGCAAAGCCCGCCCCCTCCACCTGGTAGGCTATGAGGACGAAGCGGGCGAATAGCGAAATCCCGCGCAACCATCGCGCGCCACCCCTTCCCGCCAGCGCAATCCCACGGCATTACTGCCACCATGTCGTACCGCACACTCGATGCCGACCGGATTGAAGCCACGCTCGAAACGCTCCTCAGGCGTATCGACGAACGCTTCCCAAGCCGCGGGCTGTCAAACCTCTGCAAGGATATTCTGGACCTCGCACGCCAGAACAAGGAACGTCTCGCGAAAGTCTCACACCCGAATATCTGGCTGCGCACGGGCGCTATCGTCGCCATCGTGACCGGTATTGCCGGGTTGATCTGGTTCGCGTTGACCCTGCCCCGCCTCGATGTGAACAGCGAAATCTCGAACGTCCTTCAAGGCGTCGATGCAGCCGTGAACACAGTCGCCCTGTCTGGCGCCGCAAGCTGGTTCCTGCTGAACCTCGACACCCGCTGGCGTCGTCGCGCTGTCCTGAAAGACCTGCACGAGCTTCGCTCGATTGCGCACGTCGTCGACATGCACCAGCTTACGAAAGACCCGACCCAGCTCCACAAAGGCTACAGCTCGACGGCCTCCTCGCAGGTCCACGAGATGAACGAGTTCGAGCTGATGCGGTATCTCGACTACTGCTCGGAAATGCTCTCGCTCACCGGCAAGCTCGCCGCGCTCTACATGCAGAACATGCGTGACCCGGTCATCATCGAAGCCGTCAACGAGATCGAGGATCTGACCACCAGCCTGTCGCGCAAGATCTGGCAGAAGATCATGATCCTCAACCAGCCCACCAAGCCTTGGGCGGTATGATCAGGTCACTTTGAACCGCGCGTCGGCTCGCCCGATCACCTCGCCATCGGCGGTGATGAACGCCTGCGCAAAGCACAGCGTCCTCCCGGTCTTCACATAGCTTGTGTCGAACGCCACCCATTGGCCCAGCTTCGCGGCGCCGATGAAATCCGTCGCCATTGAAACCGTCACCAGTCCGCCCTCCGGCTTCCGATCCTGCGCCGTCAGCACAGCGACGCACGAAAGCCCCATCGCATTGTCCGCCAGCGCAGCGATCAGCCCGCCATGCACCATGCCCCTGGAATTTGTATGCGGTTCGCGGGCGTAAAGCCCGATGATCACCCTGTCCGGCAGTCGCCGCGAAAAGATCGGCTCCCAGGGTTCGGTCAGCGGCGACCTGCGGAAATGCGGTTCAAAACCAGCGGGTGGTGCGCTCGCCATGGTCACTCTCTCCTGTCCGGCCGCGTCAGGCAGGGCGCCTGACGCCGTCTAACCGGAACGTCACTCTGTGTTGCTGGACGAGACTATGCCGCACGCCCTAGTCTCCGCGCAACGCACTCCGGCAAAGACCGGTTGCTCAGGGAGAGACACCAATGGACGCCACCGGGTTTGGCAGCCGCCGCGCTATTCTGAAGGCATCAGTCGCCGTACTGGCCGTAACCGCCGCCGGAGGCGTCCTCGCCGCCTGCAGCGAGAGCAAGCCGGCCGAACCTGTCGCCGCCACGCCAGACCCGAATCCGGTCGTCGCCACCAAATTCGGCCCCGTCAAAGGCCAGCTCGAAGACGGCATCGCCACCTTCAAGGGCGTGCGCTACGGCGCCGACACCTCCACCACGCGTTTCCAGCCGCCCAAACCGCCCACGCCGTGGACCGAGCCGGCCGATGCGCTCGGCTACGCCAACTCCGCCCCGCAGCCAGTGTCCGGCGACGGCGGCGGCCTGTTCTCCTCATGGCGCCCGAACCCGCCACTCCCGAACTCCGAAGACTGTCTCTTCCTGAACGTCTGGACCCCGGCAGCTGACGGCAAGAAACGCCCCGTCCTCGTCTGGTTCCACGGCGGCGGCTTCACGACAGGCTCGGGCTCGTCCTACGCCTATGACGGCGTTCGCCTCGCCAAGCGCGGCGATGTCGTGGTCGTCACCACCAACCATCGCCTCAACCAGTTCGGCTATCTCAACCTCGCCAACTATGGCGAGCAGTTTGCAGATAGCGGCGCCGTCGGCGCGCTCGACATGGTCGCCTCGCTCGAATGGGTGCGCGACAACATCGAAGCCTTCGGCGGCGATCCCGCCAACGTCCTCATCTTCGGCGAATCCGGCGGCGGCTCGAAAGTCTGCACGCTGATGGCGATGGACAAGGCCAAGGGCCTCTTCCACCGCGCCGTCGTCCAGTCCGGCCCGCGCATCATGCACGCCGCCAAGGACGCCTCCGCCAGCGCCGCCGACGAAGTCGTCAAGAAGCTCGGCCTGACGAAAGCAACCATCGCGGAAATCCTCACCAAACCGATCGCAGACATTCAGGCCGCGGCCGAAGGCAATGTCGTCGCCGGCTCTGGCCCCGTCGTCACCGGCGTCTCGATCACCCGCCACCCGTTCGATCCGGACGGCCCCCCGCAATCCGCCGACGTGCCGCTGCTCATAGGCTCCAACCGCACCGAGGGCACATCCCTCGACGGCCCGCGTGATCCAACCCTCTTTGACCTCACCTGGGAAACACTCCCGGCCGCCATCCAGAAACAGTTCAAGGGCAAGAACCCGAAAACGATCATCGATCTCTACCGCAAGAACTACCCGAACATCGAAGCGCCCGAGCTTTACTTCATGGCCGGCGCCGACGGCCGCTTCATGCGCGGCAGCGTCACCATCGCAGACCGCAAGGCCGCCCAAGGCGCAGCTCCGGTCTTCTTCTACCACCTCGACTGGACCACGCCCGTCGCCGGCGGCAAGCGCTACGTCCCCCACGCCCTCGACATCGGAATGGTCTTCGACAACGTCGCCAAGTCGGAATCCATGTCGGGCACAGGCCCGGAAGCCCAGGCCATCGCCGACCAGATGTCGGAAAGCTGGCTCGCCTTCGCCAGGACCGGCAATCCGTCCAACCCGAATGTCGGCGACTGGCCGGCTTACACGGCAGCCACACGCAACATGATGGTCTTCCGCACCACCCCCGGCGTCGAAGTCGACATCCGCGC
>DAIRES010000088.1:0-3251 GCA_036795465.1 Hyphomonadaceae bacterium
TCCAGGACGCCCTCCGCGACGGCGTCCAGCGGGGCGCGGCCATCGTCACCAACCGCATCGTCGACCGAAGCCTGGCGATCCCGCCGACCATCAGGGTCGCTGCGGGGACCAGGATCTCGGTGATCGTCACCAGACGGCAGGAATTTGGCACAAAATAGCAGCCGGCTAGCTCGGCGCTAGCGATCAACGGTTTCCTACCTGCCGCGGACAGCTTCAGGGTTCGTCGTGGGAACGAGGACGTTAGCGAAAATATTTGCGCGACTAGGTCGCGTGCCCGCGCACGTGTGAAGCCTTCCAGTTCAGCATGGGCATGGCGGCGATCCGCGCCTGGATCTCTTGTTCGACATCGAGAAGGCTGGCGTCGATCTCGCCGCGATCCAGGACGCCGTCGAGAAACGCCTGCTCGTTGCGCGTATGGTCCAGCAAGGGCGCGGCGCCCGCGCGGCACAACGCGATTGTCTCTTCGACCCATGAGTCAAGGGCGGCATCGTCGGCGAATGCCGTGCGCGGTAGGCACATCAGGAGTTTCTGCCGCACCTCGCGCGGGTCGGCGCCAATCGCCGCCGCCGACGCCCTGCGCCAGTCATTGCGGCCGGATGCGCCGAACGCCAGCATGCCGGCGCGCACCCACTTCCAGTTTAGACCCTCCCAGGCAAACAGGCGGCGCGCGTCGAACAGGTCGCGTCCGGCCCGGCGGTCAAGCAGCGCCACCAGCTTGCCGGCGGCGAGTTCGTGGCGATCGACAACGCTGACGCCTGTCGCTTGCTGGCCGCCCAGGACGACGGAGTCCATCGCCGTGACGCCAAACAAGGGCTGGCGCATCATGAAATTGACGTCGACCTCCAGGGTGCCCTGCCCGCCCAGCGCTGACGGATGGACGGCGAGCCACTTGCCGCCGGCATGTTCTGCGGGCTGGCGGCGCACACGATAGCCTTGCGCGGCAAGAATGCGCCCGAGCGCCGCCTCAACGGCGGGCCGTTCGGCCAGCATGGCCTCGCGGTCGAGGGTGCCGATGTAGTTGACATCGATGTCGACCGAAAGCCGGTCGAGGCTGAGATGGAAGGCGTTGAGCGCGGTCCCGCCTTTTAGCGCCAGGCAGGATCTGAGCAGGTCGTCATCGGCGATATCCTGCAGGAGATCGAGCAGGCGCATGACCTTTTCGAGCGTGCCGGGCTGATGGCCAGTCTCGGCCGCAAGGCGTTGCAGGGTCTCGCGTGACGGCGCTGGCATCAGGCCCCCTCGAAACTTGGCGCGACCAACTCGGCAGGAACGAGAATATTCCACGCCGCAACAGAGCGCGCATCGCCGGCCTTGGCGCCAAGCACGTATTGCGGGTGATTGGGTTTCAGGGCCTGGAGCGCGGTAAGCGTTTTGTCGGATACGCCAAGCCGGGTTCGTTCGCGCTCCAGCCACCAGCCGAGCGCACCGCATGCGGCGGCGCTGCCGAGGCTTTGCGCCTGACGCACTAGCGGATCGGAGCGCAGCCGTTGGACAAGCGCCAGCGAGTTGACCAGTTCTTCCGCGCCGCCTGCAAGGTCGGGCCGGTCGAAACAGTCGACCACGGTTCGCTCGAGTGTCGTGAGCTTCAGCATTAGCCCAGCACGGTCTGCCTCGGCGACATCGCGTGGCGGCTCGAACCCCGCTGGCACTTTCACGAAGCGACAGGTGAAGTCAGCCGTGTCGAACGCCACAGGCACGGACGATGAGATGGCCTGGACGTCAGGCGCGTCGGTGTAGGCGCAGCCGTGCAGTTCCAGCGCCGAATGATAGGCGATAACGGCGTCGCGTCGGAGGCGCGAGGCCGCAAGAAACCGGTCGACGGTCCAAGTCCCGACGTCGCCGTGAGCCGGCACGCTTGCGAACACGGCGCGCGCGATGCGCTTGATGTTGCCGGCCTTGAGGTGCTGGGCCAGCATCACTGTCACCACCTTTTCGCCGGTGCGCCGCCCTACCGCGGCGGCATAGTCCTCCCGCCGGAAGACCGGGTTGGCGCTGAAGAATGCGCGCGAGCCGCCATGCTGCGGCCGGGTTGAGGAAATCGACTGGAAAGCCATACGGGAAGTATAGCCTTCCCTCGTTAAAACTCAACTGACGAACGAGGCGATTCCGCCTCCGAAGCCATATGATTTATATGCCTTTTGCTCGGAAAACCTCAGTCCAGCGTGGATGAGCCGCGCCAACATGCCCGGTTCTCCACAACAGTTTTCTCGATTCGTTCTGGACGGTCTGCGGCCGCTCTGTCTATATCTTGCGGCATTATTCCTGTGGGGGCGCTAGATATTGCACAAGAAAGAGATTGCTCCTCATGCGCGGTGATTTCAGGTTCACGGTCTTCGCCTCGGGCTGCGGCGACACCCTACTCCTCGAAGCCCATCGGAAGGTCATCCTAACCGATGTTCGCTACCGGACCGGACAGGCCCAGGATCCCGAGAATGACGAGGTCCCGGACTTTGGACCGGACATCCGCCTCGCCTGCGGAACGGGGCATCTCGATATTTTCGTCCTGACGCACCCGGACCAGGACCATGTCGGCGGCTTCTGCGAACTCTTCCATTGCGGGCGGCCGGCCGATTGGAACGCCAACCCGGACCGTGGCGACCCCAAACTGTTGGTCGACGAAATCTGGTGCTCGCCCTATTCGGCCAATCCCCACTACACGACCGACGCTTCCGAGCCTGTGATCAAGGAGATCAAACGCCGCCGCGCGCTGCGCGGGACGCTGGAGGGCCAACTCGACGGCAATCGGATCGTGGTCATGGATACTACGACCCATACCGAAGGCCTCGTTGTCGACGGATTACGCTGGCGCCTGTTGGCACCGACGCCGGCAGAATGGAACATTCCCAAAGCCGCGCCGGGCGAACTGCCGACTTCGTCGAACGCCACCAGCCTCATCATGCAGTGGACGGTCACGCGGTCTTGGGGCGACAGCCAGATCCTCATCTGCGGCGACACATGCGTCGAAGTGCTGGAGCGTATCCACGACACTACCTTACGCCACAATCCCGAGTGGCTCGATTGGCACATTCTGATCGCCCCGCACCACTGTTCGCGCCGTTCGATCGGCCGGGTCTGGAACGGCGGATGCATCGACGAGGAGTTCGCTGCCTCCGCAAAGGCGCTGGCGGCGCTGGGACGGCAAGTTGGCGATGGCTTCGTGGTCTCGAGCAGCAAGCGCATAATCCGTGGCGCGGCGACGCCGCCCTCGTTCCATGCCAAGAACCGTTATCTGCGCATCCTCGCCGGCAGCG
>DAIRES010000088.1:3351-11301 GCA_036795465.1 Hyphomonadaceae bacterium
CAGCGTGCGCGAACGCTTCCTGTGTACCGGGGGCGACGTCGATGGCGACAAACCGGCGCACGTGGTGTTCAACCTCAACGTCACCGGCCCGACGCTCGCGGCCCGCTCCAAGCCGAGCGCCATCCGGGTTGGTGCTGCCTCATCGGTCGGGGGCGGCGGCGGTTATGGACGGCGGTGAGGAGCCTAGCTGGCTGGTCCGTCGGGAGATCGCGCTTATCAAAGCCTCCGCAGGGGTCGACGAGGCGAGCGTTCAGTTCGTTGCCGGCGACGGCGCCGGAATCGCCTTCTCGATCGCGACAGAACGATCCGTGCATCCGGTCAAAGCCGACATCCGGTCCATCGAACCGATCCTGTTCACCTACGATAAGGTCGAAGATATCGGACTCGGGCCGCCTGCGGTGATTGTCAGCACGCGCCCAGACTTCCCGCGCGACCTGGGACATCTCAACCCTGTACGGCCAGGGCTGCCGGCCAGCCTTTGCCTGGCGGCCGCCGGCTTACGCGGCGTCTACGATCGCTTCGGCGTCGAGGGCGTGCTTGAGCGGCTGCGAAACTTTCTGCGCGACGCTAAGATCGGGGCATTGATGCAAGACGGCTGGGAGCCGGTACCTTTCGGGATCCGCTCCACCGTCCGGCCCTGCGTGCTCGATGCACGGTTCTTCCAGGAGCTAGCCGCGCGACAACGGGGCGGCGGCGTCGCATTCGGGGTGGCCGGCATCAAGAAGAACTTCGCGGGCCTCAAGCCGCAAGCCGTTCCGGTGGCGCAACTGGGCAAAGCGCTCGCCGAAGCGAAGCCGAAAGATGAGCCTAAGCGGGAGGTGCCGTGGATATTCGTCTGGCCGGACGCCGCGACGCCCGTTGTCGAGCCGGTCTTCGGGGACTGGACGACCTATGGCGAGATCGCCGCCGGGCTTGAGGCGCTCGGGCTGCGACAACGATATGAGTTGGCGATCGGCGATGCGCTGGTCCGCGGCGTCAAATTCAACAATGTCGATCTCGATAGCCGTCGCGCCGTTGTGGCGGTGGTCGGCGTCTGGCGGCCACAACCCCTGCGCGCCAGCATCTTCGGCCTGTCATCGGATGACGTTGCACGCCGTCTTGAGCTTCGCGCCTATCTGGTGGTCGGCACAGCGACAGAAGAGCCGCTACAGGCGGGTCACCAGGCAACCGTGCTCGTCGGGCACTGCCTGCCGGAACCCGATCTCTACCGTTTCACCTCGGGCGTTACGGGTCCGAGGGAGCACGTGTTGATTGGCGCCGGCGCGCTCGGCAGCGCCATCGCAGAGGACTTGCTGCGCAGTGGCGCGACGAAGCTCGTCGTGATCGACAAGGAGTTGCTCGATCCGCACAACCTCGCCCGGCACAGTGGCCGCAAGACAGATATCTTTGCAGCGAAAGCCGAAGCGATAGTGGCTCTCGGTGAGGATCTGGCGATGGGGCAAGGGGCCACCGTGGAGCCGCGGCAGACCGACATCACCCGGATGCGGGCTGAGGACGTTGTCGCGCTGGCGAATATGAGCCCCGTGATCGACGCGACGGCCAACGAATCTGTCCGCCGATATCTCGCGCGGGCCCAGCAAACAGCGGACCTCTCCATCCTTCGCACCGAAATCTTCGACCGTGGCCGGCTCGGCGTCATCTTCCAGTCGCACCGCTCCGGAGCAGACCTGATCGACCTCTATTGCTGCCTCCTTCTCGCGGCTACAACCGAGGAGCCGGTGCGGGACTGGCTCCTCCGCAACGAAAGTGATCCGGCGGTCCTGGATCACCTGCAGCTCGGATTTGGTTGTGCTTCACTGACGACGAAGCTGCCCGCCTACGTTGTGCGACAGCATGCCTCGGCCTTCCTTCCATCGATCCTGTCCGACTCCAGCGGCAACGGCATCGGACTAAACCCGCTCGACGAGACCTTCCATCCGGTGGGCTGGCGCTGGCTCGATGTGCCGCCCTTCAAGACGTTCACGCCAAAGTCCGGCAGCGATTGGCGCGTGCGCATCCACCCTGATGTTTTTGAGGCCATGATGCGGCAGAGGTCCGCCGCACTCCCCAACGAGACTGGCGGTTATCTTCATGGCGGCTGGGATGCGGCCGCGCGCGTTGTGTCGGTGGTGTTCGCCTCCGGTCTTCCACCGGGCTCGACCGCCACGCCGACTTCACTTGCGTTGGGTCCGGCTGGCGCGACAGACGATGAGCGGCAACTGGAGCGAGCTACGCGAGGACGTCTTACACTACTCGGGAGTTGGCATAGCCATACTGGTGCGTGCGCGACCCTGTCTGCCACCGACCTGAAGACGCTTGGCGACCACTCAGCGGTCGATCAGCTGCGGTTCGTGCCAACCGTCGGGATCGTGGTCGCCGATGGCGCCCAGCAAGTCTTTCTGGAGCTCTGAGCTATGGCTGACGCGCTGAAGAAAGGCATTGCCGCGAAATTCCTGCTGCCGATGGTGGGCGCCTACGTCGCCACTGCGGCGGCGCTATCGCTGTCGGCGCCCGCCGATCTGATGGCGAAGCTGGCGCCAGTGGTCGGCGCCACGGGCGTGCTTGGCGTTCTAGCGCTCATTAGCGAGGAGCTGCTGCCACGTCCCTTCAAGGAGATGGTTGTCTTCTGGCGACGCACGCGCCGCCTGCCAGGCTTCTGTGCATTCTCGAAAATCGCGCCAACAGACGGGCGTGTCGACCAAGCGACACTGAAATCGCTGCTGCCATCTGGCCCGATGACGCCGGAGCAGGAGAACCAGATCTGGTACAAATGGCTCAAGGAGACGGAGAGCGATGCCGGAATTAGCCAGAACCACAGGAACTTCCTCATCCTCCGCGATGCCGCTGTTCTGGCCGCCGCGCTGGCCGCCTTTAGCCCGATCCTGCTGATCTTAAATCTAGACGCGTGGCGGCATGTTCTCGCACTCGCTGCGATCAGCGGCTGCCTCTATCTGCTTCTGATGGTGTCCGCCCGTAATTCGGCGTGCCGGCTTGTCGGCAATGTCATCGCGCTAAAGGTCGCCAAGCAGACCCCGGCCGCCGTTGCTCAACAGCGGCGAAAAGGACAGCCGGCAAGGAGCGCGCAGAAACCTGGCAAGCCGAAAACTACGAAGTGAAAGGACGCAAATTCTATGACCGCGCATCATGCTCAAATCGAACGCCTGATGCGGGAAATTGCATCTCTCCAGAAGGAAGATGCGGCCGAGGCCAAGAAAGAAGCCGACCTCATCGCCAAAGCGCATCGCTCGGGCGAAGCCGCCGGCAAATCGAAAGCTGCTTCGACCGTCCAGATGAATCTGCGGGCATTGGAGCGGGCGACCCAGGATCTGGCAGCGGTGAAGAAAAAACGCGCCGATCTAGCCGGTAAAATCGCCGATCGCGCAAAGAATCTCCGAACCTACGAAACGCGTCAGGCGACTGAGGACGAAAGGGCGAGGAAGAAAATTGCCGATGAGCAGAAAAGGCTTATCCGCGAACGCGAAGCGCATGGGCAACGATTGAGCCTTGACCTCCGTGGGCGGCGCGACGTCGCCCCTGCAGAGGTAATCCCTGCTGGGGAAGTCGAACAGACTTATGACTTCTTCATATCGCACGCTAGCGAGGACAAGGATGGGTTCGTGCGCGAACTAGCCGAAACGCTTCGCGCCAAAGGGGCCAGGGTCTGGTATGATGAGTTTTCATTGAGGGTCGGCGACAGTTTGCGGCGAAACATCGATCGAGGTCTTGCAGGCTCTCGGTTCGGCGTGGTCGTCTTGTCAGAGGCGTTTTTCCGCAAGGAATGGCCGCAACGCGAACTGGACGGCATCGTGACACTGGAAACTCGAGGCAGCATGCGCATCCTCCCTGTCTGGCACAAAGTCACGATCGACGAAGTCGCGGGCTACAGTCCTACGCTGGCCGACAAGGTCGCGCTCAACACTTCACTCAAGGGTGTGAACGACATAGCGGCTGAACTAATGAGCCTGCTAAGCTGACGAGTACATACACGGCGGTCGGTCGTGGAGGTTTCGCTACTCAACCGACCGTTCGTAAGGCCGGACAGGGCTACTCCAGCCTCCCAGCTCAAGCTCACGCAGCAATGGACTTTGGCCACACGAGGAAGCTTCTTCGTGTCGTTCCGAGTTGCCCGCGTTTCCGCGCGTTTCCAACACCTGCTGGCGACGCGGTGTGTCCCGAGTGTGTCCCTGACCCGCTTAGCAATTGAAGAGATTGAACTCTCTTTCCAGTCAATCAGATTATTGACACTTCTTCCAAGGCGCTGACGACACCTGCCGAAGACTGGTACGCTGGGGTCACCTTCAGTTGCTCCTCCGGTTCGACCTTCCTCGCTTCCCGGCGGCGGACCGTTTCCTCTCTGCGAAGATCGTCGAGGTGATCTGCCCACCACTGCATCATCTTGCGGCGGTGCGGTAGGTACTGGGCGGCGTTGTAGGCCGCGCGCGTATCATCACGCTCATCATGCGCGAGTTGGCGCTCCACCCAGTCGCTCTCGAAACTGTTCTCGTTGGCCTCCGTCGAGAAGAGGCCTCTGAATCCGTGCGTCGTCGTGCGCCCCTTGTAGCCGAGGCGATAGAGCGCAAAGAGCATCGTATTGTTCGACATCACGCCTTCCTTGCCATGGCCGGGGAACAGCTTGCCCGTCTTCTTAGCTGCTCCCGGATGCGTCAGCAGTAGATCAACAGCCTGCCGAGACAGCGGCACGAGATGCTCCACGCTCATCTTCATCCGCTCCGGCGGAACCCGCCACAATGCCCGGCCGGGCTCGTCCAATCGTTCGAACTCCGACCAATCGGCACCCCGCAGTTCCTTGGTCCGCAAGGCCGTTAGCATGATGAGCTTGATCGCGAGCCGCGTCAGCGGTTCGCAATCGTGAAACTCAAGGCGGGTCAGAAACTCGCCAACCTCACCGCGTGACAGCGACGCGTAGTGCACGACCTTTGGCGTTGATTTAAGAGCGGGGCCGAGGTGGGCAGCAGCATCATACCGGCAATATCCGGAAGCGATGCCGAACCGGAAGATTGCCGAGCAATGCGCTCGCAGTCGCCGCGCCGTCTCGTAGACGCCGCGTTTCTCCACCTCCTTCAGCACCGCGAGCATCTCCTTGGGCTCGATCTCGGCGAGCGGCCGCCTCCCGACCTGCGGAAAAACTTCATTCTCGAACCGCGTCATTACCTGCTGGGCATAGAGCTCCGACCAGCGTTCCACCTGCGCTTCATGCCACTCGCGCGCGACGACTTCGAAGGTGTAGACGGCTGCGTCTCGAACCGCACGCTTCTTCGCCGCCTTCTCAGCGCCGGGATCGCGGAGTTCGTCGAGCGTCTCCCTAGCAGCGTTGCGCTTCCTCCGCGCCTCTTGCAATCCGACCCGCGGATAGGGACCAAGCGCCATGACTTTTTCCTTGCCGGCGAAGCGGTATTTGAAACGCCAGAGCCGTCCCCCGGAGGTGGTCACAAACAGGAACAGGCCATCTGAATCGTAGAGCTTGTAGTTCCTGTCTTGAGGCTTGGCGGAGCGCACTTTGGCATCCGTAAGTGCCATTGGGGTATTTTCCTCTTTGCGTGGGGTATCTGCCCGGAAAAATACCCCAGTACCTCTGAGGCGCCTCTGGACAGAGACCGATGCGTTGAGACGCGATCGAGCCACGATTAAAAGGAAGATCAAGATGGTTGGCGTCTCAGGCTGGCTCACGCTGGCTCAGCCTGAAAGGTGGTTGGTGGAAGGGACTGGATTCGAACCAGTGTAGCCGTGAAGCGCGAGATTTACAGTCTCGTGGATTTAACCACTCTCCCACCCTTCCAGGGCCGACCTTCTTCAGGACGAATACGACGGCTTGACGCCGAAGCAGATGAGACCGAAACGAAGCCCGGCCTCAGTTGGGAGCGCGTCTTATAGTGACGAAGGATCGTCCACGCAACCGGCCAGGAAATGGCCGTAAATCAGGGGATTTTGGCGGTCGCGACGGCGGCGGCCCCCGGGATCGCAGCGGCGCGCCCGGTCGGGGACGCGAGGCCGGAGCCGATCACGGCGACCGCGCCGGCAGCCCGAGTGACAAGCCATGGACGCGGGATCGGGCAGCGGCTCGCCCGGGCGGCGAAAGCCATAAGCACGGACAGGGCAAGCCCGGCGGCTTCAACAAGGGCGGCCAGAACCGCTTCGAGCAGAAGCGCCGCGATAGCGGACGATCGCAGCCAGGCCCGTTCGATCGGCGGGAGGCCTCGTTCGAGGAGCATGGCGAGGTCTGGATCTGGGGGATCCATGCGGCTGCTGCCGTGCTGGCCAATCCGATGCGCCGGATCAGCAAGGGCTATGTGAGCCCTAACGCGGCCGAGCGCGCCGGGCTGGACGTGAGAGCGCTGCCGAAATTCATCGAGTTGATGGAGCCGAAAGAGATCGACCTGCGCCTGCCGCCCGGCGCGGTGCATCAGGGGCTCGCCGTGCGGTGCAAGCCGCTGGATGGACCGGATATCGCCGATGCGGCCGTGCAACCGGATAAGCCGCTGGTGATCCTGGATCAGGTGACTGATCCGCAGAATGTGGGCGCCATCTTCCGGTCGGCGGCCGCGTTCGGAATTGGCGGCGTTGTGATGCAGACGCGCAATGCCCCCGCCCTTGGCGGCGCGCTGGCGAAAGCGGCGACGGGCGCCATCGAGATCGTGGACGAGATTCGCGCCGTGAACCTCTCGCGCGCGATCGATGCGCTGACCGATGCCGGGTGGAAAGTCATCGGGCTGGATGGCTCGGCAGAGCAGACGCTAGATGAAGCGTTCGCCGGAAATGAACCGCTTGCAATCGTCATGGGCGCCGAGGGCGAAGGTTTGCGTCAGGGAGTCGCGAAGGCTTGCAGCGGCCTCGCGCGCATTCCGATCGGCGTGCAGATGGAAAGCCTGAACGTTTCGAATGCTGCTGCGATTGCCTTCTATGAAGCATCGAAACGCGGCGGGGCAGCCCCACCCGCGCCGAAAACCGCCCCGCTGCCTTCATCAGAAGACGATGCGGACGACGATGGATTTGACGGCGAAGCCGACTAGACTGCCGGGCTGACGTTCAGGAGAGCTGCATGCGGAACGCCATCGTCATCGGGCTTGCGATCATTGCGGTGCTGGCCGCAGGGGTCTGGGGCCTTGGCCAGTTCGGCGGCGCCCTGACGGGTGGCGCAGGCGAGCCGCAGGCGCCGATCGTGCGCGAACCCGAGATCGTGGTGGCCGAAGCGCCGGTTCAACCGCCGGCGGTCAATCCGCAGGCCTCCTTGCAGAGCACGCCTGCCGCGCCAGCCAAACCAGCGGCCAAGCCGGCAGCGAAGCCCGCTCCAGCGCCGACCCCGGTTCCGGCGCAGCCTGAAGCCCCCGTCGCGGTTACGCCCGTTCCGGAAACGCCTGTTCCTGAAACGCCCGCCGCAACTGAGCCGGCGACGACGGCGCCCAAGCCTTCGCTCACCACGACGCTGGATGGGAATGGCGGACTGAAGCTGCCCACCCTGCCCGGCCAGCCGAAGCAGCAGGCGCCGGCGGCGGCGCAAACCCAGACGACGCCCGCGCCCGTTCAAACGCCTGCACAGCCAGAGCCGCAGGTGCAGGCTCGCATCGCTCCGACCCCCGAACCAGCTGCCGCGCCGCAGGCCAGACGAACAGCACCGGAGCCGGTGGCGACGGTTCAGCAAGCGCCTGTCATCACGGCGGCCCCGGCTGGGCTCGAGTCGCAATTCAAGTCGCGGAAAGTGACTTACAACCGGCCGCCGCAGAAGCTGGCGCTCGACAAGGCCGTTGATGTTTCGCTGGTGATCAACGCGACCGAAAACGAGAATGCCGGACAGGAAGCCTTGCAGGGCTTCCCCGGCACGATCGTGGAGCGCGATGTTGATCTTTCGGACATCGTGTCAGCGCAGCTGACGGGCGTCGGTTTCGACATCACCTCGCAGACGGTCGAGCGGCAGAAGCTTTCGGGCAAGGTGCTGAACCGCTGGGCCTGGCGCGT
>DAIRES010000088.1:11401-13761 GCA_036795465.1 Hyphomonadaceae bacterium
GACGCATCGAATTTTGCCTGGCTGACGGCGCCGAGCCACATCAGCATGACCGGGATGCGATCCGGCGTGCGGCCGAAGCGGGAGAAATCCTCGCCGCCCATGGTGGGCGATGCGATGGCGATCTTCTCAGAGCCGAACTGCTTCGTGAGCAGGGCCGATGCGCGCTCGACCAGCTTCGGATCGTTGTAGAGCGAGGGTGTGTAGTCGTCTTTCGTCGAGATGGTAGGCGCCTTGTCGCCTTCAAGGCCGGCAGCCAGGGCTTCGTACTTCGCGATGCGTTCGATGCCTTTCAGCAGCTTGTCGCGCGTCGTATCGGCGAAGGAGCGGACGGTGAGCTGGAGCTTCACTTCGTCGGGGATGATGTTGTGCTTGAAGCCGCCATTGATGGCGCCGACGGTGACGACGGCCGAATCCTGCGGATCGGTTTCGCGGGCGACCAGCGTCTGAAGCGTCGTGACTATGCGGGCGGCGACGACGATGGGGTCTTTCGTATCCTGCGGATAGGCGCCGTGGCCGCCGACGCCTTTCACGGTGATATCGACACTGTCGACATTGGCCATGACATAGCCCGAACCGAGGCCGATATGGCCGGCCGGCAGGGCTGCGTTATCGTGCAGGGCGATGACGCGATCAGGCTTTGGAAAGCGCGTGTAGAGACCGTCTTCCAGCATCGACATGGAGCCGAGGCCAATCTCTTCGGCGGGCTGGGCGATCATGACCAGCGTGCCCTTCCATTCGGACTTGCGGGCGACGAGTTCGCGGGCCGTGCCGATCCAGCTGGTCATGTGGATGTCGTGACCGCAGGCGTGCATGACGCCGGATTCTTCGCCGGACCAGGCGGTGTCGCGGAAGGTGGAGGCGTAGGCGAGCCCGGTTTTCTCGACGAGTGGCAGCGCGTCCATGTCGGTGCGGATCATCAGCGTGGGGCCGGGGCCGTTCTGGAGGACGGCGACAAAACCGTAGCCGCCGACGCCGTCCTGGACCTTGCCGTATTCCTTCATTGCGCGCGCTTTGACCCATTGGTCGCCAAGGCCGGTGGTGACGGTGAAGCCGAGGCGCTTCATCTCGGCGCTGAGGATCGCCGAGGTGTTCTTTTCCTGGAAGGAGAGTTCGGGGTTCTTGTGGAGGTATTCGTAAATCTGGCGGAGCGTCTTGCCGTTGGCGGAGAAGGCGGGCTGCGCTTCGGAGACAGGCGCGGTTGTGCAGGCGGCAAGCATTGCGGCGCTGATGGCCAGAACAGTACGCTTCATGTCGATGAACTCCAGACCCGATGAGGGGTGATAGCGGCTGGGCGCGAAGGCGTCACCCGGACGTGGGGTCACGCTTGCCAGAGCGGATGGTGAGGGCCTACGCCTTGGGCAAAACAAAGAGGAACGCCCATGAAACTCTACAATTCGCCGATGCCCGCGCCGAACCCGCGCCGGGTGCGCATCTTCCTTGCGGAGAAAGGCGTCACGATTCCAATGAGCGAAGTGGCGATCATGAAGCGCGAGCACAAATCGCCGGAGCATCTGGCGCGGAACTCGCTGGGACAGGTGCCGACTCTGGAGCTGGATGACGGGCGGACGATCTCGGAGACTGTCGCGATCTGCCGGTATCTGGAGAGCCTGCACCCTGCCCCGCCGATGTTCGGGAAAGATGCGTTCGAGCAGGCGATGGTCGATCAGTGGGTGCGCCGGGTCGAGTTCGCGGTGATGACGCCGGTTGGCATGTTCTGGCGGCACGCGCATCCGTTCACGGCAGCGGTGGTTGTGCCGCAGTACAAGGAGTTCGGAGAGTCGAACCGGGCGCATTACGAGCGGGCGCTGGGCTGGCTCGATGGCGAGCTGGCGGGGCGCGAGTTCCTGGCGACGGGCGATTATACGGTGGCGGATATCTGCCTGCTGTCGACGGTGGATTTCGCGACGTGGATCGGGTTGGGGATTCCCGAGGCGATGACCAATGTGCGGGCGTGGCATGAGCGTGTGACTGCAAGGCCGAGCGCCGGGGCATAGGTTCGCGTTCCCGCGGGTGGCGGGGTGATTGGGTTTGAGTTGGAAACGCGGTCGCTTAGGCGGCCGCGTTTTTGTTTGGCGGATTCAAAAATCCGCTCGTCCCGGCGCAAGCCGGGATCCGGGGCTGCTGGTGCAGGCCCGATTCAATTCGCAGCACCCTTGATGCTCTGGGTCCCGGCGTTCGCCTGGGGTTCGACGCGAAGCGTCGGACGCGGAGCGAGGGTGGTGCGAGGTGGTTGGGGTGCTCGGGTTGCGCCGGCTTGTGGCTGGCGCGGGTGAGCACGCCCTCGTCCTTCGACGGGCGCACGCTATGCGTGCTGCTCAGGATGAGGGCTGGCGGGCTGCGGTGTTGCGCAGCGTGGTTGT
>DAIRES010000315.1:0-2730 GCA_036795465.1 Hyphomonadaceae bacterium
TCCTCGCCCGGCGGAATGAAGGACGCCGCGCCGAGCAGCGCCGCTACGCCTGCTGCTGCGGAAAGGATGATGAGCGTGCGGCGACGCATGGCGGCTGAAGCGCTGGTCATCTCGACCCTCCCCTGCGCCGCGAGCGCCAGACGAATACGCCGATGCCAGCGAGCCCGACGAGGATCGGCGGCAGCCAGACATTGAGGAACTGGAGCTGGCCTGCGAGCGCATCGATATCGCGCCGGAATTCGCGCTCGACGCCGCGAAGCTGCTTGCGGATATCGGCCGCCTGTTCGCGATAGTTCGCGATCTCGGCCTGCTCTTCCGCTGTCAGCGTTGCGCCGCTGGTGCGGCGGCCTTCGAGCAGATTGAGGCGGCCTTCGGCATCAGCGAGCAGTTTCTCGAGGCGTTGCTGTTCCTCGTAGAGCCGATCGCGGGCTGCGGCGCGAAGCTCGTCGACACGATCCATCGGGCGGGCAGCTGGCGCGCGGGAGCGGAGCGCGGTCAGCGCTTCGTCGCCGCCGAGATTGTCGAGCGCGTTGAGGATGAAAGCGGCGTTGTCGGAGATTGCGGTGCCGTTCTGCGGGTTCACATAGAAGCCGTCGTCGAAAGCATCGGCGTCTGCGACGAAGATAACTTCCGCGGGATTGGTGGAGCGCGAGGCGAAGGGCGGGACTTTCGCCATCTCCTGCCGTTCGAGCTCGGCAACTACCGGATCGGGTTGCGCGGGCACGGATGGAGGCAAAGAAAATGTCGAGCGGAGTTCGCCGGACAGGCGGCCCGCGAGAATCTGCGGCGCGTCGGATGAAGCGTAGGCCTCCAGCACGGTGCGCGGCGTTGGATCGCTCATTGCAATCGCCGCCGAGATAAGCGCGGCTTGCGGCGTTGTTTCGACCAGAGGTGAGAATGTTGCGCCGTAAGGTGGCGCGGCGATCAGATGGCCGGGGGCGCCGAAGTTGATCGGGCGCGAAAGGTCAGCAGTGATCACGTCGGTCTTGGACATCAGTGCGGGCGGAACCGCCGGGAAAAGCGGCTGGCCGACAACGGCCCTGCGCCCGCCGCCGGCATCGACATTGACCGGAAGCGCGAGCGCGCGATCGGCCACGGTATCGGGCCCGATCGTGACGCCGAGCATTCGGTCGAGGCGTTCGCCGAGGCTGGATGCGGGAATTGCCTGCTGGCCCGGCTGCACCATCGAGACGCGCGAGACCGGGTCGAGCGCGATCAACGCCCTGCCCTGATGAACAAGGAACTGATCGACGACGTATTGCTGCCACTCATCCAGCGGGCCGGGATGGATCATCATCAGCACGTCGGTTCCGGCAGGCAGAGCGCGGAAATCAGGCGGCACGATCTCGATATCGAAGGCGCGTTTTGCTTCGCGCAGGATGAAAGCCGCGCCGGGTTCGGATGGATCGGCCTGATAGGCCAGCAGGGACGAGATCACCGCGATCTTCGGCGGCGAGGGATCATCGAGCTGCGAGATCAGGCGGACGAGTTCGTATTCCAGCAGCGCGTCTCGCTCGGGCGCGAGGAACGGAATGGCGATCGCATCGTCCACAGTGTTGTGGCCGATGACGCCGAAATAGATCGGGTCGCGTCCGTTGGTTGGCGCGGGCGTGAGGCCGGCGGCTACGACGCGGTCTTCTTCGTCTGAAAACGGCTCGGGCTCGGTCTCGCGGATTTTCACCTTGCCGCCGCTCTGGGCCGCGATCTCGTTCATCAGCTGGCGCACGCGGTCTGCGTGGGCGCGGATCGCGGGGAATTCGGCGCCGACGCCGCGCGAATAGACGAGTTCGAGTTCCACAGGCTCGACCAGACGCTGGACCACGCGCTTGGCGGAGCTCGACATCGTATAGAGGCCGTTGGCTGTGAAGTCGGCGCGGGCGGGCGCCAGCCATTTCCACGAGGCGAGGTTCAGCCCCACGAACACAATGGCGACCAGCAGGCTGGCGAGGATGGCGTAATGACTCCTGCGCATCAGCCGCCCTTCCTTGCGCTGACCCATATCGCGTTCAGGGCAAGCCAGACCGCGATGAAGCCGACGTAGAAAATCAGGGCGCGCATTTCGAGTACGCCGCGCTGGGCAGCTTCGAAATGGGTGATCAGCGAGAACGAGGCCATTGCTTCGGCGAGGCCGGGGCCAAAGGTGGCGGAAAGCCCCGATGTGACGACCGGCAAGCCGGCGGCGGTGAACAGGAAGCCTACGGCGACCGAGAGCACGAAGGCAATCACCTGGTTCTGTGCAGCGGCGGACAGCGCGCAGGCGATGGCGAGATAGCCGCCGGCCATCAGGAAGCTGATGACATAGGTGAGGAAGATCGCGGCATTGTCTGGTGCGCCCAGCCAGTTGACCGAGATCCACATCGGCGTCGTCAGCAGGAGAGCAGCGGCAGCGACGGTCCACGCCGCGAGGAATTTGCCGAGCACCAGCGACCATGTCGGCGCGGGCAGCGTGAGCAGCAGCTCAAGCGTCCCTCCCCTCGCCTCGTCGGCCCAGAGGCGCATGGCGATGGCGGGGAGGAAGACGAGATAGAGCCATGGATGGAACAGGAAGAAGGGTGCGAGGTCGGCCTGGTTGGTGTCGAAGAAGCGGCCGATCTGGAAGGTGAAGGAGCCGAGCGCGATCAGGAAGATCGCGATGAACACGTAGGCCAGCGGTGTAAGGAAGTAGGCCGCCAGCTCACGCGCATAGACCGCGCGAAGCGCATTGCCGGCCTGCCGCATGTTGAGGGCGAA
>DAIRES010000005.1:0-4192 GCA_036795465.1 Hyphomonadaceae bacterium
TGACTGGGGCGGTCGCCTCCCAAAGAGTAACGGAGGCGCGCGATGGTAGGCTCAGTCCGGTCGGAAATCGGACGCTGAGTGCAATGGCATAAGCCTGCCTGACTGCGAGACTGACAAGTCGAGCAGAGACGAAAGTCGGCCATAGTGATCCGGTGACTCTGTGTGGAAGGGTCATCGCTCAACGAATAAAAGGTACTCCGGGGATAACAGGCTGATGATGCCCAAGAGTCCATATCGACGGCATCGTTTGGCACCTCGATGTCGGCTCATCTCATCCTGGGGCTGGAGCAGGTCCCAAGGGTATGGCTGTTCGCCATTTAAAGAGGTACGTGAGCTGGGTTCAGAACGTCGTGAGACAGTTTGGTCCCTATCTGCCGTGGGTGTAGGAAATTTGAGAGGATTTGTCCCTAGTACGAGAGGACCGGGATGAACATACCTCTGGTGGACCAGTCGTGACGCCAGTCGCGCAGCTGGGTAGCTATGTATGGACAAGATAACCGCTGAAAGCATCTAAGCGGGAAACTTACCTCAAAACCAGATTTCCCTGAGAGCCGTGATAGACTATCACGTCGATAGGCCGGGTGTGGAAGGTCCGCGAGGACTGCAGCTTACCGGTACTAATTGCTCGATAGGCTTGATTAACTCTCAAGACCCATACGTGGCGACGAGCATGTCGCCCGAAACACTTCGACCAGATTTCCTAGGTCTGTAATCTGGTACGAATAGATGATTAGACGAAAGTTGTTGTAGGCATTTGGCTTCGCTGACCTGGTGGTTCTGGCGGGGGTTCCCCACCCGATCCCATTCCGAACTCGGTCGTTAAGTCCCCCAGCGCCGATGGTACTGTGTCTTAAGACACGGGAGAGTAGGTCGCTGCCAGGTCTGCCAAGCCAAATGCATAGAGCTGCTACATCGCAAGGTGAGAGCAGGGCCTCCTTCAAGATCTTCGCATCCTCTCCGGATGCAAGACGCGGCTCGGCCGGTTGATCATGGACTCGTCCATGTCGGCCGGAGTGGGCCGCGAAGTCGTTTCTGGCCTTGCGCTGGAAACGGTTCAGGAGTTCGCTTCGCGTATCGGACGCGTGGTGGAAATCGGTGACGCGGGGTGGAGCAGTCCGGTAGCTCGTCAGGCTCATAACCTGAAGGTCACAGGTTCAAATCCTGTCCCCGCACCCAAAACTTGAACAGCCCCGCTTCGGCGGGGCTGTTTGCGTTTCAGCGTCCGTTGCAGCGTGTCCGGAATTCTCCAGGTGGATTTCGTCGGCGCCCAATCCACCCTACGTCTGAGCCATGACCCACAAGATCATTCGCGGCCTTCATCCTTCGCATCGCGACGACATCGCTGATCTCGTCACGCGGCGTCCTGTTCCGGGGCCGAAGATCAGCCAGGTGGATCCGTTCCTTTTCCTGAATCATCATGGGCCGCAGGTTTATCCCCAGAACAACCGCGGCCTGCCGTTCGGGCCGCATCCTCATCGCGGCTTTGAAACCGTGACATTCATTCTCGAAGGCGAGCTGATGCATCGCGACTCAGGCGGGCATGAGAGCGTCATCCGCGCCGGCGGCGTGCAATGGATGACGGCGGGATCGGGTCTCGTTCATGCAGAGCTCTCGCCGGACGGATTCAAGCGAGCCGGCGGGCCGCTGGAGATTCTTCAGCTGTGGGTGAATCTGCCGGCGCGACTCAAAATGACAGCGCCGCGCTATCAAGGCCTGCAAGCCGACCAGATTCCATCATTCGCAACGGCCGATGGGAAGGCGCGCATCAATCTCATCTCCGGAGAATGGGGTCGGGCAAGCGGTCCCGTCGAATCGATCACCGGGAATTTCATGACGACGATCGCCGCTGAGTCGGGCGCGCAGCTGGAATTTCACCATCTCGAGCAACGCAGCGTGTTTCTTTATGTCGTCAGCGGCGACGTCCGGATCGGCGACCGCGAAGTTGCCCAGCACACGCTTGTTGAGTTCGAGCTTGCCGGAGATGAACTCACGATTGAAACGACGACGGCGGCGCGCCTGCTGTATGGCCACGGCGAGGCTATCAACGAACCGGTCGTTGCTCACGGACCTTTCGTGATGAACACGGTCGACGAAATTCGTCAGGCAATCATCGATTACCAGGCCGGCAAGTTTGGAAATGTCACGGCGTAGCCGCGCCGGCGACGTCATTGTGGTTCGCCAGCACATTGCCGATGAAGCCGCGCACGTCTTTCGACAGTTTCAAGCTTTCCGACTCGTCGTCGTACATCATGTGGCCGCCCGCGTAGCACTTGCTGAGAATGCGGGATGCAAACGCTGAAAGATCGCGACGCGCCATCTCGGCCCCGACTGCGCAGGGCAGAAGATCGTCGTACATGCCGCCGGCGATGAACAGCTTGAGGCTGGGCGCCGCCGTCATGAGTTCCGGCATCGGACTGTCGCGAAGCCACAGCGCCGCGTTGAAGTGAACGTTGAAGTTCATGATCGTCTCGGCCAGCCCGTCGCTGGGCCTGGCGGTGGGGACTGGCCGGCCGATCAGATTGTTGAGCCGCGACAGAGCTCCGTACAGTTCCGGAAACTGGCTCAGCGTTTCGCGTGAAAGCTCCACAATCGTGCCGTCGGCGCGGTGCACCAGCATTGGCTGACGAAGCGATGCGCCCACCTGTGATGCTGCATGATTGTATTCCTGGCCGATATAGATGCGATCGGGCGGATTGAAGCCAAGGTTGATGCGGATGTCGTCGATGATGGCTTGAGAGACCCATTCGCGACCATCCGATTTCCAGTTGCGCAGGTCATACGAAATTGGATTCCACACGTCGCCAAATACCATCGGTGCGTGCCGTTCGCTCAGCTCGGCGAGAGAGCGCATGGTGGATTGCGGAGACATGGGCGATGCCGGATCGGCCAGGCGCTCTTCCGAGAATCCGAGAAAGCGTTTGAGGCCGTCGTGAAACGTTTTTCTGCCGGCGATATCGGACGTCTCAATGCTGTCGGCCAATGCGCGCGCCCATGCGAGGGCTGCATCATGCACATTGTCTTCCGAGCTCCAGCTTGCGTCTTTCAGGTCTCCGCGCCGGAATGCAAAGGCAGCGTAGCCGGGCAGGCGGAATGCGCCTTCGATGGCGGGATCAAGTTGTTCGCCAACGAGTGAGTAGCCGGAAATCAGGATGAGGGCTTCTGGCGCAACGCCGCGCTTCAGGAGATTCTCGGTAACGAGTTGTGCGCGGCGCACGCCATAACTCTCTCCAATCAGGAAGGCAGGTCGTTCGACCCCGCCATGCGTTTGCAACCAGCCATGGATGAGCTGCGCGAAGGTGTCGGCGTCGGCGCGCTGATTCAGATAGGTGCTTTGATCGATCCCCGAGGCATAGCGGCCGAAGCCGGTTTCGATCTGGTCGATGAAGACGAGGTCGGCGATGTCGAGCAGAGTCGCCGGATTGGATTTCATCGCGCCGGCGGCAAGGCGGTGCGGACCGAAGGCGCCGTAATGTAGAGGCGTTGAATTGGCGCCGGATCCGCCATTCCAGATGAAAGCTATGGGACGGGCTCTGCCAGCTAGAGCGGGCGCCGTGTAGGCGATGTAGGACATGTCGCCGATCGGCTGACCATCAGGCGAGGCGATGGGCATCAAGCCGGCCGTCGCCGTGTAGGCGAGCCGCGCTCCGTTCAGGTCCATCGTGTGATGCGTGATGGTGGGCGTGAGAGGCGGGGTTTGCGCATTCGCGTTGGAGCAGGCGAGCGCGGCGAGCGCTCCGACAATCCAGACCCGCCAGAACATTCCCAGCCCCACACCGACCTGTCCGTGAATGGGTGGTAAATTCTCATTTCAGTCAAATGAAAGTGGAGGCTGGCGGGGCGCTCGCCGGGAGTTGACCGTTCGCGACGGCTTGGCGCACTTGTGGTTCGCTGTTGCGCGAGTAGTTTGCGGACAGACAAGGGAGACGGGTTTGCTTACCTGGATGCGGAGCATGGGGCGGAGGCTGGGCGCGATAGCGCTGCTGGCCATGCTCGTGCGCGCGATCATCCCGGCGGGCTATATGCTGGCGGAAGCCGATACCGGCGCTGGCCGTTATCTCACCGTCGAGATGTGCGATGGCCACGCCAGCAAGGCGCAGGTGATCGATCTCGATACCGGCAAGACGATCGATCTTTCCAAGTTGCCAAAGAATGCGAAGAGCGAGTCGGAGACGGCTCCCTGCGTTTTCGCGGG
>DAIRES010000005.1:4292-18561 GCA_036795465.1 Hyphomonadaceae bacterium
AGTTGCCAAAGAATGCGAAGAGCGAGTCGGAGACGGCTCCCTGCGTTTTCGCGGGCGCGTCCGCCGTTGAATCGCCGGTGGCGGCGAGTGAGCTGGTCGAATTCCACGTTTCCCATCGGGTCGATTTTACTGTTGTACGCGACCTGCGCCCCGGCCGCGGCATTGCGGCTCCACCGCCGCCCTCGACCGGGCCCCCATCCCTGATCTGAGCTGAATCGCAGCGCGCTGTTTCACGGCGCGCGTTCTGCTGTCATCGATCAGGACCAATCCACATATGAATTCGTATGTATTGCGCGCAGCCGTTTCGGCGCCCGCGCTTCTACTCGCCATGTCGTTCTGCACGCCGGCCTTTGCTCAATCGGCGCCCGCCGATGAACAAAGACAGGATCGCGACACCGTCATCGTCACGGCCAAGGCCGACCCAGAAGATCCGCCGGTTGTGGCTGAAGCGCGCGAACGCCTGTCGGAAACGCCTGGGGCCGTCGCGATCGTGTCGAGCGAAAGCTATGCCGGCCGTCATGCCGCTGGCCTTGTCGATATCTTGCGTGATGTGCCTGGCGTGTATGTCCAGAAGAAGTGGGGCGGGGATACGCGCCTGTCCATTCGCGGCTCCGGCATCGGAAATGCCAACCATCTGCGCGGAACCCTGATCGCGCAGGACGGTATTCCGCTGAACGAGGCGGATGGCTTTGGCGACACGCAGTTCGTTGATCCGTTCCTTGCGCGCTACACGGAAGTGTACAAGGGCGGCAATGCGATGCGCTACGGCGGCGCACTGCTCGGCGGCGCCATCAACATGATTACGCCTAACGGCAAGACGATGCCAGAAACTGGCGTTCTGCGTGTCGAGGGCGGCGAACATGGCACGCTGCGCGGCCACGCAAGCGCTGGCGGCCAATTCGGCGCATGGGACGCGTTCGGCGCCGTGTCTGGCTACAAGACCAATGGCTGGCGCCAGCAAAGCGAAGGCGAATGGCAGTTCGCGTCCGGCAATCTTGGCTACACATTTGGCGACGATCAGGAAGTCCGGGCGTACGTTTCGGGCGGATACATTCACCAGCAGATCCCCGGATCGGTCTCGATTGATCAGGCGCTCGGCGCGGCCGAACTCGCCAACCCTGCCAACGTCGCGTTGAACTACCAGCGCGATCAGTCGGTCCAGCGTGCCGCCGTCCAGACGCGTTGGCGCTTTGACGCCAACACGGTGCTTGAGGGCGGCGTTTACGCGACGCACAAGGAGCTCGATCACCCGATCTTCCAGGTCATCAACCAGGAGAGCGACAACTGGGGAGCGTTCGGCCGCATCGACTGGACCGGGCAGCTGCTCGGCATGGACGCGGATCTTTTCTACGGCGTGTCGTACAGGGCGGGCGAGAACGACGCCAAGCAATGGGTGAACCTCGCAGGTTCTCGCGGTGCGCTCACCGCCCAAAGCTACCAGGACGCAACCGGCCTCGACGTGTTTGCCGAAGGCCGATTGTTTGTGATGGATGGCTTCGCTCTTGTCGCCGGCGGCTCTTACGGCAGAGCCGAGCGTGATTATCGCTCAACGCCCCCAAGCGTCGTAGTCGTCACCGACAGTGAGACCTATGACTGGTTCGCGCCGCGCGTTGGCTTCATCTGGCAGAACGCTGACGGCCTGCAGGTCTATGGAAACGTAACGCGGTCGGTCGAACCTCCGAACTTTGGCGGTCTCGCCCCCACAACCGGCGGCTTCCAGCCGCTCAAGGAACAGGACGCCGTGACGGCCGAAATCGGCACTCGCGGCCGCGCCAACAATCTGGTCTGGGATATCGCGCTCTATCGCGCCGAGATCGATAACGAACTGCTGACCTTCTCGGTCAATCCGGGCCTCGGCATTCCCGCAGCTACGTTCAACGCGCTCAACGGCACGATGCACCAGGGCCTCGAGGCTGGACTGGACTGGAACATCGTGGACGGCCTGCGCCTGCGCCAGACCTACATGTGGTCCGACTTCCGCTTCACCAATGATCCCCAGTATGGCGACAACAGCCTGCCCATCATACCGAAGCATTTCTATCGCGCGGAACTTCGGGGAACGGTCGGCGATTTCTGGATCGCGCCGTCGCTTGAATGGTCGATGTCAGATGCCTGGACGGACTACGCCAACACGTTCCAGGCCGGGTCCTACGGCATCTTCAACCTGAACATGGGATACACCTTCGACAACGGGCCGATGGTGTTCCTGGATGTCCGCAACATCCTGAACGAGAACTACATCTCCAATTTCACGCCTGTCGTGAACTGGAACGCCGCCACCCTCGCGCAGCGCAACATCTTCTTCCCGGGAGATCAGCGGTCTGTGTACGGCGGCGTGTCGTTCACGTTCTAAGGGGCCGCTATGACGCGCGCGATTGATCAACGTGAGACGGAAGGTAAGGGCAGCCTCTACCGGATGCTCTGGCGCTGGCATTTTTATGCCGGCCTGATCTGCATCCCGTTCGTAATCTGGTTGGCGGTGACGGGGTCTATCTACCTGTTTCGTCCCCAGATCGACGCGTGGATCGACCGTGATGTCGCTGTCCTGCAACGGATAGGTGAGGCTGCAACTCAGCAGGAACTCGTCGCGGCGGCTACGGCCGCCGTGCCGGGTTCAATCTTCGCGGGGGTCATGCTGCCTGAACAGGCTGACCAGGCCGCGCGCGTGCTGGTGTCCGACAAGGGCGCCCGCACACGCGTCTATCTGCATCCCGATACGACCGACATTCTCAAGACGCAGGACGAGGGCTCGACATGGGATCGCTGGATCTTCAAGCTGCACGGCGAGCTCATGCTGGGCACGCCCGGCTCTATCGTGGTGGAACTGGCTGCCTCCTGGGCCATCGTGATGGTGCTCACCGGGCTCTATCTCTGGTGGCCGCGGCGGGCGAAGGGGCTCGGAGGCGTGCTTTATCCCCGCATCGGACAGGGCGCCAAACGCTTCTGGCGAGACTTGCACGCTGTCGTAGGCATCTACGTCTCAGCGTTTGCACTTTTCCTGCTGGCGAGCGGCATGCCCTGGGCGCTGGTCTGGGGCAACGGATTCAAGATGGTGCGCGAGGCCACAGGCAACGCGCCGCTCACACAGGACTGGACGATCGGACCCGTCGACGAGCATGCGCAACATCAAGCTCAGTCGGGCGACATGCTGGATCACTCAGCGCATGGCGGCATCACACTCGATCAAGCCTACACGGCTGCGTTAGCGCAGAATCTTGCTCCGCCGGTGATCCTCACGCCGCCCTCCAAATCCTCAAACTACTGGCGCGCCAAATCCAATGCCCAGAACCGGCCGCTCCAGCAGGAAGTCATCTTCGATCCGATGACGGGCGCCGAGGTCAGCCGCGAGGTGTTCGGGAAGAAACACATCATCGACCAGATCGTGGGCGTCGCGATCGCCGCGCATGAGGGCCAGCTATTTGCTCCGCTGAACCAGATCCTTGGCGTTCTCACGGCGCTTGGGCTCGTTACTCTCTGCGTCAGCGCTTTTGTCATGTGGCGTCGCCGCGCGCCGGACGGCGTGCTCGGAGCGCCGCCGCCCATTCCGGATGCTCGGATTGGCGTTGGCCTGGCAGTGATCATCGTTGTGGCCGGGTTGCTGTTGCCTGTGCTTGGAGCAAGTCTTGTGGTTCTGGCCGTTATCGAGAGGCTGATCCTGAGGCGTTGGGCGCCGGCGCGGCGTTGGCTTGGGCTGGGCGTGACCTGATACGGCTTGCAGTGGAACCCGTTCCCGTGCTCGGAGTTTCTGCCTATCGGGAGGAACCAGTCGGAATGAGTTCACTGCGTGTGATGATCGTCGAAGACGAGCCGCTGATTGGCGCCGCCATGGAGATGCTTGTCGAGGATCTTGGCGGGCAGGTGTTTGGCCCGTTCATGAACCTGCGCGACGGGCTGGTTGCTGCCGAATCTGGCGAGCAGGTGGACTGCGCCCTTCTGGATTGCAGCCTGGCGCGAGAAATGTCCTGGCCGATCGCGGATATTCTCGCGACGCGCGGCGTGCCTTTCGCGTTCACCAGCGGCAAGGGCGCGAAGGATATCGAGCCCCGCTTTGCCGGTCGGCCCGTTTTCACCAAGCCGGTGGACGATTCGACCCTCAAGACCTTCATCCTGCAGCACAAACGCAGCTGAAGACCGGCTCTGGGGCGGCCCGAATACAAATATTCGGGTTGCTGCGACGGAAACCGTTCGGTTTCTGATTTAAAGCCTCACAAATACCTATCTGCGAAGACGTAGTGAGGCCTGCGCTCGGGGCATTTGCCCTTGCGATCTGTAGCTATATCGAATATCGATAATCTGGGTGTCAGGGCCCTCCAAAATTAGAAACGGTTTCTGGAGAGAGGCCCGCAAATGAGCCTAGCGCTCTCGACGCTCCTTTTTGAGTGGCGCCGCTATATGGCGGCAGTCATCGCGCTCGCCCTTGCCGGCGTGCTGATGCTGGCATTGTCCGCAATGTTCATTGGCATCCTTCAGTCGTTCACGGCGACGATCGACAAGTCGCGTGCGCAGGTCATCATCCTGCCGGCAGGGGCGTCTTCGCTCGGCGGGCCCGGCGGCGGGGGCGGGGCGCTGCCCAAGCGTGTTGTTCCGCTGATCTATCGCCACCCGGAAGTGGTTGAGGTGCAGGATCTGCCCGGGGATTTCGGCCGGTTTTATGGTCCCGGCCAAACCTCGCCGTCGATGGTCAACATCATGGTGATCGACACCTCGCCCAACGGGGTGACGTTGCCCGACGATTTCACCGATGACATGCGGCGAGCGATAGAGCCGCCTTACAATGTGGGCGTTGATGTCACGGCGGTGAACCAGCTCGGCGTCAAGCTTGGAGACGAGGCGACCATCAACGGCCGCACGGTGCGCGTCGCGCTGATCATGGAAGGTTATGCCAACAGCCAGGCGCCTGGCGTGGTGATGTCGCGGCAGACCCAGCGTTTGATGGGAACGGCCAATGACGAGATGTATGGCCTGCTGATGGTGCGCATCAAGAATACTTCAACCAAGGACGCCAAGCGCGTGGCCGACGAGCTCAACGCCATGGCCGACGGCCAATACAAGGCGTGGACCAAGGAGCCGCTCGCTGCTGCGACTGTGAAAGATGCAATGTCTGAGGGGCTGCTCGCGATCATCCTTGGTTTCATGAGCGTGATCGGCTTCGTCATCGGCGTCGTCATCACCTGGCAGACGTTGCGCGGCGCCATCCTCGCCAACATCAAGGAGTTTGCGAGCTTGCGGGCGCTGGGCGTTTCGATCGGCCAGCTGCGCGGGGTGGTGATGGAGCTTTCATTCTGGGTGGGTGTGCTGGGTATCGCCGCATCCGCAGTCCTGATGATCGGCATCACGTTCTTGGCGAAAGCGGCCAACATCCCGATGGGGTTCGAGTGGGGCTCGTCAATCCAGACCGGCGTTCTGCTCCTCCTTATCTCTGTCATGTCGGGTGCGCTGACACTCGGCGCCCTGAAAAAGGGTGAGCCTGCGGATCTGCTCAAATGATCAACCCATTGAGAAAGCAGCGCGGCGAGACCGAAATCGTCACGCAGTCCGCCCGTCCCGCGATCGATGCGGCCGGGAAGAAGTGGGCGATCGAAGCTCGCGGCATCACAAAGAGCTTCAAGGCCGGCCACGTGAAGGTCGACGTCCTGAAAGGGATCGATCTCCTGATCGAGACCGGAGAGATCGTGCTCGTCATGGGGCCGTCCGGGTCCGGCAAATCAACATTGCTGGCAGCTGTCTCGGGACTGATGAAACCGGATGGCGGAAGCGTCGTCGCGCTCAATCAGGACATCTGGAAGATGCCGCGGAACAAGATCGACCGCTTCCGGCTTGCGAATTGCGGCTTCATCTTTCAAGGGTTCAACCTGTTTCCCGCGCTTACCGCGAGCCAGCAGGTTCAGGTCGTTCTCAAGTTCATGAAGAAAAAAGGCGCCGAGCGAAAGGCTGCGGCGGAGGCTGCGCTTGTTGATGTGAACCTCGGTCACAGGTTCAACAACCGTCCGGACCGTCTCTCGGGCGGTGAAAAGCAGCGGGTGGCAATTGCGCGTGCGCTCGCGAAAAAGCCGAAGCTGATCTTTGCCGACGAGCCGACCTCCGCGCTGGACGGCGAGAATGGCCATGTCGTCATGGAGCTTCTGCGCAAGTGCGCAAAGGAGCAGGGCGCTACGGTGATGTGCGTGACGCACGATGCGCGCCTCGCCGCCTTTGCAGATCGTATCATTACAATCGAAGACGGGCGGATCACGTCGACAAACGCTGATCCCGCCCAGTTCGCGAACAGTCACTGAAAGAACGGAAAACCGTCATGCTTCGCCTCTCCCGGATGCTCCTCGCGACTGCTGCTCTTGCCGCCCTCACCGCATGCGGCGGTCCGCCCCAGAACTCCGCCGGCCCACCTGCAGCCGGCAAGCCGGGTGTGGATCCGGCCTCGGTCAACACGCCCTATTCCGCGATCGCCGCGGGCAAGGTCGATATCGAGGGCGGTCTCGTCGATGTCGCGGCGCGCGCGCCGGGCATCGTGAAGGAAGTGCTTGTCCAGGAAGGTGACCTGGTGAAAACAGGCCAGGTCCTCGCTCGTCAGGATGACGACGACGCCCGCCTGTCGCGCAACCGTGTCGCTGCGCAGCTGAACCAGGCGGAAGCCCAGATCCCGATCCTTGAAGTCCAACTCGCTGCGGCAGACCGTGAGGAGAAGCGCCTCGCTCGCCTCATCGCCGAAGATGCGACGTCGCAACAGCTCTACGAGCAGGCGCAGGACAATACACGGCAGATCCGCGCACAACTCGATGCGCAGAAATCATCTATCGCGCTGGTTCGCGCGCAGCTTGCCGAAGCGAACTATCAGATGGAGCTGTATGTGATCCGTGCGCCTACCGACGGCACGATTGTTCGCCGCTATGCGAACCCGGGTTCCGGCGCGTCCACGTTCAGCGTCACGGCGATGTTCCAGCTTCAGCCCGACTCCCTGCGCATTGTTCGCGCCGAGGTTGAGGAGAGGTCAATCACGCTGGTGAAGGCCGGTCAGAAGGTCGAGATCGTTCCGGAATCCGATCAGGCCAAGAGCTATCCGGGCGCAGTTATTCGCATTGCGGCCGTCATGGGCGCGCGCAAGCTTCGGTCTGACGATCCCAGCGAGCGTGCAGACGAGCGCGTCGTCGAGGTTGTCGTCGATGCGGAGCAGGCTCCGGTTCTGGTCGGGCAGCGAGTCCTTGTGAAGTTCCTCAAGGACGGTGCGAAGCCAGCTCAGGCAGCCGAGACCACGGCGCAGCGTTGATCTAGTTGGTCTCGACGCGGAATATCTCTCCCCCAGAGATGTCCACGATATAGAGATTGCCCTCATTGTCGGTTCCGAAAGCCGAAGGATTGGCGATTGTTCCAATGTCAGGAGCGAACGCTGCATTGCGGTTGGTGTAGGACGTGTTCGCGAATACCGGCCCACCTATCGCGATGCTTGTAAGTGGGAGGGACCACACATTGCTGGTTATGTAGTCGCCAAAGAAATATAGGTTCTGAAAATCTTCGATCGGTCCGCGATAGACTACGCCCCCTGTCACGGAGTTGCCCGAGAACTGTCCCGAGCCATGCGGGTACTGCGTTACGGGCAACAGGAAGCTGGGATCATCGGCGCCGCCAGCATTTGGCTGTGTGCCCTCACGCCGGTTCCAGCCAAAATTGAGAATCCCCGTCGTAGCGGCAGCGACCCGATCGATTTCCTCGATTGCGCCTTCGCCTACGTCGCCGATGAACAGGTCGCCGGTCACACGATCGACGCTGATACGAAACGGGTTGCGCAGACCCATTGCATAGACCTCTGGCGCCCCTCCTGAGGCCGCAAACGGGTTTGACGCCGGAATCGCATAATCGCGCGATGCATCGGCAGGAAATGAATCCGTCGTCGGATCAATGCGAAGGATTTTCCCGAGCAGACTATTGGGATCTTGAGCCAGTGTCGGCGTGTTGCCGCCATCACCCAGGCTGATCAACAATCGTCCCGCATTGTCGAAGAATACTGTGCCGCCCTTGTGGTTGCCTGCCGAGCCCTGCGCGATGGTGAGTATTGTGTCTGCAGTCGCCGCATCAGCCTCGGCATAGCTGCTTCCTGTCGTCGTGTATTTCCTTATCTCGGTGACGTTCGAGCTCAGTGGGTAGAAGAACACATAGAAAGTCCGGTCAACGAGGAAGTTCGGCGAGAACGCGATCGACAGCAAACCCCTTTCGCCGGATGTGTTCACTTGCGTTGCGATGTTGAGAAAGTCTGTTGCTTCGAAAGTACCAGTCGATGGGTTCAAGACGCGTATCCGCCCGCCGCGTTCAACAATGACAACCCGTCCACTCCCGTCGGGTAGTCCTGCCGCATAGATCGGCGCGGTCATTCCTGACGCGACGCGGCGCACGCGAAAGCCTGGTGCCACATTGGAGACTGTCGCGGCGACATTGTGCGTCGTCGTGTTCGTGCCGTCGGTTGCTGTGAAGCTGATGTCATAGACATTGTTTCCGCCGGCATCGGCAGGAGTCTCAAAATCCGGCGCGACGGCAAAGCGCACTTCGCGAGTCACAGAGTTCATCACGAAGCGGCCGGCGTCCGGGCCGCCGATGGTCGTGCCATATGTGATCGGGTCGCCATTCGGGTCCGTGGCCACGGGGCGGTAAATCACGCCGATTACGTTCTCGCGGCTCGTTATGGCTGCGGGCGAGGTGAAAGTCGGCGCTGCCGGTCCTGCCGGTGGCGGAGGAGGCGGCGGCGGCGGCGGTGAGGTGGGAGGTGACGTTGGTAGCGAGGGCGGGCTTGAACTGCCCCCGCCTCCGCAGGCGACCGCCGACAGCGCCAGAGCCGCAAGCAGAGTCGCGCGAACAGCTTTGGTCATCTCTGAAACCTCCACGTGCCCGCCGCTTTCGAGACTAGAGCGCCTGCGTGCGACGGAAAGCCCGTATGCTCCGATTTCGATTGCTAATGAGAATGGTTCTCAATATACCGTTCAAAATGGATACGGGGTCGATGACTTTAGGGCTGGATCGCCTTGCCAAGGGCAGGGTTGGTCGCGTTGCTGGCTTCAAAGCCAATGACGAAACGCTGGTCGCGAAACTGCGCGAAATCGGCTTCGCTGAAGGCGATGAGGTCGAGCTTCTGGGGCGTGGCTGGCTCGGAGGCGCGCCTTTGTCGATCCGTCTCAACCGTACCGTCATCGCGCTCCGCAAAGGGGAAGCGGCGCTGGTTCAGGTGGAGCTGGCAGATTGACCACCACAACGCTTCGCCTTGCGTTGGTTGGTGCTCCCAACAGCGGCAAGACAACCCTTTTCAATGGTCTTACCGGCGGTCTCGCCAAGACGGCCAACTATTCCGGCACGACGGTCGAGACGCGCAATGGCCGGTTCGAAACCCCCGGCGGCGCGGCGGTGACTCTGATCGACCTGCCCGGCATTTACGGCCTTGAGGCCCGCTCGACTGATGAGCGCGTTGCGGTCGAGGCAATTCAGGGCAAGCGCGGTGATCCACCGCCAGACGCGCTGATCCTCGTTGCAGACGCGGCTAACCTGCGCACTCACCTGCATACCGTGTTGCAGATGAAATCGCTCGGACTGCCCGTGATCGTGTCGTTGAACATGATTGACCTCGCTGAGCGCGATGGCGTGAAAATCGATGTCGAGAAGCTTTCCGCCATGCTGGGTGTGCCCGTGGTGGCGACTCGCGCCACGCGCAAAGCGGGTCGTGAAGCGCTGATCGCCAAGATCGACGAAGTGCTGAAAGCCGTTCCGCCCGGCGCCACTGTCTCGGAGCCCGCGAGCGATCTTCGTGCCCTGCAGCGCGAGGCTCGCCGTATCGCCGACGAAACCATGGTCGAACCGGCCATGAACAAGTTCACGCGTGGTATGGATGCTGTCCTTCTTCACCCGGTCGCCGGCGTCATGGTGTTGATCGCAGTGCTGTTTATTGTTTTCCAGGCCGTCTTCGCATGGGCCACGCCGGCGATGGATGCGATCGAAGCCGGCTTTGCCGCGCTTCAGGAGTCAGTCTCTCCGCTGATCACGAACGAAATCCTGCATGGTTTCGTGGTCGATGCAGCGATCAACGGTGTGGGATCGGTGGTCGTCTTCCTCCCGCAGATCGTGATCCTGTTCGCGTTTATCCTGTTTCTCGAAGCGTCCGGATACATGGCCCGCGCGGCGTTCCTGATGGACGAACTGATGCTGCGCGTGGGTCTCAATGGCCGCGCGTTCATTCCGCTGCTGTCCAGCTTTGCGTGCGCCATTCCGGGCATCATGGCTGCCAGGACCATCGAGGAAGAGCGGGATCGCCTGACCACGATCATGGTCGCTCCGCTCATGACCTGCTCGGCGCGCCTTCCGGTTTACACGCTTCTGATCGGCGTGTTCATCCCGGCGAACATGGTCGGCCCGTTCAACCTGCAGGGGCTGGTGCTGTTTGGCCTGTACGCCATTGGCGTCATCAGCGCCGTCACTGTCGCTTTCATCCTGAAGCGCACGGCCACGAGAGGGCCCAGCCAGCCGCTGATCATGGAGCTGCCGACCTACAAGCTGCCAGTGTGGCGCGACTTCTTTCTTGGCCTTGTTTCCAAGGCGTGGGCATTCCTTAAGCGCGCTGGCACGATCATTTTCATGACGACTGTTGGTCTGTGGGTGCTGGCCTATTTCCCCAACGGCGGCGCCGGGCTGGAAGGCAGTTATGCGGGGATGATCGGCCGCGTGATCGAACCGATATTCCGCCCGATCGGCTTCAATCTCGAAATGGTTGTCGCGCTTATTCCGGGCATGGCCGCACGGGAAGCAGCGGTTTCATCGCTGGGTCTGATCTATTCGCTCGGCCCCGTGGATGAAACCAGCGAAGCCCTGCAAGTCACTCTGGCAAGCGCATGGACGCTGCCGATGGCTCTCAGCTTCATCGCCTGGTACGTTTATGCGCCACAGTGTTTTGCAACACTGGCGACGGTCCGCCGCGAAACCAATTCGTGGAAGTGGACGGGCTTCATGTTCGCCTACCTCATCGGATTGGCCTATCTGGCTTCGCTGGCAACCTTCTGGATCGCGACCTGGGCAGGCCTGTAGCTGATTTTGGATTGAAATGTCGGGCCTGCGGTGGCCTCATTCCTTCCGGATAAGGCAAACGGAGGCGCGGGGACAAGCATGCCGAAGTTCAAGACCGTCATTTTCAAGGCTGACGACATGAACGCCACGGGGATCAACGTTCCCGATGATGTTGTCGAAAAGATGGGCGCCGGCAAGAAGCCCAAGGTGACTGTCACGCTGAAGGGCTACACCTACCGCAGCACCATTTTCTTCATGGGTGGCAGGTTCATGCTCCCGCTGGCGCAGGAGCATCGCAGTGCGGCCGGCGTGAAAGGCGGCGACAAGGTTGAAGTATCACTTGAGCTCGATACGACGCCCCGCGAGGTGACTGTTCCAAAGGACTTGGCCGCCGCATTGAAGAAGGCGGGGTTGACGAAAGACTTCGCCGCCCTGGCTTTCACGCACCGGAAGGAACACGTTCGTTCCATCGAGGAAGCAAAAGCCCCCGAAACAAGGCTGCGCAGGATCGAGAAAGCCGTGGCGATGGTCGAGAGCAAGAAGAAGTAGGCGAACATCGCAGCAGGGTCCTGCTGCGATGTCCCACTATTCGGCGGCCCTCAGCGTCGATGCTTCGGGTGTCCACTTCAGGCGAGGCGTGCGCGCTGCCCGTGTTTCGTCCAGGCGTTTGGCCGGGGCGAGGTGGGGGGCAGTTTTTAGGGACGGATCTTTCTGTGTTGCGCGTCGCGCGATGGAGGCGAGGGCGTCACAGAAACGGTCCAGCTCGGCTTTCGATTCTGTTTCCGTGGGCTCGATCAGCATTGCGCCATGAACAACCAGCGGGAAGTACATCGTCATCGGGTGATAGCCCTCGTCGATAAGGCCCTTCGCGATGTCGATCGTCTCGATGCCGGTGTCTTTCAGGAAAGCATCCGAGAACAAAGCTTCGTGCATGCAGTAGCCTTCGAACGCCGGCGACATCAGCGGCTTGAGGCGCGCCAGGATGTAGTTGGCGTTCAGCACGGCGTCTTCCGCCACCTGCCGCAGGCCGTCGGCGCCGTGGCTGAGAATGTAGGCTAGCGCGCGGGTGAACATGCCCATCTGGCCATGGAAGGCACACATGCGGCCAAATGAATCCGGGGCTTCGTCGTGATGCTCGACAAAGCGAAGGCCGTCCGCCGTTTTCACGATGAAGGGGACGGGAGCATACTTCGCCAGCTTGTCGGACAGCACGGTCGGGCCCGACCCCGGTCCGCCGCCGCCATGTGGCGTGGAGAAGGTCTTGTGCAGGTTGATGTGCATTGCGTCGATGCCCAGATCGCCCGGGCGCACGCGACCGACGATCGCGTTGAAATTTGCGCCGTCGCAATAGAAGTAACCGCCCGCTGCATGGATCAGATCCGCGATCTCCTTGATGTCGCGCTCGAACAGGCCGCAGGTGTTGGGGTTGGTCAGCATGATGCCGGCTACATCCGAGCTGTCGACCAGCTTTGCCTTCAGTGCGTCCATGTCCACGCGGCCGTCAGCTGCGGCGGGAATTTCGTCGACGGTGAAGCCGCATTGGGCAGCCGTCGCCGGGTTGGTGCCGTGTGACGATTCAGGCGCCAGCACACGCTTGCGATGGCCCTCGCCGGTGGCGATCAATGCCGCGCGGATCGCGAGCATGCCTGCCAGCTCGCCATGCGCGCCCGCTTTCGGGCTCATTGCGACCGCAGGCATGTTGGTCAGCTTCATCAGCCAGTCAGCCAGCTCGGTGATGACTTCCAGCGCGCCCTGAACGGTCGACTGTGGCTGCATCGGGTGAACGTCCGCGAAGCCGGGCAGGCGCGCGACTTTTTCGTTCAGGCGCGGGTTGTGTTTCATCGTGCATGAGCCCAGCGGGAAAAGGCCGAGATCGATGGCGTAGTTCCTTTGCGACAGGCGCACATAGTGGCGCACGGCTTCCGGTTCGGTCAGCCCGGGCAGGCCGCTGGATGCCTTGCGCGTTACGCCGCCGAGGCGATCCTTCGTGCCTTTCGGCTTCGCCAGATCGACGCCGGTCTTGTCGACGGAACCGATCTCGAAGATCAGGTTTTCGGCCTGCAGCAAGCCTCTCGAGCCAGAAACGGTTGCAGCTGCGGTGGAGCCATCAGTCGAGCTGAGTGATGTGGGGCGGCCAGTGGAGTTCATGGTCATTAGAGCACCTGCGCGAGAGCAGCGGCGTAAGCCTTGATGTCGGATTGCGTGCAGCACTCGGTTGCCGCCGCGACGATGACGTTGTCGAAACCCGCGCCGGGGAACAGGCGCGAAGCGCGCACGCCGCCTATGACGTCCTGCTTCTCCAGCGCCGCGAGCACCTGGTCCGCCGGCTTCGTCGTCTCGAACGCAACTTCGTTGAAGAAGCGCGTGGTCAGCATCTTCACGCCCTTCACTGCCGCCAGTGCGTCAGCCAGGTCGCAGGCGGCTTCATGGTTCAGCGTCGCAAGTTGTGTCAGCCCCTTGTCGCCCAACAGGGTCATGTGCGCCGAGAAGGCCAGCATGCAGAGGCCCGAGTTCGTGCAGATGTTCGATGTCGCCTTGTCGCGGCGAATGTGCTGCTCGCGCGTCGACAGCGTCAGCACGAAGCCGCGCTTGCCATCCGCATCCACCGTTTCGCCGCACAGGCGGCCCGGCATCTGGCGCATGAACTTCGACTTGCAGGTAAACAGGCCGACATATGGCCCGCCAAAGCCCAGTGGCACGCCGATCGACTGACCTTCGCCGACCGCAATGTCCGCACCCATCTCGCCCGGTGTCTTCACCAATCCCAGCGACACGATTTCAGTGAATACGGTGACCAACAGTGCGCCCTTGGCGTGCGCTGTATCGCCAACCGGCGTCAGGTCGGTCAGCGTTCCGAACACGTTCGGCGTCTGGCCGATCACGCAGGCGACCGTGTCATCGACGTGATTGGCAAGCTCCAGCTCGCCATCGATGGCTGGCGGGAGCTGGATCACCTTGATCCCTGCCGCTTCGCACAGGGTGCGCGTGGTGTCTGCATAGTGTGGATGCAGGCCGCCCGACATCACCACTGTCTGGCGCTTGGTGACGCGGCAGGCCATCACGGCGGCCTCGGCGCAGGCCGTCGAGCCGTCATACATGGACGCGTTAGCCACTTCCATTCCGGTCAACGCCGCCACCTGCGTCTGGAACTCGAACATCGTCTGCAGTGTGCCCTGCGCGATTTCTGGCTGATAAGGCGTGTACGTGGTCAGGAACTCAGAACGCTGGATGATGTGATCCA
>DAIRES010000005.1:18661-46843 GCA_036795465.1 Hyphomonadaceae bacterium
GGCTGATAAGGCGTGTACGTGGTCAGGAACTCAGAACGCTGGATGATGTGATCCACGCTGGCCGGGATGTGGTGTTTGTAGGCGCCACAGCCGACGAAGAACGGGCCGTCGGATGCGGCGCGGTTCTTCTTCGACAGTTTTGTCATGTGCCGCTCGACTTCCAGTTCGCCCTGGAAGTTCGGCAGCCCGGCAACCGGTCCCTTCAGGCGCGCGGAGGCAGGTACATCTCCATAGAAGTCATCGACGGACTTTGCTCCGATCGTCTTGAGCATGTTCGCGCGGTCATCCGCTGTGAGGGGGAGATAGCGCATCTACGACACCTTTTTCGCAATGTCAGACTTGGTCATTTCGGCCGCGAGTTCTCGCGCCCCGTGATCGTTCGAATGGGTGAAACCGTTGAGCACGCCGGCAAAGTCACCCGCATTCTTGTTCTGGGATATTTTACGTACACCGTCGATGCCGCCGACCGTCAGTCGCAGGCCCGTGATGCCGTTCAGCATCTGCGCGATGTACGCATCTGGCGCATCGCTGACCCTCCACGGAACGGCTGTCGGCTGTTCCATCGCATCGGTCATCCGTTCGATCTGCGCCGTAAGGGATCGCGCGTCGTTGAACGTGACCACATCGCCCGTAACTTCGACTGCGATGTAATTCCAGGTCGGCACCACTTTTCCATGCTCGCGCTTGGACAGGTAGAGCGACGGCGTCACATAGGCGTCTGCGCCGTTAAATATCGCCAGCGCTTTCACGCCCGATGCGGCAATCGCTGTCACCGGGTTGTTGCGCGCGACATGGCATTCCAGAGAAATCACGGCGCCATCGGCATCGCGGTTCACCAGCATGGGCACATGTGCAGCAAGTGGCCCGTCCGGGCCAGCGACGACCAGCGTTGCGAAATGGCGCGCCTCGATGAAGGCGACCAGTTCTGCTGTGTCGTTCACACGGAAAGCGGTTGGCGCGTGCATCTATCTCACTGGGTCGCGCAGAACTTCTCGTAAGCCGCCCGATCCATCAGGCCGGACAGCTCGCCGGGATTGGAAAGCTTCAGCTTTACAAACCATCCCTCGCCTTCGGCGTCGGCATTCACCTTGGCCGGATCGTCCACGATGGCCGCGTTGGCTTCCAGCACGTCACCGGATACCGGCGCATAAACGTCCGAAGCGGCTTTGACCGACTCGACCACGGCCATGTCGCCTTCCTTCTTCACTTTCTTTCCCGCGTCAGGCAGTTCGACGAACACGACATCGCCCAGCTTCTCAGCGGCGAACGCCGTGATGCCGACCGTGCCAACGTCGCCCTCGACGCTGATCCACTCATGCTCGCTCGTGTAATAGGTCGTCATCGTGAACCCCTCTCAGCGTTTGTATTTTGCAGGAACGAACGGCATGGCCGCGATCTCGGCGTCCAGCGCCTTGCCGCGGACGATCAGCTTCACTGGCGTGCCAACCTTGGCGTAGCTTGTGTCGACATAGCCCTGCGCCACCGGCCCATTCACCGACGGCCCAAAGCCGCCCGACGTGATAACGCCGATCACCTGGCCATCCTCGCTCTGGACTTCCGAGCCCTCGCGCGCGGGCGCCCGGCCTAGCGGTTTTATCCCGACGCGCTTCGAAGGCACGCCATCCTTCAGTTCGGCGAGAATGCGTTGAGCGCCCGGAAAGTCTCCGCGCTCGCGCCGCGCTTTTGAAACCATCCATGCCAGCGATGCCGACACCGGCGTCTTGGTCGTGTCGATATCATGGCCATACAGGCACATGCCGCCCTCAAGACGCAGCGAGTCGCGCGCGCCGAGGCCGATCGGCTTCACGCGCGGGTTGGACAGAAGCTTCTCGGCGAAGGCCTCCGCCTTGTCGGCCGCCACCAGAATCTCGAAACCGTCTTCACCAGTATAGCCGCAGCGTGTCGCGATCATGCGACCGTATTCGGGGTGCTCAACGCGGACAAAGTGCATGAAGGTGAGGGCGACTGCCTCCGGAATGATCGTCGCAATCACCGCCTCCGCCTCCGGACCTTGCAGCGCGATCAGCGCACGGTCATCCGCACGGCGCAGTTCGGCATCGGCGCCGGCTGTCTTCTGGATCAATGCGAAATCGTTGTCCTTGGTCCCTGCGTTGACCACGATGTAAAGCATGCCTTGCCGGGCTGGATCGGCGGGGCGGCCTATCATCAGGTCGTCGATGATGCCGCCATCTTCATTCAGCAGCACCGTCAGCTGCACCTTTCCCGGTGCGAGGCCGGCAATGTCGGAAGGCACGAGCTTTTCGACGATCGCGGAAATCTTCCGGTGCGCATCGTCCCCGCCGCCCAGTTCCGGCAACGCCAGGAAGCTCGGTCCCATGTGGCTGACGTCAAACAGGCCGGCATGAGCGCGCGTCCAGTTGTGTTCGGCCATGATGCCTTCGGGATACTGGATAGGCATGTCATAGCCGCCGAACTCGACCATCCGGCCGCCCAGCTTTACATGCAGCGCATGCAGCGGCGTTTTCTTCAGGCTGCTCGAGGGCTCGGTCATTCAAAACTCCGACAGGTACGCGTCTTCGCTCTCGCGATTGCGCCCCCGCTGTCGGATATGCCTGAGAGATTCACGCCGCCGTCTGGCGATGCTTACTCCGTCGGCGGCTGGCCTCCCACGAAACACGTGGGGCCCGCGCTTTCCAGCGATGTCGTCACTCCCGCGGCCCTTTTGCCTGAGCGTTTCCTGGGCGGTTGCGCCTTCGGCGGCTGCGGATGGTTGCAGCTCTCTCCCGCGGGGATCTATCGACATGACCGTCTGAACGCGCCTCCCGGCGGACCCATACGTTGGGGGCCATGTGCCGCGAGGATGGGCGGCGCGTCAATGGCGGGGCCGGAGGTGGGAGGTCAAATTGCGTGTGGATGACCTGGAAATAGCCAGGCTTTCAGGCGGCCCTCAGCCTTGCCAGCTTTTTGACGACCAGCGCCTGCAGGCCCGTGATCAGATGTTCCCGCTGTTCATGGTGCTGGTTGGTCAACACGCCCAAGGTGTGCATGGCGTCGATATGCGTCGTCATGACCTGCAATTCGATAAGCCCGGAAGCGCCCACACCGACAATATACCGGCCAAGAGACCGCGCAGCATCTCCCATCATCTGGTCCCGCACGCTGTCAGCGACCTCTTCGGTTTCCTTGACTGCAGCATAGACCTCCCGAAGCTTTCTCCGGTCGCCGGGGGTCAGGTTGATTGCCAACTCGCTGATTTTTCTCACGCAGGCGCGAACCACGGCCCGATTCGATTCGATCTCCCATGGCGCGAGGTTCCCGGAGTCCTCCAGCGGATCCGTGAATCGCCGCTTTGGTCCGCGGTATTCCTCGATCATCCGTCTGCGCCTGCATGGACCGACATAGCTGGCGGAATCCACGAACTCGCGCGGTCGGTCGAGCACGGCCTTGAGCCGCACCAGCACCGCCTGTGATGAAAATGGCCGGGCCAGCATTTCGTCAACGCCGCTCTCCTGGGCGGCCTTGAGGAACGTTTTGGTCGGCGTGTCAGTCATGACGATGATCGATGTCTGCCGCGACAGGTCCGAATAACCCGCCCGGATCAGGCGCGTGTATTCGAGCCCGGAGATGCCGGGGATCCGAGATCCGGTGAAGACCACGCGGGGCCTGTGCTCGATCGACTTCTCAAGCAGCTCTGTTCCATCGCGCGCCTGATGGATCAGGAAGTAGCCCGCAGCGCGCAGGACTTCGGAGAGCATCCTCCTCGAATGTTGATCAGGCTCGGCGATAAGGAACGGGATTTTCTTCGGCATGGGCGCCTCAAACAGACGCGACATGTGTAACTAGCAAGAATTAAAATACTGGCCCGATCCGGTAACGAATTTTGCCTGCGGCCGATTCAGATTCAGTTAGCCATGAGCGGCGCTTCTCAGTTGGCCGTCATCCCGCCATCGACCACGACTTCCGAGCCGGTCATGAAGGCTGACGCGTCCGAAGCGAGGAAGAGCACCGCGTCTGCGACATCGGTATCCCGGCCGACGCGGCCCAGCGGGTGACGCCTGGCCATGCGGGCGCGCTCGGTTTCCACGTCGGTGCCGGCGGCCTTGGCGATGATCCTGGCGGCTCCCTGCATCATGTCCGTATCGATCATGCCGGGGTGGACCGAGTTGACGCGGATCTTCAGTTTCTGCTCGGCGCATTCCAGAGCCGCGCTCTTGGTCATCAGGCGCACCGCTCCTTTCGATGCGTTGTAGGCGATCAGGTTGGCCTGGCCGACGAGACCCGCGACCGAGGAAATGTTCACGATCGAACCGCCGCCATCCCACTGCTGCGCGCGCTCGGCGATTGCCGGGATGCAGTGTTTCAGGCCGAGGAAAACGCCTTCGACGTTGACCTGCTGCATCTGGCGGAAAGCCTCCAGCGTCGTCATCGCAATGGGGCGCACCCAGAAGATGCCCGCATTGTTTACGAGGACATCGATCCCACCAAACGTCTTGCGCGTGAAATCGACGGCCGCAGCCCAATCCTGTTCGCTGGTGACGTCGTGCTTGATGTAAGCGCCGCCAATGCTTTCCGCCGTTGCGCTGCCGTCGCCGATGTCGCTGACGACCACTTTCGCGCCTTCGCCTGCCAGCGCACGCGCTGCCGCCGCGCCAAGTCCGCGCGCTCCGCCAGTCACCAGGGCCACACGGCCTGCAAGCTTGGTCATGTTCGTCTCCGTCTCGCCTACAGCGACTTCAGCCAGTCGATCAGCAGCCTGTTCGTCTCGGCTGGTTTTTCCTGCTGGTTCCAGTGCCCGGCGCCGTCGATCATATGGAAGCCGCGCAGGTCTTCGAAATGATTGCGCATCCTTGCTTCCACATCACGGCCGAACATGCGGATGCCGACATCCGCCGACCCGGCCATGAAGAGGGCAGGTTGCTCGATCTTCTTGCCAGAGTATCGGGACGCGGCCGCGAAGTCGCGATGGAAGTTGCGATAGCGGTTCAGCGGCCCACGGAAGCCTGTACCTTTGAACTCATTCACCAGATAGTCGATGTCCGTATCCGACAGCCACGCCGGGAATTTACCGGGATCAGTCATACCTTGCAGGAACGGCTCGCCGTGTTTCTTGCCGATGGGCCAGCCGCCCGCCGGAGCGTCGCCCGACCACGCGAAGTAAACCCGACGTATGGTGTCGCGCACGTCGGCCTCCAGTTCAGCCTCGGCTACGCCTTCGTCCTGAAAATAGACCATGTAGAAGAACAGGCCGTTCTCGGTGAACATCTTGCGCGCGACGTCGATCATCGGTGCTGCGCCATGCCCCATGTGAGGGATCGACATCCCGCAAACTGCCGTGAAGCGTTGCGTGTCTATCAGCGCAGTGTTCCAGACGATGGGCGCGCCCCAGTCGTGACCAACCAGAATGGCCTTGCCGCCGCCCAGCGCGTCGGCCACGGCCTGATTGTCCGAGACGATGGAGGCCATGTCGTAGGCTTCTACCGGGTGAGGCCTGGACGATCCGCCATATCCACGCACGTCAATTGCCGCGGCCGTGAACCCGGCCTCCGCGATCGGCGCCAGCTGATGTCGCCAGGAATACCAGCTCTCCGGGAAGCCGTGGACCATCAGCACAAGCGGCCCCGAGCCCATCACAGCTACGCGAATGGACTGATCGCCGGACTGGACGTAGCGGAACTCATGGGCCATATACACAGCTCCTTACGGCGACCGTATGTATCGGTTGCGCTAACGGGGACTACGCCGGGCTTGCTTCCCAAGCAATTGGGGCCTGGGCCGTCCTCACCTTAACCAAGCCGACGCGTGGGCCAACAGCCCGGAGCGAGTTCGGTCAAAAGGCTGCGCAATCGCTTTACGGCGGGGAAGCCCCATTCCTGTAAAGACCTGCGCAATATCCCGCCGCGAGCGGGGCGTTAGGAGAGACGTTCGTGATCCTGACCATGATGAAGGGCAAGCTCCACCGGGCTGCCGTCACCCAATGCGACCTTCACTATGAAGGTTCGTGCTCCATCGACATGGATCTCCTCGAGCAGGCCGGAATCCTGCCGCACGAGCAGATCGATATCTGGAACGTCACCAATGGCGCGCGTATCACCACCTATGCGATCGAAGCCCCGCGCGGCTCGAAGACTATCGGCGTCAATGGCGCCGCCGCGCGCTTCTTCCAGGTGCAGGATCGCGTGATCATCGCTGCATGGGCCCAGATGGACGAGCAGGCTGCCCGTCAACACCACCCCGCCGTCGTGAAGCTCAACGAGAAGAATGAAGTCGTCACCGGCATCGCCTGATTAGAATTTCCTCCCCGGAAACAGAAGCGCCGCCGGCTGATCACCGGCGGCGTTTTTAGTTCTCGAAGAGCGTCAGCCTACTTCGTCAGCTCGAACACCACATTCACCGTCTGCGTCAGCGTCACTTCGCCCGCAGCAACCGGCGTCGAGGCGGCAGCCTGATCCTGCTGCATCCGCATCGCCATCATCGGCACGGGCTGCGGGAAGTAGTCCTGCTCGCTGATCGTCACGATACGCTTTACCTTGTAGCCAACGGCCTTGGCATAGAGTTCAGCCCGCGCCGCTGCATCCTTGATTGCAGAGACGCGCGCCTCATCCTGGAACTGCTCAGGCTTGTCGATCGAGAACGACACGCCGTTGATCGTGTTGCCGCCGCCCTTCACCACGGCGTCCAGCGTCTTGCCCAGCGTGTCGAGCTTGCGAACCTTGATGTTGAGCTGGTTCGACGCCTGATAGCCGGTGAGGCGCGGGCGCGCATTGTTCGGATACTCATAGACCGGGTTGAGCGAGAGCTGGCCCGTCTGCATGTCGCGATCGGCGATTCCGGCGGCTTTCACGGCGGCGAATACACCATTCATCTTCTCGGCCTGTTGCGCCATTGCTTCGGCTGCGGTCTTGGCTTCCACCTGCACACCGAGGCTGATCATCGCGATGTCCGGTGCGTGATCAACCGTACCCTTGCCGGTGAGCGTAATCGTGGTCTCAGGCTGGATCGTGCTCATGGGCGGCATCCCGTGTTGCGGTCCCATAGGTGGCTGGGCCATCGCCATTGGTGCTGTCGCACAACCAGCCAGAACTGAAGCGGCCAGCAGGGCGGGGGCAAGGCGTGTCATTGTGTTTGACCTTTCCATGGTCGTTGCATCGTCCGTCTGTCCGGGGAGTATAGCGGACGCGTAACGGATTCCTCAGTCCAAATGGGGCGGCCCTGTGGCGTGGCAAGCGCGAACTGGCGGCGCGATGTGGCGGTCTGCGAACCACATACGGGCGTAGCGGAAAGGCAACGCTTTCCCGTCCGGCGCAATCACAGCAGTAGTGCGTTGATCCCGAAATACCCGCCCGCAAGCGCCAGCGAGATCAGCATGATTCTCGCGAGGTCCCGCTCCAGACGCATCTCCCGCTCGCGCCGCAGCCGTCCCTGCAGCCCCTCCAGCGCAGGCGTCGTCTCGATATAATGGTCCGATCGGAAAGCGATCATCGGCTTTGTGATGACAAGCGCCAGAATGGCCCCCACCACAAGAATACCAATCAGCAGATATCCGCACACGAACGAAACCACCGCCCATGTGAGCCCGCCCAGCCAGTCGAACTTTTCGCCAGGCCGCTGCATTCCCTTGGTCATCATGCCCATGCCGGCAAACGACAGGATCTGGAGGTCGATCAGCGGCGGTGGCGGTGGCAGGGAAATCGCTCGCAACGGCCCATGCACCACGTGGGCGACCACTTCCGACAACGAGCGATAGCCGCTGACCAGTTGCTCGATTTCGCCCGCAACAGGGAACGCAAACTGGCGTTGCACCAGGCTGATCAATGGCGGCACGCTCAGCACAATGCTGATCAGATAGAGCAGGTAGTCGCTCCGTTTGATCGTGGCGGCGTCCGTTGTCATGGTGCTGTTCTACCACACTCCCGCCGCCCGCGGCCCTCTCCGCTCACGGTTACTGGAGGTTATGGATTACCTTAGAGTTCCGCCCCGTTCTGGCCAAGGTAGGCTCACCCGGCTCTGTCCACATTTTCGGTAGCGGCGGAACTGTTAAGCATCCCCGCGGAAAGCGGGCATGCTCAGGCGCATGGCATGGTCGGAGGATTTCCGGATGACCATGTCGGCGTGAAGTCTTGCGGGAGCGATGTGTTCGCGCAGGTTAGGCAGGTTCACGCCGGCCCAGACCTGCCGCGCGAAGGCTTCCGCGTCTGGTTCGGACATGGCGCGAAAGCGCGCATAGAATGAGGCTGGGTTGTGCTCGGCTTCGCGCCAGAACGTCATGAACCGGCGCAGGAACCAGGCTTCGAGATCGACTTCGGCGGCGTCGATGTAGATCAGCAGATCAAGCAGGGCTGAGGGCGCGCGGGGCTTCCCGGTCGGCGAAAGGCCTAGTCCCTCGACAAGCAGGATATCAGGCCGGTTGATCGTGCGATCGAGCTCGGGCGCGCGATCGTAGGTGGTGTGGGAATAGCCCGGAATGGACACCGGCCCCCAGCGCACGCGCTGAAGAGCGCCGGCGAGCAGGGTGTCGTCATATGTCTCGGGATAGCCTTTCCGCATGATCAGGCCGCGCTCGGCCAGCTTTGCGTTCGTCAGGAGAAAGCCGTCGGTCGATGCGATCTTGACCCGCATGGTTGAACGCAGCTGATTGGCGATCGCGGCGCAGAACGTCGTCTTGCCGGCGGCCACGGATCCGGTGACGCCTACGACCAGCGTGTCGCCAGGCGTCGCACACTCCGCGAGGATATCTGCAATCACCGCGGCATCGGCGGCTTTGGGCAGGTCCCTGAGGAAATCCCGCAGCTCTGCATATGTGTTGGTCGATCGAAAAAATGTCGATGACGATGTTCTGGCTTCCATGCGCAAAGCCTCTCTGCAGGCGAGTGGCACCTTCGCAGACTCGCCGCCGGCGCTGCAAGCCTTTGCCGGCATTTCGCTTGCGCCGATTTCTCATGAGGTTTGCGCTCGGGGTGCTTAAAGCGGATCGTGACGCGCGCCCCGGACATAAGCAAAGCTTCAAAGATCATAACTGCGCCGTGCCTTCAGGGCGCGGCTGCGTGATATCTGGATTTCCCTGTGCGCCATCGCGCTGTCAGGGAGATCACCATGAAACGGTTCTGCAGCATCGCCACTGTCGCGCTGGCTCTTGCCGCGTGTCAGCCAGCCGCCGAAACCGCAGCCGCCCCGGAAGCGGAAAAGAAGGAAGCCCCTGCGTTCGTTGAGGGCCTGCCGCGCGATCAGTGGCTTACGGCGGTGTCCGCGCTTCCCGTGGATGCAAACGGTGTTGTGCGCGATGAGAAGCGCCGTCCCTACAGCTACGAACTTCTTGGCCAGCCCGTGCCCGCCTTTTCGGCAACGCTGGTAGATGGAACGCTCGTCACCCGGGAGATTTTCCGGGGCAAGTGGACGATCGTCGATGTGTGGGGCATCTGGTGTGGCGACTGCCGCCGCGATGGGCCGCTCGTGAAGGTGCTGGCGCAGAAAGCGGACGCCGATCCCGAAATCGACTTCGTTTCGCTCCACACGCCGCCAAGCCGCGCCCGCGCAGCCGAGGCTTATGGCGCATATGGTTCTGTCGAGGCGTATTTCGAAAAGGAGGGCGGCGGCTACACCACTATCGTGGACCAAGACGCCGGCCTGCGTGAAGCTTTCAAGATCGTCTGGACACCTAGCTATCTTCTGATCGGGCCTGATCTGTCCGTGCGCGCTTTCCGCACCGACCTGAGTGTCGGCACGGAAGCCGGGCTCGACAAGGTGATCCAGCAGGCCAAGGACATCAGCAAATCAGCCGACTATGCCTCGACCAGCACTTTGGGCTCGCCATAGGCGGGGATGCGCAGGGGCTCGCTATTCTGTTTCTTGCGCGGGTCACGAAGGGAGAGGCGGCTGAGCGCCGCCTCCCGCAGCTCCGACGCCTGCAGGTGCGGCGCGAAGATTTCAACGAAGCGATAGGCAAAGGCGTGCAGCAGCGCGCCGCGCTGGAACGCAACCTTGGTGACTGAAGGTTCGAACAACGTGTTCGAGCCGCTCAAGACTTTGAGTCCATCCTGGCTTGCGGTTGCTACGGCCATTTCCGAGACGATGCCGACGCCAATGCCGCGCTGCACATAGAGGCGGATCACGTCCGCATCCATCGCGGTCAGGCGTATGTCGGGTTCGATCTGCGCCACGCGGAAGGCTTCATCGATCTTGCTGCGGCCGGAGAATTCGGGGCTGTAGGTGATGATCGGATATTCCGCTATGTCGGCGAGTGTCGGATTGTCGAGCTTCGCAAGCGGGTGATCGACCGGAGCCACCACGACGTGCCGCCATGAAAAGCTTGGGAAGGTGAGCAGGTCGGCGAATTGATCGAGGGCTTCTGTCGCGATAGCGATATCCGCTTCGCCGCGCAGCACGCTTCCCGCAGCCTGCTTCGGCGTCACCTGCCGCAGCTCAAGCTGCACATTCGGAAACTCTTCCGCGAATTTCAGCACCACGTCGGGCAGGGCGTACCGCGCCTGGTTGTGCGTGGTTGCGATGACGAGCCGGCCGCGATTTTCACCGGAATATTCGCTGGCCAGACGCTTGAGGTTTTCGGTTTCGGCCAGCACGCGTTCGATTAGCTTCACCGCGCCTTCGCCCGCGCGCGTGAGGCCGGTCAACCGCTTTCCCTTGCGCACGAAAATCTCGATCCCGAGCTCGATTTCGAGCTCCCGAATCTGCTTGCTCACGCCAGATTGGGACGTGTTCAGGGCCTGCGAGGCGTCGGTCAGGTTGAGGCCGCTGCGGACAGCCTCGCGGACATAACGGAGCTGCTGGAAGTTCATTAGTTGTCCTTGCTTCTACCAAGAAAAACTAAATCCACTTTGGTTCGATAGGAACGCGAATAAGCTTATTCTTTATGCTGTTTGGCTGTTTGTTAGGCTTAGAAAAGCTGCATCGACTTTCAAACGCGATCATTTAAGTAGGGATTGTGTATGCGAAGCTGATTTTCGCGTGCCGAGCCGGCAAGCAAGGGAGATACGGATGACGACGCCTGCCCGCCTCCGCCACCCCCTCAGACGCTGCCTTCGAATGTGTTGCTGCAGCTGTTGAGGCGCATCCGCGCCAGCTGAATCGCCGCCCAATCCAGTTCTCTTCAGGCCGTGCCGTCTCGTGCGCGAGCGATGGCCTGCGCTCGAAAGCATCCACCATGTCCAGCCGCAGTGTCAGGTCAGACGCAACCTTTTCACCCTCCGCCTATCGCAAATCGATCGCCGACATGTTCGGCGTGCTCGATGCCAGCCAGCAGCGCGACCTTGTCGACAAGTTCGCGCTGCTGCCGCGGCACATTCATCAGCTCGCTAGCAGCGGGCTGATCGCCGTGCCTGTCAGACAGCGCCGCTAATCGGCTGAGCGGGGAGGCGTTATTCCCGCAACGCCCCGATCAATACCCAGGTCAACGCAAGGATACGCACCATGAAACGCAACAACGCCCTTCTGGGGCGAACGGCTCTCTTCGCCTTGAGCCTGGCGGCTTTCTCCTCCCCGGCCGTCGCCCAGACGCCTCAGGATGTGCACAAGCAGGCCCTCGTTCTCGATCCGCATGTGGACGTTGTGGCGACTTCCAAGGCGAAAGCCGGGGCGACGATAGACTCTGGAACGCAGATCGATGTCGCCAAATTGAAGAAGGGGCAGGTCGATGCGATCTTCCCATCCGTCTTCGTCGAGCAAAGCGCACGCACGCCGGAAGGCTATGCCGCCGCACGCAAGGAAGCAGACACCAAGCTGGCCGCCATTCTTGATATCGCGGCCAAGCATCCCAAAGACGTCGTCATCGCGCGCTCCGCGGACGATATCGTGAAAGCCGAGAAGGTGGGCAAGACGGCCATCGTGATCAGCTTTCTCAACGCCTACTCGCTCGGCAAGGACCCGAACGCGCTGAAAGCCTTTTACGACAAGGGCGTTCGCGTGTTTGGCCTTGTGCATGCGGGCAACAATGACTTTGCCGATTCTTCAAGGCCGCACGCGCGCGACACCGCTGGGGAAAACCATGGGCTCTCCGTTGCCGGCAAGCAAGCGATCGCGCTGGCCAACGACCTGGGCATTCTCGTCGATGTCTCGCAGCTCACGACCGATGGCTTCAGCCAAGCTATCGCCCTGTCACGCGCGCCTGTGATCGCGTCGCATTCGGGCCTCTCCGGCATTGTGAAGTCGACGCGCAACCTGACGGATGCGCAGCTGGATGCTATCAAAGCCAATAACGGCGTTGTCGGCATCGTCGCATTCTCGAGCTACCTCAAGCAGCAATCGCCCGAAGTCGAAGTTGCTGTTAAGGCTGTTCGCCAGAAATACGGCGCCGTGAACGGATATGAGGGGCTGACACAGGCACAGCGCGATGCGCTGGGCAAGGAAGCCGCGGCATTGCAGGTGCGCGCTTCAGTCGATGATCTGGTCGCCAGCATCGATTATGCTGTGAAGCGGATCGGCGTCGACCACGTCGCGATCTCGTCCGACTTCAACCATGGCGGAGGCATCACCGGCTTCGAGGATGAAGGCGATGCGCCGAACATCACCAAAGCCCTGCTGGCCAAGGGATACAGCCAGGTTGATATCGGGAAGCTGTGGGGCGGCAACGTGTTGCGCGTGCTGCGCGCAGCCGAAGCGGCGGCGAAGAAGAACTTCGCGCAGAACTAGGTATTCAGAACAACGGACACTCGTCCGGCGCTTCCTCCGCGCCGGACGAGATCTGCAGCGCCGGGAAATGGGCCTTCCGGCGCCGCTTTCAATGTAACTTATGCAGGCGCTCGCATGCATTGAGCGCCCGCTTTTGCACGCCCCAGCGCAGCGCCGTGGCGGCTCAAAAGTCACAGCTGATGTCATCCTGTGAGTTTGACGGATCGGAATCCAAACTGTCACGCATCTGTTGAAGGACTGTCATGCAGCCCGGTTAACCCCCACGCCCAGGACGGAGCAATGGCTCTCTCTGGTGGGCTTTAAGGGGTTACAAATGAAGTCTGGTGCGAATAACCCGCTCCTGTCGGGCGTACATTTCCGCGCGATGCTCATGATGGGCGGCGCGCTGCTCGGCGCAGGGTCTGTCCCGGCTTTCGCGCAAACCGCAACGGATGCGGCCGCTTCTGTGGCAGCAACCGCCGATCAGCAAGGCCCCTCGGCCGAAGACGATCTCGATAGCGAAGCCGGCCGTCGCGACGTGGTCGTCGTGACCGCGCTGAAGCGCGAGACCGACCTGCAGGATACGCCGATCTCGCTTTCGGTCGTCGACAGCACCGCCCTTGAAGACAAGAACATCCAGAGCTTGCTCGACTTCGCAGACGGCTCGGTGCCGGGCCTGCGCGTGTCGACATTCGAATCGCGCCAGTCGGCCGTCACGGTCGGTATTCGCGGCATCGTTCCGAACGACGCCAACCAGCCGGCCCGCGAGCAGGGCGTCGGCGTTTACCTCGACGGCGTCTATCTCGGCCGCCAGCACGGCCTCAATGCCACGCTGCTCGACATCGAGCGCATCGAGGTTCTCAAGGGACCGCAGGGCACGCTGTTCGGCCGCAACACCGAAGGCGGCGCGGTCAACATGATCTCGCGCAAGCCCACGGGCCAGTACGGCTACCGCGCGACCGCTGGTTTCGGCAACATTGGCTCCTATAACGCCGACCTCCACCTCGACCTGCCGGAATTCTACGACATCAGCCTCAAGTTCGACGGCGTGATGCAGCACCGTGACGCCATCGTTGAAAACCCGCTGCCGGGTTCGACCGGCTGGGGCTTCTACGACCGCCAGGGCTTCAAAGCGACCGCCCTGTGGCAGCCGACGGACACGTTCAGCGCCGAATACTCGTACGACATCGGTCACGACGAAAACACGCCGTATTACAGCCAGCTGGTCAACTACAACCCGGCCAACCGTCCGGTCGCCACGACCTTCCCGATCCCGGCCGGCACGATCGCTCCGCTGCCGCCGCTGGTGAAAGTCCACCCCACGCGCCAGCGCGTCGCCGACATCGGCGTTCCGCAACAGCCCAGCGTCGATGAAGCGCTCGGCCACTCGCTTCACCTGAACTGGGAAGTCATGCCGAACATGGAACTCCGCTCGATCACGGCCTACCGTGAAGTGAGCGCGGACCAGTGGGACAACGCTGGCGGCGCCAACCGCCCGCCGGTTTACGCCCCCAACGGCAACTTCTCGCGTTACAGCCTCTCGTATCTCGAACAGCATCAGCGCAGCCAGGAATTCCAGCTCGTCGGCTCGCTCGACCGGATCGACTACGTCCTCGGCGTTTTCTACTTCAACGAGAAAGCCTGGGAAGAAGCCGCGACGCCCAGCACGAATCGCTGGAATGCAAACGGCACGGCCTACACGATCAACGATCCGACCCCGACCATCCCGGGCCGCCGCTCGCTTGACCGCGCTTCGATCGCTTACGCCGAAAGCACCGGCGTCTATGGCCAGCTGACCTGGACCCCGCCGATCCTCGAAGACCGCCTCCACCTCACCGTCGGCGGCCGTCAGACCAAGGACGAGAAGAATGGCTGGCTCTACAAGGTCAACAACGCCGCCACGAACCTCCGCTTCGACCAGAGCGAAGAGCGTTTCGACCCGGTGGCCGTCGCCGCTTTCGACTTCACGCCTGACTTCAACGTCTATGCGCGCTACTCGACCGGCTACCGCGCCGGCGGCGCCAGCTCGCGCTCGCTGACATACGACGCGTTCGGCCCGGAAGAAGTCAAATCCTACGAGGTCGGCGCGAAGGCCTACCTTGGCGACGCGATCAACGTAAACGCGGCTGTCTTCAAGATGGATCGTGAGAACAGCCAGATCGACTTCACCCGCGTGACCGTGAACCCGATCACCAACTCCAGCCGCAACACAGTTGAAACCGTGAACGCACCGGGCACGACGGAAATCTGGGGCGTCGAACTCGACGGCTCGTGGCAGGTGACCGACAACCTGTCGTTCTCGGCTGGTTACGCTTACACCAGCACCGACGTGCCGCCTGTGGTGAACCCGTTCAACAACGTCACCCAGAAGGTCTATATCATCTACACGCCGGAAAACGTCGGCAACGTTGCGGTCGACTACGTCCAGCCGGTCGGCTTCGCTGATCTGCGCCTGCACCTCGACGCCACCTATGCCGACGGTCAGCACAGCTTCGAACAGTTCGCGCAGCTGACCGACAGCTCGTTCATCGTCAACGGCCGCCTCTCGCTGGCCGATATCGAGACGGGCGCTGGTCAGAACCTCACGCTGTCGCTGTGGTCGCGTAACCTGCTCGACGAGCAGCACATCTATCGTCGCTCGGAAGAGAACCGCACGACGCTCGGTGACTATGCGAACTTCAACGAGCCGCGCACCTTCGGTATCGAGGCCTCGGTCAAGTACTAGGTGCCGATGTCAGGCACGGGATTGGACCGCGGCGCTATCAGGCGCCGCGGCCTTTCCTTTTTTGTGGCAGGCGATCGAACGCGCCCCGCCGCGTTTTTCCAGTGAAGCTGGATCAGGCCGCGATTTCAGGTGTGGAGGCGCTGCACCAGGTCATGAAATGCGATGAACCATAGCCGCTTCACCTCGTCGGACCATTTCACGTCATAGGCAGGCAGTTTCTGCAGCAGGTCCTTCGCGTGGCCGCTTGCCGTCCTGGCGATCGCTGGAGCATGTGATCGCGAGGCGGATTCTCCCGTCACGCTCCCACGCATCGCTACGCCTGATCCCGTTAGTGTATCAGCCGCATGATTGGCTGGCGCTACAAGTCCTGCATCCCTGCAAGCATGCAGGAAGAAGGTGCACCTCTTGCGGCTATTCTCCGCGCCAACGCCGTAGGTCGAACGGAATGCGCGAAGCAGACCGCTGGTCATGTTCGCCGGCTCGCATGCCAGCAGCCGGTGATAGGATCGCTCCAGCACACTGCGCAGTGCACCTGGCCAGCCTGCCTCGCCACAAGCCTGCACCAGCTCCCTGAAATCGGACGTAGGCGTCGAATCGGCATCGATCAGCCCAAGGAATCGATACGCCTCGATTGTTTCGCGCAGGTTCGTGTTGAACAGCTTGCTGCTGAACGCGCCGCGATCGAGGCGATCATGCAGCATGTTCTGTCGCTTGAAGCCGGCAAGGGCGATCTTGAAGGATCGATATGGAAGAGCAGGCGGATACATTGCTGCTGATCCGCCCTGCGTCTGGCTCGCCGGCTTGCGACGCGGCGCCTTGGGGCTCTCGCCCCGGCGTTGCTCCAGCCTCGGCGTCGACATCAGCAGCGCCCGCCTGATCGCACAGGCAGCTCACGCATCGGCCACGACGTTTCCTTGAAGCTCGCGGCGCATGGAATCATGACGCTGACATGCGTCCAGCGCTGTGGCCGGGCGCGGCGACCTGCCCCGATGCATCCCCGGCGAGAGCGGCGCCAAGGCGAACAGCGCAAACTATCCTTGCCGGCTCCATGTCGTGCCCCAACGGATCGCAACCCGGCTTTTCCTGCCGTGTCGCGGCGTCAGTTTTATGACGTCCGCCCGATTTCGGCCGGCCGTCACGCGAATGTCAGGAAGCCAGGCGCGCAACCGATCAGAACACCGGCCGAGTCACTTCTCGTTGGCGGACACCGGCGCGCGCTCTGCTCAAACGCGCTTTCCAGGCAACAGGCACATAGTAGAAACGCAAACGCTCCCCGGTCGTCACAACCGGGGAGCGTTCATGTAGGCTTGCGCAAGCTGAGACTGCCGCTGCGCCGACGGTCGTCCGGATCAGAGTGCCGACGTCGCAGCGATGGCAATCGGTGCAGACGCGTCAGCAGGCTCGATCTTGAGCACTGCGCCGTCCTTGTCGTCGGTCGTCATGTAGAGGAAGACATCCGGTCCCACTTTCACGTCGCGAATGCGACGGCCGAGTTCTCCAAGCATTGATATGGGTTGGTTCTCCCAGCCTTGCTCCGTAAGCGTAATCCGTTCGGCATGCTGGTCCGTGAGCGAGCCAACAATGATGCTGTTCCTCCAGGCAGGGAACTTGTCGCCATTGTAAACGGTGATGCCCGAAGCCGATATAGATGGCGCCCAGAACAGGACGGGCTGTTCCATACCGGGTGCGTGTGTCGGCGGTTGCACCGGTGGCGGCACGCCGTTGCCGTTCCGCTTGCCGTCCAAGAGATAGATGTATGACCGGCCATAGCTGATCAGCGGCCAGCCATAGTTGGCCGCATCTTTTTTATCCGGCGCGATCTCTGTAAGCTACCGCACACGAACCGCCGCACGGCCAGGATATGTATGTGATGCAGGCGGGATGTGAGTCATGGTGGATTCTGGCGACCGAGACTTGGCCTATCACCATTCGGAAATTGCAAGGTTGAAAGCTTTGATCGTCGCGACGAGGCCGAACTCGCGTCGTGCTGGCTTCGTGCGCGCCATTCTCAAATATCACGAGGATATTCTCGCGCGGCACGAGCGGGTCATGTCGCGATAGACTGCACTGTGCGCCGCGCACCTACGTGCGTGACCAGCTAGCCGCCCGTCGGCCACAATCTCATTAATTAAACGCGGCCGGCAAAGTGCTCCCGGCTCAACTCGTCCTCGATGCCCTCCAAGCGGTGATTTGGGCTTTCACCGTAACGCCGCGAGCAATCGCCGCCGCCCACAGCCCCGCGGGCGACAGCGATTGGCGGAAGAGGCATCGCTGAGGATGGCCTGCCGCATCGCGTGGCTACCATGTATGACAGCTTCATCGCGTGCGTTGGCGCACAAGGCGAGAACTCTTGTGCTTCCAGGCACGTTATTCTGGCGCGCTCGCTTGTGCTTTGGCGTTCGCTCACCACACGCGCGACTGTCGTCAGCCGCTCTGCCTGTAATGCCGCATTTTGTTACTGTGACAGTTTCCTCAAGTTGGTCTTGCGCCGCCAGTGCGCCAGGATCCGTTTTGCTCCGGCGGGTCCGAAGCGGAGGAGGTACGGCGCGGTCATCAGCTTGTGCTTCGCAGCAAACACCGCGTCCTGCTCAACAAGATAGCGCGCCGCAAGTATTGGAATCGGGGAACGCATCGGCCTGAACGCCTCGTTCCACAGCCCATGCGTGTCTGCACCCGGATGGAAGAACGCGATCATCGTCGACCGCAGCAGCGTGTAGTACTTGTGGCGCTTGTAGATGCTTTCCAGCATGGCGATGCCGTCCCGATCAGCGCAGTTCGGAAAGCCGATAGCGATCGTCCGGAGCCGTTCTTTTCCTCGTGGCGCTGGAATTCGTCGGAGCTCACTGAAGCTGCTGCGGATCTCCGTAAAAACAGAGTCTTCGTCCTTGGACGTTGCCAGATTGATACCGAGGCGCAGCGTTTCCAGTCCCGATGCCTGTTTGACGAAAGGGCAGACCGTCCCTGTCCGCCCCAGGTCTGCGTGGGGGCTCATCGCATAGTCGGTCAGCCAAGCAGACAGCAGTGCCAGCGGTTCATTGGAGGCGTCGAAACGTCGTGCCTCCTTGTGCGTGAACAGGTGCGTCCTCACGCCGAAACCGCGTGCGCACCGCGTGTCTCGCACATGGGGCTGACTAGAGCAGGGAGGTGGCAGCCAGCATCAGAAGCGCACTGCCTGTTATGATCCAGATTGATGCAATCTTGAACCCGTGCGGTCTTCTGGCGCTCGCGGTCATGACCCACCCTCCTTCTGAGGAAGGTTCGACGACGCGCTTTCAACGCGCCCAAGTCGGTACGCCAAGCGACACCAGGAAAGGGAGGTATCGCCGAGCAGCTGGCAAAATCAGCTTGCATTAGATCTGTGCCCCTGTGTTGAATGGTCACGCCACTCGGAAATGACGATCTTTTCGGGCCGGCTTGACGATGCCGGTCGCGCATCTGAGCGCCTGCCACACCCTGCTGCTGCCGTTCACATACGGCCGTACTACAGGCTGAAGGCCAAACTTGGCGAGGAACACCCCCACTGCAGGAGTCACGTAGCCATCGAGGTCCAGGATGCGCCCGATACGATGGGCGCTTTTGATGGCCTCGAAGGTAAGAAGGCTGGTGGCTCCGACGTGGTTCTGCACGCGGTCCCGCGCCAGAAGCCACGTGAACATCGCTGTGCTGTCCCAGAGCAGGATCATGGCCGCCACATCCGCTGACCCGTTCATGCGCGCGAATACGATCTCGACCTGTCCACGCGCCGCCGCCGCCGAGAAGATCCGCTCAAGAGCGTCGTAGTGGACGAGCGTGCCTTTCCCGTATGACTGGCGGTGAAGGCGAATGAACCTGTCGAGATCCATGCCGCGCTCGATTGAGCATTCCCGCTGGGCCTTGTTGATGGCACGGCGCGCTTCTTGGTGCATCTGCTGAAGTATGGTTTCCGGCGCGTCTCCTGCTTTCGAGCGGAAGGTGTACATGTGCGCGACCGCCAGATTGGCGTGAACGAAGCCCTGAACGCTGGGGCACCCAGGTTCCAGCGATCGTTCGAAGCGATCGTGTCGTGGAAGCTTCTGCATCAGCTCCGAGACGGCTGCCTGGTTAAGCATGTCCCGTGTCACGGCTTTCGCCGGGGGTGGATATAACCGCGGGCTCATCGTTCGCGTCAGGTGCGGCATGGCGATGTAGGTCAAACCCCAGCGCCGCGTTACATGGAATGCCATATCTGCGACGATCACGCCGTCCCACTCGACACGGGCGCGATCCCACGCGCCCGGCGCGGAGGCATCCAGCCACCAGTCTTCGTCGAAGATCGCCCGCCCAGGCTGCGTCTCTGGCTTCCCTACCATAGCGGCTGGCCACGAAGACGGCCTTGGCGTTTTCGGTAGGGTGTCAGGCACGGTCTCCTCTCCCGAACATCGCACCGCGAAACTTGAACATCGGTCCGCCCAGCGGTGGCGTTGTCTGACGATGCTGTAATGACTTAGATCAGCGAGGAGATACGAACAGGGCCATCTGATAGGTTCGGCAGAAATGCCTCTTGGCTAAGACAATAGTTCGGCGGGCGCCCTGGCGTGATGCTTCTCGGCCGCGACGGCATCGCTCGATGCGAGCGCTGGTGACAAGACATTGCCCGCGGACTTTCCGTCGAAATGCAGCGCCTCGGCCATAAGGTCCCGCCGCACCATGATGCAGTCGATCTCGATCAGGGCCGGAAAATGACCCGCATTATTGGGAACGAACGCGCTCAGATCGTAGCCTAGTGACTGGTAGAAGGTGAGCGCCTCGCGGAAATCAGCTGCGTCCTCGTAGATGCGGCGAATGGAAAGCTCGCTCTGGAACCCCACGAAGTTCGACAGGATATCGCCCGCGCCACGCAGCACAGACATGTCGAAGCCCTGCGTATCCATTTTCAGGAACGGCCGCTTGAACCCGTGCTCAGCCTGAAGGCGAGGGAAGACGCTCGCCAGCGTATCGGCCTGCACCTGGATGGAGCGCACCGGGCGGTTCATGCTGGCAAACCGGCTCGCCTCGTCATTACGCGGAGTTGAAAGCGAACTGAACTCGGAGCCGGCCATCACATGGAACAGCCGTGCCTCCTTCTTGTCTGCCAAGGCGATTTCTTCGATCGTCCAGAGCGGATCATTCTGAGCTTTCCGGCGGATGTCCGCAGCGGCCTCAGGAATCGGCTCAAAGGAGATGATCCAGCCTGGAAATCCGACCTTGCGGCGCAACATGGTCGCGTACTGCCCCGTATTGGCTCCCACGTCGAAAACGCAATCGATGTTGAAGTGAGTCAGCAGCCGTCGCAGGTGCGTCTGTTCCGGCAACAGATGCAGCCGCCGATTGTCGACAAGACGAAGCGAAGTGAGCTTCTGGAAGACCGCACCCAATGACCGCGCCATCCTGACTCTCCTATTTCTGCGAAACGGTGGACGCATCCGGCGCAAGCGCCTGCGGCGTGATCGTCGAAAACAGCTTCCGGATCGTGTGCAGGTCATCCCGCAGACGGCCCCGCAGTACCCATGCGGTAACGCCGTATCCGATCAGTATCTCGCTCGCGGCCAGTCCGATCTCGAGCCATGGCGACAACGGCAGGACGGTTTTCGCCGCGAGGTGCATAAGCACCAGGCCACACGCGACCAACAATGGCGCCGAGATGGCCACGACGTATTCACGAATGCTGGCTTCGATCGGTCTCAGGAACAATTGAAGCGTGCGCGGAAGGTAGAGCATGAAGACAACCGCATAGCCGATCGCCACCGCCGTCAGGCTGATCATGGCCATGAATGGAGCTACCACCACCCAGATCAGGGTGAACTCGAATGTCAGCCGCAGGCGTAAATCCGTTCGCCCCGTGGCCATCAACAAAGCGCCGTTCAGCGCGGTCACCGCCTGAAGCGCGCCGATCGGCGCGAGGATCGAGAACACGATCGCGGCGGGGGCCCATCGCTCTGAAAGGAAGACGTGAATGAATGCAGGGCTGGCTGCGCAAAGTACGGCCATCGGCGGAAAGACAAAACTCGCCATGGCGCGCGAAGCAATCAGCACCAGCGATCGCAGCGCCGGCGTATCCTCCCGCAGCCTCACCATCCGCGTATAGAGCGTATTCTGGATCGGCCCGCTTACAAGGAACCCAGGCAACGTCATCAGCCTGTAAGCCACCGAGTAGAAGCCCAAAGCGGTCGTTCCCATGAACTTCGCGATAACGAGAGGATCGACCTGTCGCGCGAAGAAGTTGACGAGGCTCCATCCGGCCGTGTCACGCCCGAAGCGGAAGTGCGGCCCGAGGCCCGCAAGGCGCATGACGAAGCGAGGCCTGAACTTCGTGGTGAACACCAGCACCGTCATCTTGCCGGCCCACATGCCAAGCTGTTGTACAACAAGCGCCCACGCTCCGCCGCCCGACAACGCAACCCAGACTGCCGCTGTCGTTCCGACAACCGCGCCCGAAACTTCCGCCGCCGCCAGCGTCAGGAATTTTTCGCGTTGCTGAAGATCAGCCACGGCTGGAGACATCATTCCCACAAGCAGCGGAAGCGGAGCCAGCGCGCATACGAGGACCGCAAGTCGAGGCTCGTCGAAAACCCACGCAGCCGGCCAGGCAATCGCAAGCAGCAGAAGGGAAAGCCCGCCTCCGAGCATCACAATCATCCAGAAGGCGCTTGACCAAACTTCTGTCTGCTCCGGTGGTGTCCGCACCAGCGATTGGCCCATGCCCGCATCGCTGAAGGCGATTGTGAACAGCACGAACGACAGCGCCAGCGCTACAAGTCCGAATTCCTGTGGCTCCAGCAATCGCGCCAGCAGCGGCAGCGCCAGAAATGTCAGAAGCGTCTGCGTCGCCCTTGCTGCTGAGAGCGCCACGGCGCTTATGGCGAGCCTTTTCAGCGCCAAGTTCTCTCCGCCTCCGGCTTGAGCTCGCTTGAGCGCTCTGTGCCGGGCTTTATGGCAAGCTCATCAAAAAACGCGCCGATCGACTCCCCGACTGGCGCCCATTCATAGAGCGACAGATCGGCCGTGGTTGCTGTGGACTGTCGGAGCTGCGCGCCGAACGCGCGAAGATCGTCTTCTGCGATGTCGGCGCCGGAATAGAGCTTCACCCAGTCGCGCCCGATCTCGTCCTGTAGCTCCGGCAACGTCCCCAGACGTGGCGCCATAACCGGCCTGTTACGCGAAAGGGCAAACAGCGCCGCGCCACTGTTGAGGATCCTGCGATAGGGCAGCACCACGCCGTCGCATTCATCGAGTGCAATCTCAAGATCACGCTGCGGCACAAGAGCGTCGCGAATATCGAGCGTCACCGCGGGCGCTGTCTTGGCCAGATCGGTTAGGAACTGCGTGAAGTCAGGCTCCTTCGACCAACCGATGATCTTGACCTGCATTTCATCAGGCGAGATTCCGCTGGCGGCATGGATCAGGCCATCGAGATTCTTGTAAGGGCGCACCTGCCCGAAATAGACCAGCTTCAATGGACCTGCCGGCGCGCGCCGTGAGCTGGGCGGCGCTTCCATGTCACCGCGATAATGCCCATGCCGGGTGACCAGTGCGGGGAGATTTTTCAGTTCAGGAATATCGGCTTCCGCGGCCACCTTCGAAGCGTGGGACAGATAGACCGCACCATCGAGCGCTTTCAGAAAGGCCCTCTTTCCCCAATCGGCTTTCTGCCCTGTGTCATGCGGCGTCGTTTCGTGCACGACCCAGACAAGCCGAACGCCAAACATCTGCCTCGCGGACTGGAGCATCGCGATCTTGAAAGCGACCTTGGATCGTTCGAACGCATTCGACGAGGTGAAGAGTTCATCGGGCCAGTGAAGCAGGATGACTTTTGGCTCGAATACGCCTCCCGGCGCCCACGAAAACTCACGTACATTCCAGCCCGCTTTCTGCACGGCTTCAGCAAACAGGGTGGTGAACCTGTTCGAGGTCTTGATCCACGCTGGTCGACAGGAAACCACCTTCATCTGTCGCCTCCCATCCGTTCTCGAAACGGCGCGGATGTCTTCGTGGTCGAGGGCCTCGCAGCGTGATGATCCCTACGGGGCCCTGATATCTGAGCATAAAGACTGAGCATGCGGTCCGCATACGCCTCAGGCGCAAGTTCGGCGGCGACTTCCGCCGCCCGCTGTGGCTTGAGCCGGTAACGCTGCGGCTCGTTCAGTACGGTGGCGCACAGATCTGCCACATCCTCGGCCGTGTCGTTCTCGTTGGCGAGAAGGCCGCCCCCCCAGGTTCCGATGATCTCGCTGTGTCCGGCGCCGCGTGTCGCGACAACGGGCGTACCCAGAATGATCGCTTCCACGAGCGCCCGTCCGAAAGGTTCGCGCGGAGCCGGCGCAAGCAAAAGGTCAAGGCAGGCCAGGTTCGCCTCCACCGGCTGGCGGAAACCCGGTATCGCCGTCAGATGCGCAATGCCAAGCTCGTCCGCCTGCGTCCGGACGTCGTCCACTGATGAATCGCCGTTACGGCCAAACATCACGAACCGGCATCGGGCATCGCGTTTGGCAAGCGCTGTCGCGACCGCGAGAAAAAAGGCCGGGCGTTTCCGTGCCCAGAAATTGCCGATCCAGCCCACCACCCGTGTATCGGCCGGCCAAACGAACTCTCTCAACAAATCTGCGCGGGCCGCTTCACGGTCGATTGATGTATCGATGTTGAAGGGGTTGAGCGCCTTGGTCGCGTCCGGCCTCCAGCCTTCCATGGCCGCCATGGTGCTGTCGGACACGCAGACAATGGCGTTGGCATAGGTCAAAGACACCAGGTGCGGTGGCCACCACATCCGGTTCAGGGCGTGATGATGATAAACGACGCCCATTTGCGATAATCGGGCAGGCAGGCCCCAGGCCCGCAGCGTGTTGATGTCGTTGCAATGGACGACACAGCTGCAGCCCGCCCGTTCGCGCTCAAGGATACGACGCCGTCTGGCGATGCCTGTAAGGTCGGTGAGGGCATTGTTGCTGCCGGTCGGTTGTTCTTCTGAAGCAATCGTACGGATTCCGAGCCGCTTTGCCTCCTCCATGATGAGTGTGTCCTGTGGGCACAGTACAACGCACTCCACCTGCGACTGGGTCTGAATCGCGCGGGCAAGCGTGAAGGTTGCGACATGACTGCCGCCAAGCTCAGCGCCGCGAAACGGAAACACAACCCGCTCCACCATGCGCTTCGCTCCGTCACGCGTCCTGAATGACGCTTCGTTGATGTGATATAGGTTGGGCGTTCGTTCGGGCTCGCGGCTGGCCTGAAGTCTTTCCAACTTTATCGCTGCTGCTGATTGATCTGCCGGATATCGCGCCGCTCGAACTGCATAACGCCGCTAGAACATGCGCTCGCCGATACGAAGCGTGTCGCCGGGCCCTATCCAGGTCGCTGCCGTCACCGGAACCGGTGCTTCGTTCTGCGCGCCTTCACGCGTGACGTACACGATCTTGTTGTCTGCTCTGTAAGTGAATCCGCCCGCAGTCGCGACAGCCTTCGTCACCGTAAGGCCTATGGAATAGGTGTATTGGCCCGGCTTGTTCACCTCGCCGAGAATGTAATACGGGCGATACTCGACCATATCGGCGCTGACCTTCGGCGACCGCACCATGCCCGACGCCGTCAACTGTTCCTGGATCGCCGTCTCGAAATTTGTCAGTGTGGAGCCGCCTGCGCGCACCTGCCCAACGAGCGGAAGCGACACGCTGCCATTGTTTGCAACCAGGAATTCGCCCGAAAGCGCATCCTCGCCGAACACGGTGACGCGAATCTTGTCTCCGGGCCCGAGCTTGTACTCGTGCCCGGTCTCCACCGAATAAGCGCCGTTGCCCTGCGGGAGGGACGGCTCGGTCGCGCATGCGCCGAGCCAGACAAACGCACTCAGTACGGCCAATTGTTGCAGCCTCAAAAAGTTCTTCAGCGCCATGTTGGGGTCCCAATGCTCCGTATCCTGAGTTAGTTGGGTTGTGGTGCCCGCATAGGGTCAGACGAAAATTGTCATGCAGTGCGACTGTCCGCTACCGCACACGTGCCGCAATGCGTAGCCGCTTGCTCATTGGTTGATCCTTAGAGCCGCCAGATCAGGCGCCGTCTCCAATTTTACAGTCGCAATGCTCACTGCATTCCAACTTCCGGAACCTCACGATGAGTTCCACGTTAGCGTGCTGGTTAACAATTAGCGCACAAGCAGACGGGACGGACTATGGACGGCAGCCATGGCATTCCACTTCCAGTGGCTGCGGAAAGCTTCGCGGATACGGCTGTCTTTACCCCGCCCTCCATTCGGACACTGCATGCCGGGCTACATCGTCGCTCCGGATCACGCATTGTTGGCGGCGTATCGAAGCGCGCGTTCGATTTTGTCATGGCCGCGGGCGCGCTGACGATTCTCGCACCTGCTCTTCTTGGTATCTGGGCTCTGGTCCGTATCGAAAGTCCCGGTGGCGGCCTGTTTCGGCAGCGCCGTGGCGGGTTTCAGGGGCGCCCCTTCTACATCCTGAAATTCCGCACAATGCGTACATCCGAAGACCGGACGATTGTTCAGGCGAAGAAAGAGGACGATCGCACGACGCGGATCGGCCGCTTCCTGCGCCGCTACAGCATTGATGAGCTTCCGCAGCTGATCAACGTCCTCCTCGGTGACATGTCCATCGTCGGTCCCCGTCCTCATGCGCTAGCGCACGATCGTCAGTTCTCGACGATCGACCGGCGCTATATCGGGCGCCACCATGCGCGCCCCGGAATTACCGGCCTTGCCCAGGTTTCCGGGTCACGCGGCCTCACCGACACTCGCGAGAAGATCCTCGAACGGATGGATTTCGATCTCCAATACGTCTCGAGCTGGTCGTGGCTGCTGGACATCAAGGTCATCGTGAAGACGGCTACGGTCGTCCTGTTCGATCGCAGCGCCTTCTAAGCCAGGCGACGACGCTTAAACTTCCCAGACAAGGTAGCGCTAAGTGTGCATCCGTGGATGCGCATCACGTCTCGCGCACGTAATACCCTGCAAATGCCTTGGAATAGTAGAGACCGTCGTAGAACGACCGGCGGGAGCGGCGGATGTTGACGCGGTTCAGCGCGACTCCCAGCACATTGGCGCCGGCAAGTTCCAGCTGTTCGATGGCGGCCTGAAGGGCCCGTGCAGGCGTCTTGCCGGCGCGCGCCGCCACCACAACGGAGTCCGACAGTGAGGCAATCACACGCGCATCGGCCACTGCGAAGACGGGCGGGCAGTCCAGTACGACCAGATCATACTCGGCGGCCAGTTCCCGGATGAGGTCCTCCATCGCGCCCGTGCCGAAGATGTCTTTGGAAGTGATGCCGGAAGCGGGGAGGATATGAGCCCCTGATGGTTCATCCTTGCCAACAACATCGCGCCAGCTCTTTTCGCCGGCCAGAACCTCTTGAAGGCCCTCTTTGGGGTCGATTCCGAGGATGCCGTTGATTGTCCGCATTCGGATATCGCAATCGACAATGATGGATTTCTGCCCACCCATCGCCGCAACGCGAGCAAGGCCCAATGATAGCGTGGTCTTGCCTTCGCCGGGCATCGCTGAGGTTATCGCGACAACCTTGCGGTTCGGCCTGTCCGCCAGCTGGATGGCCGTCTGCAGGACGCGGAAGGCTTCCGCGAAAGGCGACATGCGTTTGGCGAGCAAATAAGCCGTCGGCGAGCGATTTCGCTTGGGCATGTTGCGCAGATGCTTGCCGCGCAGCGCCGGAATGGCGACCAGAGCCCGCGCACCAACACGCTGTTCGACCTCTTCTGTGGTCTCGACCGCTCTGCGGAACTGCTCCGCCAGCAGACCGACCAGAAGCGCAAGAACCAGTGCGCCTGCGCCGACAAGCGCGAAATTCAGCAGGAAATGCGGGGATGAGGGCGATGTAGGCGACCGCGCAGGCGACAGCAGGCGCGCGCCAACTCCGGTGCTGGTGCCTTGACGGGCAACCTCGTGATAACGCTGCAGGAAGCTTTCGTAGACCGATTGCGCGGCCTCGGCATCTGTCTGGAGCGCATCAAGCCGAACCTGATCGAAATTCTCTGTGACGAGACCGCCACGGAGAGAGGCAAGTTCAGTTTCCTCGACATTCAAACGGGCGGCCAGGGCTTCCGCTTCGAGCTTGGCCTTGGACGTGGTGCGCGCCATCTCGGCGGTAATCCGCGAGTCCAGCGCGGCTTTTTCCTCAAGCGCCTGAACGAGGGAAGGGTGCGCAGGCCCGTATCGGCTTTGCAGGTCAGCGATCTTCTGTGCGATATCGGCTTCCTTGGCGCGCAGATCCCGCATGCCGTCATCCTGCGTGTTCATTGTGGAGACGGTCTGCTTGTTTGCGGAAATATCCGACAGAAGGCGATGTTCAGCAGTCTTCTGCGCATATTGCGCACGGGTCTGGAGCAGGGAACTCTGCACCTGCGCCAGCTGCTGCTCCACAAGGCTTACCCCTTGGGCCGTCAGAAGATTTGCGCGCGCGCGGTAGGCCTGCGTGGCCGCTTGCTTGCGCTCCACTTCAAGCTTCAATTCGTCCAGACGGTCCTTCAGCCAGACATTGGCCTTCTCGGATGAGTCATAGCGCGCTTCGCTGAGCGATCTCAGATAGATGTTGGAGAGGCCATTCGCCATTTCCGCCGACAGTTTTGGCGACTGGGACTGTGCAGTGACTTCAACCACATAGCTCAGGCCGCGCCGACGGATGTCGATGGCGTCGCCTACCGCCGCGACCAGCCCATCAGGCGCCTGGGGCGAGATCATCGCGTCGGAACCTGCGGCCATGATTATGTTCGGAGGAGCGTCGGTCGCTACGCTGCCGTCCTGAAGAGGGGCGATCTGTCGGGGTGGAGACAGTTCCGCCAGATGAACATCGGCCTTTCCGTTGCCGTTGTCGGCCGCCGAGGCCCATTCCGGGCTTTCCGCCAGCTTGAGTTCCTC
>DAIRES010000005.1:46943-50666 GCA_036795465.1 Hyphomonadaceae bacterium
GATCGCTTCGGTCAATATCGCTCACTGTGGTGTTGCTGTCGCGCGTGAGTGCTGACGCGATCCCACGTCCGGGCGACGCATACACAGGGAACATCCATGCTTGAGGCGGCGTCGCCCTCACTGCCAGCGGCAGTGCTGTATCCGGTCACCGCGCTCCTGCTTGTCCTGCTCGTGCGCGCAATGGGCAAGACGCCGCATGCTTCCGGCAAGCTTCTGCTGGCGATCATATGGCTGCGCTTTGTCATGCAGGCCTATCACGAGATCACCTTCACCTCGGTTGGCGGCGTAAGCATCAATGCGCTCGCTTCTGTCGCCGTCTGCGTCATTGGCGGCGTTATCCTGTTCCGGCAGCTACCACAGCTCGGACGATTCCCGATCCTGCTTGCGCTGGTCGGCGTGATCGCGATCAGCGGCATCGCCAACGGCGTCCTCATGCCAACCATCGAAACCACCGTAAAATGGGGCTATTTCGCGGTTGTGTTGCTGGCGATACAGGATTGCATCCGGCGCGACGGCGACGCGAGGATCCTCAGCCTGCTTCTGTGGTCTTTCGCGCCCCCGCTTGTCTTTCAGCTGCTTTCATTCGGCCTTGGTGTCGGCAAGGCGACAGAGACTGATGGATCGATCAGCTATGTTGGCGGCTACAATCACGAATCCGCATTTTCGATCGTGCTCGTTACATGTTTCGCGGTGGCATCAATCGCGCCACGGCTCAGCCCCGTCGTAAGGCTGTCACTGCTCGGCGTGTGTCTCGTCGGCATTTTTGCCGCAAACTATCGCACCTCTTTGATCGCGCTGGCGCCTATCGCGTTCGGATACTTCGTGTTTGGCGCCGCCCGCTCCGCAGGCAAGGACAGTCGTGTCCTGGTCAGCCTGGTCGGCCTGCTCGTCATGTCCGGCGCCATCGTGGCGGCGAACATGATGATGGCCGACCGGTTGACCGATCTAAGCACCGTGGCAAGCGGATCGGGTGATCTCATCCGGCCTCCCGAGGAATTCACCGTTTCGGAGCGCCAGCTGATGTCCGGCAGGCTGTATCTCTGGAACGCCTATTTTGACGAGTACAGGGCGGGGTCGGACGTCAACCTGCTGCTCGGCAATGGAGCTGACTCCTGGGTCGACGTGTTCGGGCTCTACGCCCACAACACGCTAGTCTCTTATCTCTACGAATTCGGCATCGCCGGCACCTTCCTGATCATCGTTGTATGGCTGGCGATGATCGTTCGCGCGCTCCGGATTCGGGACTGGGCGCTGCGCGGGCAGCTCGTCTGCTGTCACATCGGCTTCATTCTTCTGAACATGGCGACCATGCCGTTCTGGCAGGTCGAGGGCCTCATCCTCTACGGCCTTCTGTGCGGCTACACCTACAGCGCCTCGCTAGTTCCGGCGGTTCAGGCGGCCCCGCCCGTAGCGCGACAGCGGATGACCGCTTCATCGCGGCGACGGCTCGTCGCGCAGCGCTCTCGCGTACGCATGCGCGCCAACGCCGTGCCAGCGGAGCCGCCGTCATGAAACCTGTTTCTTCTTTCCACGAAGGCTCACCATGAGAATCTGTGCAATCGGCTTGCGGGGTATTCCCGATGTCATGGGGGGCATCGAGACACACTGCGAGCAGCTCTACCCACGGCTTGCGAGCATGGACACGACGTTCGATATCACCGTCATTGGCCGCGCGGGCTACGTCTCTCCCGGACGGTTCGGGAATGTGCGCGTGGTCAGCGTGTGGGCGCCTCGTCGTAAGGCGCTGGAGACGTTGATCCATACGCCGCTCGCGCTTCTCTATGCGCGGCTCTTCCTGCATCCGCATGTGGTTCATCTGCATGCGATCGGGCCAGGATTCTTCGCGCCGCTCGCCCGCCTGCTGGGCTTTCGCGTATTGGCGACGCATCACGCCACCGATTATGACCGGCCAAAATGGGGACGGTTCGGACGCTGGTTCCTGAAGACCGGAGAACGCATGATCGCCCGGTTCGCGAGTGACGTCGTCTGCGTCAGTGGGTCGATCGAAGCCAGTCTTGCGGCGGAGTACCCGGAGCGCAAGGACCGCTACTGCACAATCCGCAACGGCGTTTCAACCGAGGCGAAACCGGCCGCTGCCGACAACATTCTCGAAAAACTCGGTGTGACTCCGCGCGGCTACATCCTCGCCGTCGGACGTCTCGACGCGACAAAGGGATTTCACGAGCTGGTCCGAGCCTTCAAATCTGCCACGCCAAACGGGCTCAAACTTGTCATCGCCGGTGGCGGCCCCGATGGCGACCCTTACGCGGCCGAACTGAAAAGACAGGCTTCACCGGACATCGTCTTCGCAGGGGCCTTGCCGGCCGCGTTGGTGCGCACGCTCTATGCAAACGCCGCCTTGTTTGTGCACCCATCCCACATGGAAGGCTTCGCACTGGTCGTTCTCGAAGCGATAGCCGCCGATGCACCGCTCCTGGTTTCCCGCATTGCCCCGCATCTCGAGCTCTCGCTGGATCCGGGTTGCTACTTCGAGGCCGGTTCGGTGGAAGAACTTTCCGAACGGCTTGCGACCGGCGACTTCGAGCGTCTGCGCCCGGCGCGACGGACGGAAATACTTGCAGAGGGCAGCTGGGACCGGATCGCCGAGCGCCACCACGCCATCCTGATCAACCGCGATCGGCCGCGGCCCCGGAAACCACGTGCTCGGGTGGAGCAGGAAGTTTCGATCCACGCACCCTGACAACATCCTGCGCGAGCACGTTGTCGAACACGCTCCAGAACTCCGCCGCAATGTTCTCGATGCGGAAGTCATTCATACGCCGACGCGCAGCTTCTGAATAATGCAGGCGGGTCGTGGGATCAGTCATCTGTGCGATGCCACGCGCCAGCAGATCCGGCCGCTCGACAGGCGTCAGCATACCGTACTTGCCGCGGTACACCCCATCGAAGCCAATGGTTTCGACCTCATCGAGAAGTTCGGCCGGGCCGGATGGGCAATCCGTGGAAACCACAGGAACACCAAGCACCATCGCTTCTGCGATCGCGTTGGGAAACCCTTCGCAGTGCGACGGCGATACGAACATCTCGGCCCGGGCAAGGATTGCAAAGGGATTGCGCGCATATCCAAGCAGTCGGACGCGCCCTTCCAGCCCCATCGTTGTGATGCGTGCAGCCAGCCGGTCCCGCTCCGCGCCCTCGCCAAGGATGCAAAGCGGAAATTGGGAATCTGCCTTTGCATACGCATCCAGCAGGTCATCGAACCCCTTGCGCTTCACGAGACGACCGGCGCTCACCAGAAAGCGGTCGGGCAGGGCGAACTCCGGCGCAGCCAGTGCATCACGCCGGATTCGGTCGAGATCGTAAGGGTTGTAGATTGTCTGCACCCTGTCGCGCTTCACGCCAAACTTGCTCACCAGGTCTGTGCGCACGCCGTTTGACACAGCAATCACCCGATCCGCGAGCGGGTAGGCAAGGCGCGGCGCCGCCGTGGCAGCGATCCGGCGAAAGCCATGGTGCTCGTTCTCCAGGTGTGTGGAAAGCTGCGACCGCTCGCTGATGATGCAGGGGATGCGCAGCGCCCGCGCCGCGATCACGGTCGCCACATTGGCGCGCACCAGAAAGCTGACGACGATATCCGGCTTGATCGCGGACAAGGCAGCCTTGAGCTGGCGTAAGCTGGCCAACATTCCGCGCGCGCAATCGAGCCGGTGGACAGCAACGGTATCCGGCGGAACCCGCCACTCCGTCTCGCGGTCGAGCAGG